>DASXTS010000388.1:0-8869 GCA_036505275.1 Pseudonocardiaceae bacterium
GCCGGTAGGTGTAGCCCACGGCGGTGACCACGTTCGCGTCCTCTTCCAGCGCAACCATCGCACGCCCGTCCTCCATCGAACCGGCCAGGGGCTTCTCACATAGCACGTGCTTGCCCGCGGCGACCAGGGCCTCGGCGATCGGGCGGTGCAGCGCGTTCCCCACGACAATGCTCACCGCATCGATGCTGGGATCCTCGACGACCGCCTCCCAGCTTGGCAACGCCTTCTCATACCCGTACCGGCGCGCCGCATCCTCGGCCAGCACGCTGTTCGCGTCCGCGATCGCGGCCAGCCGGATCGGCGGAAGACCCGCCCCGAAAACCGTGTTCACCATCCGGTATGCCGCGGCGTGACTGCGACCCGCCATCCCGGCACCAATCACCGCGACCGAAAGCTGCTCCGACATGGTTCCAGCCTTTCCTTCCCGTTGGTCAGCCGGACCGATTCTGTGCAGCAACGCACCTGATGACGGACCATCAACGGCCACGATCGGCGGTCGACCGATCCGTCATCAAGCTCGCAGCCATTCCGGTGGCTAAGACCGGGCGACTAAGACTCCTGATATCACTCTCCTGGCGTGTACCGCTCTCCTGGCTGCCCTGCCATGGCCTGGCCGCCGCCGGCCGTCTCGGCGGTGATGCCGAGTTCCTTGACCTCTTCCTCGAGGACGTGCGCGGCCTCGGCCGCCGCGCCGCCACCCCGCTCCAGCTCGTGGCTGAGCTCCTCCAGCTCCGCGCCACCGGCCATCATCGCGGTGAGGTCGTCGCGGGTCACCTCGTTCTTGCGGAAGTAGCCGATGCTGCGGCCGCGCTTGAGCAGCAGGAACCGGTCACCCACCGGGTAGGCGTGGTGCGGGTTGTGGGTGATGAAGATGACCCCGAGACCACGCTCGCGGGCCTGGATGATGTAGCGCAGCACCACACCGGACTGCCGCACGCCCAGCGCCGCGGTCGGCTCGTCGAGGATGAGCACCTTGGCGCCGAAGTGCACCGCGCGGGCGATCGCCACGCACTGCCGCTCGCCACCGGAGAGCGTGCCGATGGGCTGCTCGACGTCGCGCAGGTCGATGCCCATGTCCAGCAGCTCCTTCTTGGTCATCCGCCGCATCGCGGCGATGTCCATGCCCAGGCCGCGACGCACCTCGTTGCCGAGGAAAAAGTTGCGCCACACCGGCATCAACGGGACCACCGCGAGGTCCTGGTAGACGGTGGCGATGCCGCGGTTCAACGCCTCGCGAGGCGAGTTGAACTGCACCCGTTCGCCCTCGACCTCGTAGCTGCCCTCGGTATGCTGGTGCAACCCAGCGATGATCTTGATGAGGGTGGACTTGCCGGCGCCGTTGTCACCCAGCACGCAGGTCACCTCGGCGCGGCTGACCTCGAGGTTGACCCCGGTCAGGGCGATGATGTTGCCGTAGCTCTTGCCCGCATCGGTGAGCTTCACCAAGGGGGCGCCGTCGGTTCCGGCTGTGGTGTCTGGAGTGGTGTCTGGAGTGGCCGTCATTTCTTGCTCTCCGCCCGTCGCCGGATGTAGGTGTTGAGCACGGTGGCCAGTAGCAGCATCGCGCCGAGGAAGAACTTGAACCAGTCCGGGTTCCAGCCGGCGTAGACGATGCCCTGGGTGGTCATGCCGAAGATGAACGCGCCGATCGCGGCGCCGATGGCGGATCCGTAGCCGCCGGTGAGCAGGCAGCCGCCGACCACCGCGGCGATGATGTAGAGGAACTCGTTGCCGACGCCCTCACCGGACTGCACGGTGTTGAACTGGAACAGGATGTGCATGCCGGTGAACCAGGCCGCGAACGACACGAACATGAAAAGCCCGATCTTCACCCGGACCACCGGCACACCCACCGCACGCGCGCTGGCGTCCGCGCCGCCCACGGCGAAGATCCAGTTTCCCACGTGGGTGCGCAGCAGCACCCAGGTCGACACCGCCACGAACAGGAACCACCACAGCATCGTGATCCGGATGCTGACCCCGCCGATGTTGAAGTCCGAGGCGAAAACGGCGGATGCGGCGTTGAAACCGTCCATGTCGGAGATGTTCGAGGTGGCCACCCCACCGGACACCATCTTGGTGACGGCCAGGTTGAGCCCGGTCAGCATGAAGAACGTGCCCAGGGTCACCAGGAAGCTCGGCAACCCGGTCTTGATCAGCAGGTAGCCGTTGATGAAACCGATCGCCAGCAGCACGACCAGCGAGATCAGCACGCCGACCCATACGTTGAGGTGCAACTGGTAGGCCGTGAGGGACGCGACCAGCGCTCCGCTGGTGACCGCGACGCCGGCCGACAGGTCGAACTCCCCGCCGATCATCAATAGCGCCACGGCCGTTGCCGGGATGCCGATCACCGAACTGGCGTAGAGCACCGTCGACAACGCCGCCGGGGTGCGGAACGGCTCCGCGACGATGAAGAAGAAGATGTAGATCGCAATCGCGGCCACCAACGCCCCGATCTCGGGACGGGTCAACAGCCGGGTCAGCAGCGACTTCTGGACTACTCGCTCGTCCCGTGGTGGCGCCGCGGGCGCCTCAATGGTCTGACTCATCCAAACCTCCAGGGGTGGGTCGGGGGCCGCCACACCGCCGACCCCCGACGAGCGTCAGCGCGTTCCGTTGGCCGCGAACTTCTGGACCGCGTCGATGTTGGTCTTATCGATGAAAGCCGGGCCGGTCTTGGTGGTCTGGCCGCCGCCTATCACATTGCCGTTATTGACGTACAGCCACAACGAGTCGACCGACAGGTAGCCCTGCAAGTAGGGCTGCTGGTCGATCGCCCACTGGACCTCACCGGACTTGATCTTCGCCGGCAGGTCCTTGTTGGAGTCGAAGGTGGCCAGCTTCGGCTTGCTGGCCGATGCGGCCACGATCGGCAGCAGGGCCAGCGCGAACGGGGCACCCAGCGTGATGACGTAGTCGATGCTGGGGTCCTGGGCGAGCTTGGCCTGCACCGTCGAGGTCACCGACGGCATGTTCGTGCCCGTGACGTACAGCTTGTCAACCTTGCCGCCGGCGGCGGTCAGGCCCTTTTCCAGACCGGCGCAGCGCGCCTCCAGGGCGACGTGGCCCTGCTGCTGGACCACGCACAGCGCGTGCTTGCCGCCCTCCTCCGCGATCCGCTTGCCACCGGTCTCACCGGCCAGGCTCTCGTCCGAGCCGAAGTACATCATCGCGCCGGTGTCCTGCCAGACGTCCACGCCGGAGTTGAAGGCCACAACCGGGATGTTGGCCGCCCTGGCCTTCTGGATCACCGACTTCAACTGGTCCGGATAGGCGATGGTCACCGCGATGCCCGCGACCTTGCTGTCGATGGCGTTCTGCACGAGCGTGGCCTGCTTGCCGGGCTCGGGGTCGTTGGAGAGCTTCAGGTCGACGTTGTCCTTGGCGGCCGCCGCTTCGGCGCCCTTACGGACGATGTCCCAGAAGGTGTCGCCGGGCGATTGGTGGGTGATGTATGCGATGGTGATCCGGGGCGTATTCGCGACCGCACCGCCGCCGCCACCGCCGCCACCGCTGCTCTGCGGGGCACCACCCTGACTGCTGCACCCAGCGGCGATGAGCGCGACGCAGGCCAGCGCCGCAGCGGCCGTAGCCGCCCTCGTTCCAGATCTGAACATCGGTGTCCTTTCCGGTCGAACCGTCTGTCTGGTTGGGTGTTCCTCCCCCTCCGGCACGTGGCCGGCGCTGCATGCGACGCGTCAACGCCGCCACTTTCGGGCACCGTCTAGCAAATCGCCAAGATCCTCCCTTCCCGGCCACTATTTGATAACGATCATGCGGGCCTGTACCTGACGCCGGAACTTCCCAGCAGCTTGGCCGATGGGCGTGACGATGGCCGTGCGGTTCCCGTACGGCAGCAGTTGATCAGCTCAATTGCCTGGTGGCGGGTGCCGGTGCGCGGCACGACCCGCACCGGGCCGAAGATGGTCCTCACGGGCTCCTTTCGGTGGCAGTCGTCAGCGGAAGCCGAGGGTCGATCGGCCGGTCGGCCCAGGTGTCCCGGACCCAGGCGTGCGCCGGATCGAAGCGGAACCGCCAGGTGCGTTCACCGCCGCCGGCCATGACGTTGAGGTAGTAGAGGTGGTAGCCCGGGACGGCCATCGAGGGGCCGTGCCAGCCGTACGGCACCAGGACCGCGTCGCCGGTGCGCACCTCGGCGCAGACGTCGATCTCGCGCCCCGGACCCGAGGTGTAGACCCGCTGGTAGCCGACGCCGCCGCCGGCCACCTCGAAGTAGTAGATCTCCTCCAGCCGGGACTCGCCGTCGCGGTCCTCGTCGTGCTTGTGCGGTGGGAAGGAGGACCAGTTGCCGGCTGGGGTCAGCACCTCGACGGCCATCAGCCGATCGGCTTCGAACGCCTCGACGGTGCAGAAGTTGTTCACCTGGCGGCTGGCCTGGCCGGCGCCGCGAAGTTCGATCGCCACGTCCTCGGCGGGACCGTAGCGGGCGGGCAGCCGTTGACGGGCGCGGGCCGTCGGCAGCGCGAACCGCCCACCGGCACCGGAGGAGATCTCGACGATGGCGTCACGGGGCACGTAGGCGAAGTCGGTGATGCTGCTGAAGACGCTGGGCCGGCCGGCCAGCTCGAACCGCTGATCGTCACAGACCACTGCGCATCCGCCGGAGAGCGGGAGAACCACGGTCTCATCCGCGCCGGTATGGAGGGTGACGCTGCCGCCGGGTGCCAGCTCCAGGACCCGCAGCCCGCCGTAGTCCCAGCCGGCGGCCTCCGGGGTGATCGTCAGGGTGAAGTGACCTGCTGCGGTGCTCCGGTGGCGGATGACCGGGGACAGCGTGGCGGTGGAGGTCCCTTGTTGACGTGTCATAGCAGGCTCACCGCCGTGTCCACGGCAGCGGCAACGTCGTCCCCCGGCGGGTAGAGCAACGCACGGCCGATCACCAATCCCTTGACGGTGGGCAGCGCGAGCGCCTTTCCCCACCTGGCGTACGCGGCGTCCTGATCTTGGGCGACCTCGCCGCCGAGGATCAGCGCCGGCAGGGTGGTTGCGGTCATGACACGCTCCATGTCCGGCACGATCGGCACCTTCAGCCAGGTGTAGGCCGAGGTCGTGCCCAAACCCGCCGCCACCGTCATCGCCCGGACCATGGCGTCGCCGGTCAGCTCGTTGCGGATCTGGCCGTCGACCCGGTGCACGATGAACGGCTCGATCATGGCCATCAGGTGTCGACGCGCCAGGTCGCTGACTGCGCGTGAGCAGGACTCCAGGGTGGCCACCGTGCCCGGGTCCTGGGGATCGATGCGAACCAGCATCTTGCCGCCCTCGAACCCGGCCTTGGCGATGCTCGCGGCGTTGTAGGCGGTGAACCGGTCGTCGATCTCGAACGAGCTGCCAGCCAGGCCGCCACGGTTCATCGAGCCGACGACGACCTTGTCCTCCAGCGCGCCGAGCAGCAGCAGGTCCTCGATGATGTCGGGGGTGCCGAGCACGCCGTTGACGCCGGGACGCGCCAGCGAGACGCATAGCCGATCCAGCAGGTCGACCCGGTCGGCCATCGCAAAGGGGCGGGTGCCGGCCGCCAGCGCGCCGCGGGCCGGATGGTCGGCCGCGATCATCATCAGCCGGCCGTGCTCGCCGAGCAGCGACTGCGGGCGACGGCGGCGGGCGGCGGCTTCGGCGACGGCGGTGGGGCGCTGCACCCTGGTGTCGACGAGTTCGCGCAGCTTGCTGTCAAGCATGGCCGGCCTCCCGTATCTTTTCGTGGATCTCCGCCGGCGTCGGCATCGCGTCTGCACAGGCCAGCCGGCCGGCGACGATCGCGCCCGCGGCGTTGCAGAACCGCATCGCGTACTCCAGATCCCAGCCCGCCAGCAGCGCGTGGCACAGCGCCCCGCCGAAGGCGTCACCGGCGCCAAGCCCGTTGACCACCTCGACCGGCGCGGGCGGCACCTCCACCTCGCTGTCGCCGTCGGTGGCCAGCACGCCGTCCGAGCCCTTCTTCACGATCGCGAGCCGCACGCCGTACTCCTGCAGCGCCCTGGCCGCCTTCGCCGGTTCGGCCACGCCGACGGCGGTCTCACACTCGTCGAGGTTTCCGACGGCAACGGTGGCGTACGGCAGCGCGTCCTGGAGGGCCTGCCGGGCGTCCTCCCGGGACGCCCAGAACATCGGCCGGTAGTCCAGGTCGAGCACGGTGATGCCGTGGCGGCCACGGGCGTGCAGCGCCAGCAGGGTGGCCTGGCGGCTCGGCTCCTGGCACAGGCCCGTTCCGGTGACCCAGAAGACCTCGGCGTCCTTGATGGCGTCCAGGTCCAGCTCGTGCGGGTGGATCTCCAGGTCGGGCGCCTTGGGCAGCCGGTAGAAGTAGAGCGGGAAGTGGTCCGGTGGAAAGACCTCGCAGAACGTCACCGGCGTTGGCAGCGCCGGCACCGCCATGACGTACCGGTCGTCCACCCCGAAGCCGCGCAGCGCGTCATGCAGGAACTCGCCGAACGGGTCCTGGCCGGTGCGCGATATGAGCGCGGTGCGCCGGCCGAGGCGGGCCGCCGCCACCGCGACGTTGGCCGGGCTGCCTCCGAGGTACTTGCCGAAGGTCTGCACGTGTCGCAGCGACACCCTGGTCTGCAGCGGGTATATGTCGACGCCGAGCCGGCCCATGGTCAACACCTCGAACGCGTTGGATCCGGGGCCAGCTGGCTGCATCCCGACTCCTCGCGCCTCGATGGCCATCGACTATGGGCTACACGTGTACTACTCTGTTGCCATCCCGTCAACCGTTTGTTAAGACATTATTTGTCAGGACATTTTGGAGCAGATCAAGTGCCCGACCCGGACACTTCCATCGGTGCTCGTCCGGCCGTCACGATCGACCGGACCAGCCCCGTGCCCCTGTACTTTCAGGTGGCCATCCGACTGCAGGAGCTGATCGAGCGCGGTGCGCTGCCGGTTGGCGCACGGCTGGAGAACGAGGTGGAGCTCGCCAACCGGCTCGGCGTCTCCCGCCCGACGATGCGCCGCGCCATCCAGTACCTGGTGGATCGCGGCATGCTGGTGCGCAAGCGTGGCGTGGGCACCCAGGTGGTGCATCCGATGGTGCGCCGGCCGGTCGAGCTGTCCAGCCTGTACGACGACCTGGTCAAGAGCGGCCGTGAGCCGCGCACCGACATCCAGCGCTTCGAAATCATGCCAGCGCCGGATGCCATCGCGCACGCTCTCGGCATTCGGGAAGGCGATGAGATCACCTGGGTGGAGCGGCTGCGCTACGCCGCCGACGAGCCGCTGGCCATCATGCACAACGCCGTGCCCGTCGACGTCATGCGGCTGCGGCGCGAGGACCTGGTCGACAAGGGGCTGTACGAGCTGCTCCGCGCCGCCGGCCATACCCCACGCCTGGCCAACCAGGTGGTCGGGGCGCGGGCGGCCACCGCGGCGGAGGCGCGCATCCTCGGCGAGCCGCGCGGGGCGCCGTTGCTGACCATGACCCGAACCGCCTGGAACGCCAGCGGCCGCGCTGTGGAGTACGGCGACCACATCTACCGGGCCAGCCGCTACTCCTTCGAGCTCACCCTCACCAGCTGAGGCGATCGACGTAACTGTCAGAGGAGACATCGTGACTGCCGAGCCGCAGCTCGATCCGATCCCGTCCGGCGTGTTCGACAAGCTGCGCCAGGTCAGCTGTTCAACGCTGGCCACCCAGTTGTACAAACGGGGGTTCCGGCAGCCGTCGCTGCTCGGCGTGCGGCCGTTGAGTCAGGTGGCCGACGGCTTCGTGGGTGCGGCGTTCACCATGCGGTTCATTCCCGCACGGGAGGACGTCAACACCCTCGACCCGTACCGCAGTGGCAACACGCTGCAGTGGGAGTCGATCGAGACCGTGCCGCCGGGCCATGTGATCGTGGTGGACAGCCGCGGCGACGCCACCGCCGCATCCGGCGGCGACATGCTGATGACCCGGGCGTGGAAGCGCGGCGCGGCCGCCTTTGTCACCGACGGCGGACTGCGCGATGGCCATGTGCTGTCGCAGCTGCCGTTCCCCACCTACGCGCGCACGGTCACGATCACCACCAGGGCCGCGTGGCACCACGTTGCCGATCTGCAGGTGCCGATCGGCTGTGCCGGCGTCGCGATCTATCCCGGCGACGTGCTTGTCGGCGACCGCGACGGCATCGTCGTGATCCCGCGCGCGCTCGCGGCCGAGGTCGCGGACGCCTCGCTGGAGCAGGAGCAACTCGAGTCATTCGTCAACAAGAAGATCCACGCCGGGGCGCCGCTGTGGGGCAATTACCCGCCGAGCGAGGAGACGATCGCCGAATACAAGGCGTCGCTCAACTCGAACATCCCATCCTGAGCTGGGCTGGAGGCGGTCTCCCGCTGAGCGGTACGCCGTCAACCAGCTACCGGCGGCTCATTAGCGTCGAAGGCAACCACGATGGTCGGCTCGGGTTCCGACGGTTCCGACCGCAGGAGCGGGTGCGTCCCTCGACAGCTGAGCCGATTGCTGACAGGTGACGACCGAGGAGGTCTTCGGAAGTGGGCACCGTTCGTCTGACCGTCGCCCAGGCGGTGGTCCGGTTTCTGGCCAATCAGTACAGCGAGCGTGATGGTGTCGAGCGGCGGCTGATCACGGGTTGTTGGGGCATCTTCGGCCACGGCAATGTCGCCGGCGTGGCGCAGGGCCTGCTGGAGGCGCACCATACCGGGACCGCGGACCTGCCGTACTACCTGGCCCGCAATGAGCAGGCGATGGTGCATGCCTCGGTCGGTTACGCCCGGACGTTGAATCGGTTGCAGGCGATGGCGTGCACCGCGTCGGTGGGGCCGGGGTCGAGCAACATGCTCACCGGCGCCGCGTTGGCGACGATCAACAGGATTCCGGTGTTGTTGCTGCCCAGCGACATCTTCGCGA
>DASXTS010000389.1:0-5228 GCA_036505275.1 Pseudonocardiaceae bacterium
CGTTCGACGCGCCCTCCGGGCCCAGGTCGCTGCTCGACCTCTTCGAGGGCCGTGACCAGCTGGCCGTCTACCAGTTCATGGATAACGGCCCCGACCACTTCTGCCCCGGCTGCACCGCGTTCACCAACAACGTGCCCGACCACGCCCTGGTCATGCTGGCCGAGCGCGGTATCAGCTGGGCCACCGTGTCCAACATGCCACTGGCCCAGATCGAGGGCTACAAGGCCAAAATGGGCTGGACGATGCCGTTCGTCTCATCGCGCGGCACGTCGTTCGCCGACGACTGCGGTGCCGGCGGCGGCTTCATGCTCAGCATGTTCCTGCGTGACGGCGACGCGATCTACCGCACCTACGGCACCACCTCGCGCGGCGTCGACCGCATCCTCTTCACCAACAACGTCCTCGATCTCAGCGCCTACGGCCGCCAGGAGGACTGGGAAGACTCCCCGCCCGGCTGGCCGCAGCACCCCACCTACGGCTAGCTACCCCGACCTCTACGACATCGTGTTCTCCCGCGGCCTGATCTCCGGGTAGCCGTCCACTGGCTGCGCAGGCCCGCGACGGTCAGCCGGCGGCCAGCACGTCGCGCAGCCTCGCCCCGGACTCCGCGGCTGGCATGTCGGTGATGGCGCGCTCGTCCAGCCCGAAACCGTGCTCGATCGAGTCGATGCCTGCGGCGACGATACGGCCGGCACCGGGCAGCGTCGGGTGGATCGCCACCCGGGCACCGGCCTGGTGCACCGCGGTGAAAGGCTGCGCGATGGCGCCGAGCGGGTAGGTCGGCTCGGTGTCGGTCCCGGCAGCCAGGTCGGGAAGTCGGCGATCACCTTGACCCACCTCGCTCCGCGGCCCACCTCCGTGAGCGCGCAGCTGACCAGGTCCGCCTCGCCCACCGGCGCATCGAGCAGATCCGGCAAGTAGCGGCCGGCCGGGGCCAGGAACCGGCCGGCCGCTTGCGGTACGGGCGGGCCCGGCCCGGGCGTGAGCTGGAGGGTCACCCCTCCGGGAGATTCCACGTCGCGTACCAGGTGATCCCGGTCTTGGCCCAGGCGGCCAGGTTCGCGTGGCCGCTGGGCGGACGTGCTTGAGCGCGGTTTCGGGGCTAATGCCGAGGGACTTGGCGAGCAGTTGCGGGGGCGCCTCGCGGAAGATCTGCCGCCAGGTGCCTGTGCGACCGGCCAACGGTGGGATGCCGTGATAAGCGTGGGCAGGCCAGGCGTTGATCGCGGCCGAAGACGCCGAGCAGGCCGGCGAGGATGCGTCGTCGGGGCCCGACGGCAGCCGCGAGGCGATGCGGCCGCTGACCTGGGTGGCTACCCGACGGTGGCCCGGTTGAACCCTTCTATCGGATGCCTTAAGCGGTCGGGGGAACGGCGGTTACTCGATGCCGAAGCTGTTGATCTTCTGCGGGTAGATGCGGATGAAGGCCTCGCCGAATCCTGGCCCGAGGTGTGCGCCGCCGGTCGGGACCGCCTCGGCGCGGCCGCGGATCTCGAGAAAGCGAGGCGTCCACGGGTCCATCGACACGAGATCATCGACGACGATCGCCGCCCAGCCGGTGGCCTGTACGTCCCGGTACTTCTTGGTGTTCGCCATGCGGTGGCCGCCGATGTCGACCGAGCCGAGGTCGGCGTTGTAGCGGAACGACGTGGGCACAACGTGCGGCTTGTGGTCGGTTCCGGTGGTGGCGAGCCGGCCCAACAATTGGCTGGCGAGGTACTGGACATGCGCAGCAGTCAGCTCAGGTGCGGCGGCTAGCTCGGCCATCGTCTTCTCGGTCCTTCCCGTTGCTGATGCCCCAGGTTGATGCATCAGCCGGCCTGAGGATAGTTCGTCGAGTGTCCACCCCACCCGCCGAGAATGGGTGACGTGGCGAACGACCGATGGCTCGACCAGGAGGAGCAGAAGGTTTGGCCGAGCAAACTACGGATGCGGCGAACGCTGCAACCCACCGGCCTGGCACGTGCAGCGCGAGTTCGCCCTATCCGCGTCTGACGTCGAGATCCTGGCCAACCTGTCCCCGTCACCCACTCGCCAGTGCGGGCCCTCGATCTGGGCAAGGCACCCAACGGAGAAGAGCCGGATGGCGTATCACCTCAGCCGGATGGAGAAGCGCGGCCTGATCCGCAGGGAGAACGGTGACACTACCGTACTGCCGAACGACCAAGTCGACGGCAGGGACTTAACTCCTTTGCCGAATTGAGTGCGCTAAAACGGTCGCTTCGCTTCACTTGGGAGTCGCTGTCTGGTGAATGCCGAGCATTACGGCCGACTGCCGTGGCAGGTGGTCGTCAGACTGGTCGCAGCACCATGTGGTCGGCTCGCTGATCCCATTCGGCTTCGGAAGGCGCCACCTGTCGACTCCGTCACCGTCAGCCGACGTGGAGGTGTCGGGCGGCAGCGCTGCGGTTCAGAGACTGACGGGTTCGTCTTCTGCCGCGGCGACAGGCCGGTTCCGGCCGGCCGGGCATCCGGCGAAGTGCGAGGGCCGGCAGTCTCGACACGGCGTCGTATGATGCACCCCGGAGTGCCGGGAAGCCTGGTCGGCGAGATCGCCGACCCGTGGAGGCGTCATGGTTGCCCGCCCGCGCACTCTTCTCCGACACTTCGGCGCGTGCCCTTGGGCGAGACCTCCCCGCCACGCCGGGCGTCCGGTCACCACCACTCGTCCCTCCGCAGAGGAGATCACATGACCACGTCCACCGAGGCGGCGATTTCGATCACCGCTCTGCGCAAGTCGTTCGGCACCACCACGGCCCTCGACGGGCTTGATCTGAGTGTGGCGGCCGGTGAGGTGCACGGCTTCCTGGGGCCGAACGGCAGCGGGAAGACCACCACCATCCGGGTGCTGTTGGGGTTGCTGCACCCCGACGCGGGCGAGGTGCAGATGCTCGGCGGCGACCCGTGGCGCGACGCCGTCGCGCTGCACCGCCGCCTGACGTACGTGCCCGGCGAAGTCACGCTGTGGCCGGGCATCACCGGCGGCGAGGTCATCGATCTGCTCGGCCGATTGCGTGGCGGGCTCAACCGGCGCCGCCGCGACGAGCTGCTCGAACAGTTCGATCTTGATCCGCGGAAGAAGGCGCGCACCTATTCCAAGGGCAATCGGCAGAAGGTTGCCCTGATCGCAGCGCTCGCCTCGGACGCCGAGCTGCTCCTACTGGACGAGCCCACTTCGGGCCTGGATCCGCTGATGGAGTCGGTGTTCCAGCGGTACATCCTTCAGGTGAAACGGCAGGGGCGCACCGTGCTGCTGTCCAGCCACATCCTGGCCGAGGTGGAGGCCCTGTGCGACCGGGTGAGCATCATCCGGCTCGGCCGCACCGTCGAGTCCGGCACGCTGGGCGAACTGCGCCACCTCACCCGTACGTCGATTGCGGTGGAGACCGCCGAGCAACCGCATGGAATCGATGCGCTGCCCGGGGTACATGACGTGGTCGTCGAGGACCACCGCGCGCGGTTCGACGTCGACACCGCCCAGCTCGACGCCGTGGTGCGCCGGCTCGCATCGCTGGGGGTACGCAGCATGACCAGCACACCGCCCACGCTCGAGGAGCTGTTCCTGCGCCACTACGGCGACGAACAGGCCGCCGGAACGAAGGTGGCGTCATGATCGGAACGCTGCGCCTGCTGCGCTTCCTGCTCCGCCGGGAGCGGATCGGCCTGCCCTGGTGGCTGCTTGGGGCCACCCTGCTCGTGCTGGTTCAATCCGGCCAGAGCCAAAGCCTGTACGGGACTCCCGAGGCGCTGGCGCGGTTGCGCCAGACGATCGGTGGCAACACTGCCGCGATCGCGATGAACGGGCCGACCCGGCTGCTCGACTCCATCGGCGGGGAGGTCGTGTTCGAGGTCTTCGCGTTCCTGGCAGTCGTGGTCGCGCTGATGAACATGTTTCTGGTCGGCCGGCACACCCGAGCGGACGAGGAGTCCGGCCGGGCCGAACTGATCCGCTCAGCCCGGGTGGGCCGGCACGCCCCGCTGGCGGCAGCGCTCGCCCTGGCCGGCCTGGCCGACCTGACAGTCGGCGTACTGGTCTTCGCCGTGGCGACCGGCACCGGTCTGCCCGTGGCCGGCTCGGTTCTGTTCGGCGCCGCGGTCGCGGCAGTCGGCCTCGCTTTCGCCGCGCTCACCGCGGTCGCGGCGCAGGTTTTCGAGAACGCCCGCGCCGCGTACGGCGCCGTCGCTCTCGTCCTCGGCGCCGCGTACGTGTTGCGAGCCGCCGGGGACGCGGGAGACGGTTCGCTCTCCTGGGCCTCGCCGATCGGGTGGGGCCAGCGAACCTTTCCGTACGCCGGAAACCGCTCGTGGCCACTGCTGCTCACGCTCGGCGTGTCGGTACTGCTGGGCGCCGCCGCGGTAATCCTGCTGGCGCGCCGCGACTTCGGCGCCGGCGTGGTCCGGCCCCGACCCGGCCGGGCTACCGCCTCTGCATGGCTGCGCAGCCCGTACGCGCTGGCGTGGCGCCTGCAGCGTGGCGCCCTGGCCGGCTGGGCGGTCGGGATCGGGCTGCTCGGCATCGCGTACGGGTCGATCGGCGACACCATCGAGCAGTACGTCCGAGACAACCCGCAGATCGCCGACTTCCTCCCCGGCGGCGCTGCCGACGTCCTGGACTCCTATCTAGCGCTGACAGTCGGCTTGTCCGCCTTACTCGCGGCGGCGTACGGCGTGACCAGCACCCTGCGCATCCGCGCGGAGGAGACGTCCGGCCGGGCGGAGTCGGTCCTGGCCACGGCGACGAGCCGGTTGACCTGGCTGGCCGGCCAGCTCAGTGTTGCCCTGGCTGGCAGCGCCCTGGCGCTGGTCACGTTCGGCCTTGGCGAAGGCCTGGCGTACGGCATGACCGTCTCGGACGCCGCCCAAGTGCCGCGCCTGATCGGCGTCGCGCTCGCCTATCTGCCGGCGGTGTGGCTGATCATCGCCGTGACGGTGCTGGTCCTCGGCTGGATGCCGCGGCCCGCCGCCGCCGTGGCGTGGGTGGTTGTCGCCTACTGCGCGGTCGTCGCCCTTTTCGCCGACTCGTTGGACCTACCAGGCTGGACGCAGCGGGCCTCGCCATTCGCCCACACCCCCAGAGTGCCGCTGGACGACCTCGCCGTCACGCCGCTGCTCGTGATCGCCCTGCTCGCCGCGGCCCTCGTAGCCGCCGGCTATGCCGGGTTGCGCCGCCGCGACATCGGATCCTGACATCGCTTCCAGCCTCAAGCCGCGCGCTTACCTGCATGCGC
>DASXTS010000390.1:0-4510 GCA_036505275.1 Pseudonocardiaceae bacterium
GCCAACCGGTACCGGGGCGCGACCGGGTCCGCATGGTGGTCGCCGGCGCGCCACCCCCGTCCAAGACCATCGAACGGGTGGAGACCGAGCTGGGTTGGGAGTTCATCCAGATCTACGGTCTGACCGAGACCGCCCCGTTGCTCACGTTCAACCGCAGCCGGCCGGACGACGACACGGCCGACGCCGAGGAGCGGGCCCGCAAGCTCTCCCGCGCCGGCGCACCGGCCCTCGGGGTGCGGCTGAAGATCTCCGACTCCGGCGAGGTGCTGGCCCGCTCCAACGTCGTGCTCGAGGGCTACTGGAACAACCCGGAGGCCACCGCCGAGGCGCTGGAGGGCGGCTGGTTCCACACCGGGGACGGCGGCTCGATGGACGACGAGGGTCACCTCACGATCTCCGACCGGAAGAAGGACGTGATCATCACCGGCGGCGAGAACGTGTCCTCGATAGAGGTGGAGGACTGCCTGTTCAGCCATCCGTCGGTGGCCGAGGTCGCGGTGATCGGGGTGCCCAGCGAGAAGTGGGGCGAGACGATCAAGGCCCTGGTCGTGCTCGCCGATGGCGCGCAGGTCACCGAGGCCGAGCTGATCGCGCACTGCAAGCAGCGGCTGGCCGGCTACAAGGCACCCACCTCCGTGGAGTTCCGCGACTCCATCCCGCGGACCGCCACCGGCAAGATCCAGAAGTTCAAGCTGCGCCAGCCGTTCTGGGCCGGGTCGGCCCGAAAGGTGAACTGACCCGGATCAGCCCGAGGTGTACCGGCGGCACCGATGTGCCGACGTGCGCACCTGGTGATCGCGCGGGCGCGCTGAATCACGGTTTCGGCGGGGCGAGCCGGTGCAGCACGAGGATGCCGCCGTGCGCGGGTTGGTCGAGGCGCCGGTCGTCGGTCTCGATGTACTCGTCAAGGATGGCGAGGATGCGGCGCTCCAGCTCGGTGGCATCCTCGGCCGAGAGGTGCAGCGCGAACCGGGCGAACGTCTGGATGGAGCCGGGACCCGCCTCGCGCAGTTCGTCCTGGAACGCCTCGATGGGGGCAAGCGCGGCGCCGGCGCCGGCCTTGGCCAGCGGGTCGTCCAGCCACCAGGACCGGTCGGTGGATCGGTAGGGCTTCTCCAGGGCTCCGCTGTCGCCGGTGCGCACCGGTGCCTGTTCGAGCAGTCCCGCATCGGCCAGCTGGCGGACGTGGTAGAGCACGGTTCCCGGGTCTCGGCCGAGCCGGTCGGCCAGTTGCTTGTTCGTCAGCTCCTGCTCACCGCACAACCGCAGGATGCGCAGGCGCAACGGATGCGCCAGGGCCTTGGCCTCCCGGACCGTCGCCTCCTGCCGCTCCCGCGGGTAGCTGGCGTGTCCGCTTCGTTTCTGCCACTCGGTGGCCTGGTCGCTCATGGTCGCAGAATAGTCCACCGATCGGCCGTTTCCACATCGATTGATTTTTCTCCACCGATGTGCAATCCTCCATCGGTGGCCGACGCCAAGCACAGCCGGGCAACTGCCGGCACCGGACGTCCGTCGCTGGGGATCACCTACTGGCGGCTGTGGACCTCGTCCGGGTTGTCGAACCTCGCCGACGGGATCGTCAAGGTCGCGCTGCCGCTGGTGGCCATCCAGCTGACCCGGTCGCCCACGCTGATCGCGGGACTGACCGTCGCGCTGACGCTGCCGTGGCTGCTGTTCGCGCTGCCGGCCGGCGCACTCGCCGACCGGCTGGACCGCCGCCGGGTGATGCTCGGCGCCAACAGCGTTCGGGCCGCGCTGCTCGCGGTGCTCGTGCTTGCTGCCCTGCTCGACGCCGCCTCGATCTGGGTTCTGTACGTGGTCGCGCTGTGCATCGGGGTCGCCGAGACGATCTACGACACGTCCGCCCAGTCGATCCTCCCGCAGGTCGTGCCGCGCGACCAACTCTCGCGCGCCAACGGACGGCTGTACGCCGCCGAGTTGACCGCCAACGAGTTCGTCGGTCCGCCGCTGGCCGGCTTCCTGGTGGCGGCCGGCGCGGCCATCGCCCTTGCGGCGCCGGTCGCGCTCTGGGCGGTCGCGGTGGCCGCGCTGCTGCTGGTGCACGGCTCGTACCGGATCGAGCGGCAGCACCGCAGCACCATGAGGTCGGACATCGCCGAAGGGCTGCGCTTCCTGTCGCGACACCGGCTGCTGCGCACGCTTGCCGTGATGACCGGCGGGTTCAACTTCGCCACGAACGCGACGTTCGCCATCTTCGTGCTGTACGCGGTCGGACCCACGTCCGCCATGCGCTTGTCCGAGCAGGCCTTCGGGGTGCTGCTGGCCAGCATCGCCGCCGGCAGCCTGTTCGGCTCGTTCGTCGCCGAGTGGATCGAGCGCAGGATCGGCCGGGCCCGCTCACTCGCGGCGGGCATCGTCACTGGCGCCCTGCTGGCGGGGATCCTGGCCGTGACGGCGAACCCGTTCCTGATCGCCGGGGCGTTCTTCGTCGGTGGTGCCGGCGTCGTCGTCTGGAACGTGGTCGCGGTCTCCCTGCGGCAGCGGATCACGCCCAACCGGCTGCTCGGGCGGGTCAACAGCGGCTACCGGCTCGTCGCGTGGGGCACCCGACCGCTCGGCGCCGCCGCCGCCGGCCTGCTCGCCCAGTTCTTCGGCCTCCGCGTGGTCTTCGCCATCATGGCCGTGCTGATGCTCGCCCTGCTCATCGGCATGACGACCGTGACCAATGCCGCCATGGACGCCGCCGATCGCGCCGCCGATCGCGATGCCGACCACGATGCCGACCACGATGCCGACCACGATGCCGACCACGATGCCGACCACAACCGGCCGACGTGAGCGCCAGCTCTCCCGGCTGTCGTGTGCCGTTACTCTTGTGGTTGATGTTATCCATGATTGCTGTGGTGTGCTTGGCACTGGAGGGGCTGAAGTGGCACAGTGACGCGCGTGTCCGCTTGACAAGGAGCGAACGTCGTGACGAGACGACGAGCCGCGCTGGCCGGCGTGCTGCTGTCGGTGTCCCTGCTCTCCGCCCTACCGGACACCGCGGGAGCGGTGCCGCCCCCGCCGCCCAACCCCAGCGACGCCGAGATCCAGGCGAGCAAGACGGCCGCGGCGCAGAAGGCCACCGAGGTCGGTCAGCTGGCCAACCGGCTTGCCGAGCTGGACAGCCAGCGGCTGGCCAAGCAGGCCGAGGCCGAGCTGGCCATGGAGCTGGCGAACAAGGCTCAGATCGACCTGGAGGCCGCGCAGGCCGCGGCGGCGGCGGCCCGGCGCGCCGCCGAGCAGGCCGCCACCGAGGCGGCCGCCGCGGCCAGGGCCATCGAGGACGCCAGGCGCCGGGTCGACCAGTTCGCGAGCGGCAGTTACCAGCAGGGCAGCACGATCAGCTCGGTGAGCGTGTTCTTCAGCGCGACCGGACCGGACGATCTGCTGGCCAGGGCCCACTTCCTGAACGCTATCGGCGAGTCGCAGCTGAACGCGCTGGACGGGATGGAACGGGCCCGCGCCACCCAGGCCAACAAGGACTCAGCGGCCCGCAAGGCGCTGCAGGAGGCCGATGCCAAACAGGCCGCCGCCGAGGAGGCCAAGCGGGCCGCGGACGCGGCGTACGCGCAGGCCCGCCGGGTGAGCGAGGACCTCGCCGGCCAGGTCAGCCGGATCGACACCGAGAAGGCCACCGTGGAGGAGCAGCTCGCCGACGCGCAGGCCAGGATCGGTGGGCTCCAGCTACAGCGGCAGCGGTACCTGGACTGGCAGGAGACAAAGCGGCGCGAGGAGGCCGCCGCGGCTGCCGCGGCGGCTGCGGCAGCGGCCGCAGGCGCCCGCCCGGTGGCTGGCGGCGGCGGGGTCGGCACCGTGATCGCGAGGGCGCTCTCCCAGCGGGGCGTCCCGTACGCCTGGGGCGGCGGTGACGCCAACGGCCCCACCCGCGGCATTCGCGATGGCGGCATCGCGGACGCCTTCGGCGACTACAACAAGGTCGGCTTCGACTGCTCCGGCCTGATGATCTACGCGTTCGCCGGCGCTGGCATCCGGCTGCCGCACTACTCGGGCTATCAGTACACGTCCGGCCGCCAGGTGCCGCTGGCTCAGCGGCGCCCCGGCGACATGCTGTTCTGGGCCACCGACGGCAGGATCCACCACGTGGCGCTGTACATCGGTGACGACCTCATGGTGGAGGCGCCGTACTCCGGATCGCACGTCCGCGTCGCCCCGGTCCGCTACGACGGCATCCTGTCGTACGCCACCCGCATGCTCTAGCACTCCGGCTGGTCCAGGCGAGCCGGCCGCGGCGTCGGGGCGGCAGGATGGGGGCGTGATACCGCGATGGGCTGCGGTGGTGCTGGCCGGCGGGCGGGCCCGGCGGTTGGGCGGCGTGGACAAGGTCGGCCTGGCGATCGGCGGGCGGACGCTGCTGGACGGCGTGCTGGTGGCCTGCGACGGCGCCGAGCCGATCGTGGTGGTCGGCCCCCGGCGGCCCACCGCGACACCGGTGCGGTGGGCGAGGGAGGAGCCGGCGCACGCCGGGCCGCTGGCCGCGCTGGTT
>DASXTS010000391.1:0-18500 GCA_036505275.1 Pseudonocardiaceae bacterium
CGCGTCGGACCTGCTCGATGTGGGCGATGGCCACCAGATCTACTGGGAGACCATCGGCGATCCGGCCGGCACGCCGGCGGTGCTCCTGCACGGCGGCCCGGGTGCCGGGTGCAGCCCCGGTCACCGCAGCCTGTTCGACCCGTCGGCTTACCGGGCGGTGCTCTTCGACCAGCGCGGGTGCGGACGCAGCCGCCCGCTGGCCGACAGCGCGGCCGCGGACCTGGCCACCAACACCACCGGGCACCTGCTCCGGGATATCGAGCGGCTGCGCGCTCACCTGGACGTCGAGCGGTGGGTCGTGGTGGGCGGGTCCTGGGGGGTGACCCTTGCCCTGGCCTACGCCCAACGGCACCCGGACCGGGTATCCGCAATGGTGCTGGCCGCGGTCACCTCGGGCACCCGGCGCGAGACCGAGTGGATCACCCGCGACATGCGGCGGGTCTTTCCCCGCGAATGGGACGCCTTCGCCGCCGATGTCCCCGAGCCGGAACGCGGCGGCGACCTGTCCGCCGCCTACGCGCGGCTGCTGGCCAGCACCGACCCCACCGTGACCGACCGCGCGGCGCAGCGGTGGTGCATCTGGGAGGACACCCACGTCTCACTGATGCCCGGCTGGGAGCCATGGCTGCGCTACCAGGACCCCACATTCCGGCAGGTGTTCGCCCGGCTGGTGACCCATTACTGGAGCAACGGCTGCTTCCTCGACGACACCCCGATCGCCGCGAACATGGACGGGATCGCGCACATCCCCGCGGTGCTCATCCACGGCCGCCGCGACGTCTCCGGCCCCCTGGACACGGCCTGGGACCTGCACCGAGCCTGGCCGGCGAGCCGCCTGGTCGTCCTCGACGACAGCGGACACGGGGGCGCCGACATGACCCGAGCCATGGTCGACGCCCTCAACGGCTTCCGCGGCACCCGCTAGCTCGGCGGTCAATGCCATCATGGATCCAAGCCCTCATGGATCCACGCCCTCATGGATCCACTCAGCCCCAGGCTCCGGCCAGTTGCCTCGTGGTGACGTTGAGACGGTTGAACAGGTTGGTGGTCGCGATCACCAGGATCAGGGCGGCGAGGGCCTGCTCGTCGTAGTGCTTGCTGGCGTCCTCCCAGATCTCGTCCGGCACCGGGTCCGGCCGGTCGCTAAGCCGGGTGACGGCCTCGGCGAGCGCCAGCGCGGCACGCTCCGCGTCGGTGAAGTAGGGCGCCTCCCGCCAGGCCGCCACCGCGAACAGCCGCTCGTCGGTCTCCCCCGCCTTCTTGGCGTTCCGGGAGCCCGAGTCGACGCAGGAGCTGCAGCCGTTGATCTGGCTCGCGCGCAGGTGGACCAGTTCAAGGGTGGTGTCCGGCACCGGGCCCTTCTTCGCCGACTTGTCCAGCGCCAGGATGGCCTTCATGGCGTCGGGAAAGATCATCGCCGGATTGGGCATCCGTGGTTGCATGGGTTGTTCCCTCCTCGCAGTGTCACATCGGACCGGTTTCGTCGGTCACCGGGATGACAGACCGCGACGGAGGAATGTGACCGATGGACGAACACCAGTGGCTGGCGGACCGGTTCGAGGAGCACCGGGCGCACCTGCGGGCGGTGGCCTACCGGATGCTCGGCTCGCAGGCCGAGGCCGACGACGCGGTCCAGGACGCCTGGCTGCGGTTCAGCCGCGCCGGCACCAACGGCGTCGACAACGTCGGCGGCTGGCTCACCACCATCGTCGCCCGGGTCTGCATGAACATGCTGCAGTCCCGCCGGTCCCGGCGGGAGGAGCCGCTGGAGGACCACCTGGCCGGCCCGACCGACGGAATGGACCCGGAACGCGAGGCGGTGCTGGCCGACTCGGTTGGCTCGGCGCTGCTCGTCGTGCTCGACACGCTGGCGCCGGCCGAACGGCTCGCGTTCGTGCTGCACGACCTGTTCGCCGTGCCCTTCGACGAGATCGCGCCCATCGTCCAGCGCTCGCCGGCGGCGGCGCGGCAGCTCGCCAGCCGCGCCCGTCGCCGGGTACAGGGCGCGACCGCGGCCCCCGCCGATCTGGCCAGGCAGCGGCGGGTCGTGGAGGCCTTCCTGGCGGCCTCGCGCAACGGCGACTTCGACGGGCTGCTCGCCGTGCTCGATCCGGACGTCGTGCTCCGCGCCGACCCGGCTGCCGTCGAGGCCGCGGCGACCAGGCGAGCGGAGGGGGCGCCGGCCCTTGCCCGCGAGATCCGCGGCGTGGCCGCCGTGGTCGGCACCTTCGCCGGGCGGGCCCAGGACGCGCAGCTTGCACTCATCGACGCGGCGGTGGGCGCCGTGTGGGCCCCGGACGGCATGCCGCGAGTCGTGTTCGACTTCACCGTCTCCGCCGGGAAGATCGTCGCGATTGAGCTGCTGTCCGACCCCGAGCTGGTCAGCAACCTCGACGTCGCCATCCTCGGCGAGCCAGGCCGGCCCGGGTAGGAGCCGGCCGCACGGCATTTCCGGATGCCGCCGCTAGGATTCCGGCCACATGGTCGGCGACGTGAGGTAGGTCACCGTGCTTCGGAAGGGTGAACCGTCCATCCGGCCGATCCGGACCATCACCGGCGATCGCATCGCCATCCAAGAGGACCTTGGCATGTATCCACGCCGGTCCCGGTTGATGGTCTCAGCCATACACGTCCTGGCCGACGACAAGTTGGCCAAGCCGTCTTCCGCCGGCGTTCCGCTCGGTGCCGGACACGGCATGGAGCCGCTGGTCGAGCGGATACGGCCGCTCTTCGAGCGCGAAGCGTCATTGATTCGGTGGGTGGCATACCGGGGAGCGCTCCGGTTTCTGGATATGGTGTTCGCAACGGACGGCGAATGGCGGGTGGCGACGTTGACAATGGGCCTCGAGGTCGGCAAAGATCCCTCCTCAGGCGAACACCAGATCCGGGCGATCGAACGACCGGGCCCGATCCCGCGTAAGGTCAAGGGCCAAATCACCGGCCTGTTCTCGTCAATTTCGCTGAGCCTCGAGGATTACCAGGAGATAGCGGAAGCGTCGGTTCAGGCCGTCAACGCGAACCCCAGATGGCAGCTCGATGACGGCATGGCGCTGGACTACATTGCCTGGACCGCGATCGCCATGCTGCGGACCGGTAAGGCCAAGGAGGTGCTCGGCCATCCCGAACCCGGAATGTTGGAATACCCCGGCTGGTACGCCGACCCGCTGCTCGCCCAGGCCGAACGGTACTGGGACGGTACCGACTGGACGGCGCGCATGCGAGTCGCAGCTGGCAAGAGGTGGCAGGAATTCGCTACCGAGCTACGGCCGAGGTTACTCGGGCCGTAGTTACTCGGGCCGTAGTTACTCGGGCCGTAGCTACTCGGGCGGTAGTTGCGAAACCCGCTTGCGGTGCCGCGGCGGACCGGCACACTTGGGGTATGGCAGCACCCAGGTCGCTGACTACGACGCCGGATGATCCCGGCGCCGTCGACCTGCGTGCGCGCTGACCAGCGCCGCCAACCGTGCCACCGACCAGGCCCCGGGAGCTGTCCCGGGGCCTGTCGTATTCGGTGTTCTTCGCCCATCCTCGGGGCGGCTCCCAGTCTTCGAACTGCCAGTCTTCGAACTGAAGGAGCAACCGCCATGAACGTTGACCATCGCCGGCTCGGCCGCGAGCTCGACCTGTTCGCCTTCGACCCGCTGCTGCCCGTCGGGATGCCGGTCTGGCTGCCGGCCGGCGCGGTGGTTCGCGGCGCGCTGGAGCGCTACATCGTCGAGGCCGAGCGTGCCGCCGGCTACCAGCACGTGTACTCGCCGCCGCTGGGTCGCCAGCAGATGTACGAGGTTTCCGGCCACTGGGACCACTACGCCGATGCGATGTTCGCACCGATCGAGGACGGGTCCGGCCAGATCGTGGTGCGGCCGTCGAACTGCCCGCACCACATCGTCGTCTACCGGTCCCGCCGCCGCTCCTGGCGCGAGCTGCCGCTGCGCATCGCCGAGCTCGGCGGCATGTTCCGCAACGAGCCGTCCGGGTCCCTGTCGGGCCTGTCCAGGGTGCGGGCCATGGTGCTCAACGACGGCCACCACTTCCTCGACCCGGCCATGGTCGCCGACGAGGTGGCGCTGGTGCTGTCGATGATCGAGCACGCGTACGCCGTGCTCGGCCTGTCCGGGCACCACTACCGGCTCTCGCTGCGCGGCGACGGCGCCAGGTACTGCGCCAAGCACATGGCCGACCCCGAGCTGTGGGACAAGGCCGAGGCGGCGCTCGCGGCCGCCCTCGACGACCTCGGCGTCCCCTATGAGCCGGTGCCCGGTGAGGCCGCCTTCTATGGCCCCAAGATCGACGTGCAGGTGCCGGGCTGCGGCGGCCGGGAGGAGTCACTGTCCTCGGTCCAGCTCGACTACCACCTGCCGGCCCGATTCGAGCTGTCCTACGCGGCGGCTGACGGGGCCAGACAGCCCGTGATGCTGCACCGCTCGGTGCTCGGCAGCATGGAGCGCTGCCTGTCCTTCCTGCTGGAGCAGCACAACGGCAACCTGCCGGTCTGGCTGGCGCCCGTGCAGGTGGTGCTGCTGCCGGTCAACCCGTCCGACCCCGCCCAGGCCCGCGCGGCCGGCGAGGTGGCGAACGCCGCCCGGTCCGCGGGCCTGCGGGTAGAGGTCTCCGCCGGCGACGAGCAACTGGGCGCCCGGATGCGCCGGGCCCGGCTGGCTCGGGTGCCGTACCGGCTGGTCATCGGCGACCGGGAAGCCCCGGCCGGCCTGGTCGCCGTCAACCTGCGCGACGGCCGCAGGCTGCCGCCGCTGCCGGCGCCTGCCTTCGTCGCCGGCGCCGCCGCGGTCGCCAACGCTCGCGGCCTCGACCCCTGGCCCTGACCTGGCCGGGCTATCCGGGTGCCCGGTCATCCGGGTGCCCGGTCATCCGGGTGCTTGACCACGGCCGGGTTCGTATGGTTGCCGGTCGTGCGCATCGACGCGGCCCTGGTGGCCCGATTGGTCCGCTCGCAGTTTCCGCAGTGGGCCGGCCTGCCCGTCAGGCCCGTGCAGCTCGACGGGTGGGACAACCGGAGCTTCCGGCTCGGCGCCGACAAGGTCGTGCGGCTGCCCAGCGGGCCGGCGTACGCCGCTCAGGTCGCCAAGGAGCAGCGGTGGTTGCCCGTGCTGGCACCCCGGTTGCCGCTACCCATCCCGATCCCGGTGGCGATGGGCCTGCCCGACCAGGGCTATCCATGGCACTGGTCGGTGTACCGATGGCTGGCCGGCGAGCCCGCCGAGACGGCACGCATCGACGACCTGGACGACTTCGCCACCACGCTGGCCTCCTTCCTCACCAGCCTGCAGCGGATCGATGCAAGCGACGGGCCGCCGGCCGGGCAGCACAACTTCTTCCGCGGCGGATCGCTGACCGTCTACGACACCGAGACCCGGGACGCGATCGCCGCGCTCGGCGACCGCATCGACACCGCAATCGACACCGCAATCGACACCGCAATCGACATCGAAACGGTGACGGCGGTGTGGCAGGTTGCGCTGGCGTCCCGGTGGCACCGCCCGCCGGTCTGGGTCCACGGCGACGTGGCCGCCGCCAACCTGCTGGTCACCCGCGGGCGACTCGGTGCCGTCATCGACTTCGGATGCTCCGGCGTGGGCGATCCCGCCTGCGACCTGGTGATCGCCTGGACGCTGCTGTCCGGCAGCAGCCGGCGGGCGTTCCGCGAAGCCATCGCCGTCGACGACGCGACCTGGGCACGCGGCCGCGGCTGGGCGCTCTGGAAGAGTCTCATCACGCTCGCCGGCGACCTCGACCCCGCGTCACATGTGGCGGAGGGGGCCGGACGAACGCTCCACGCGGTGCTCGCCGATCACAGCGTGGCACCCTGACCGCGCCCGCTACCGGGCCCAGGTCCCGACGCCGCCACTGCGCTCGACCTCAATGTGCATCACCGTGCCAGGCGGTGGATCGGGCATCGGCGGGAAGATCGCGTCCGGTCCGACGTAGACCTTGGCCAGCCGCTGCAGCAGCTCAGGAGCGCCGCCCTCGGTGAGCCTCGCGCGCCCGTGCACGACGAGGTACTCGGCCATGCCCATCTGGCCGCGGCCGCCGGTTTCCAGCGACAGCACCACGCGCGGGTCCCGCTGGACGTTGCGCAGCTTCTGCTGCGGCATCAGGTGCGCGGAGACGATCTCGTCACCGTCCAGGCGGATCCAGACGATGGTCACCTGAGCACTCTCATCCTTGCACGCCGGCCGAGCCGACCGGCCAATGGATCACGTGCCTCAGGATGTGAGCGCGGCCAGGTCGGCGCGCCAGAGGGTCTGGGTGTGCTCATCGGGACCGGCCAGCAGGTAGATCGTGTCGCCGACCGCGGTCACGGCGGTGACGGTTCCGGTCGGTCCGGTGGCGGTGCGGACGGTCCAGTTGACAGCGTTGGCACTGTCGCCGTTGTCGGCACGCAGGATCTTCACCTCGTTGCCGTCGAGCGCCACCTGGATCAGACGCCCGTCGTGCTCGATGGGTGCGACAAGCCGGTCCTGATCTCCGACGGCGATTCGCGGCATGCCCGCCAGCCGGGTCCAGGCATCGCCGGTGAGCCGCCACAAGGCCAGGGTGCCGTCCACCCGCCCGGCCACCCCGCACCCGGAGTCCCAGCATCGCGCCGCGACGGCGGCGCCGGCCTGCCCCGCCTCCGGCAGCGCGCTCGCGGTCCAGCCGGTGATCCCGCTGGCCGACCGCCACACCGTGGGCTGCTGCCGGCCTCCCGCGTCCAGCGCCAGTTGCCAGCCCGCGACCAGGATGCCCTGGCCCAGGGCGGTCGCCGCCATCGGAAACATCAATGCGGCCGGACCACTCTCCAGCGCGGTCCCGGCCGAACTCTGCCGGGTCCACACCTGGCCATCGGTCGTCCACACCGCGATGTCGAACCCCACCCTGGCGCTCGCCCAGCCGCCGACCAGCGCGGGACCGGCCGGGGTCAGCACCGCGTCGACCAGGTCACCGGCCTCGTACCCGCCGAACGTGCTGAACCCCTGCACCTGCTCGCCGATGCCCGCCTCGGCGCCGGCAGCGCCGGCAGCGCCGGCGGCGGAGCCTGTCCACACGCTCCATCGGACGTGGCCGTGGGCGCCACCGCGCTCGCCGCCGATCGCCACGATGCGCTGACCGTCGGTGGCGATAGAGCGCCAGACGGCCAGCTGCGCGTACGGGCTGATGGCCTGCGCCGGCAGGTCGTCGATCGCGCCGCCCGGCCCACGGCGCAGCAGGCCCGGCACCACCGGCTGCCCGTCCCGGCGCACCCCGATCAGCAGGGCGTCACCAGCCGCCGACAGCGTCACCGGCACCGCGCCACCGCGAAGCTCGACCTTGGCGAACGCCACCGCGGCCGGCGGCGGCGGCCCACCCACCCGGCAGCCGGCCTCGACGACCACCAGCAACGCCGCCACCAGCAGCAACCAGACCGGCCGTGCCCGCACGACATACAGGGTATTTGGGGCCAGGGTCTGTCGTCGGCCACCATCGACCGTGGCGGGTGGGCGAGCCCGTGGCCGGCGTACGCTCGCCGGATGGTGGACCCGCCGGCGCCCGAGGCCACGACGGGCTCGGACCCGGTCGAGGTCGGAGTCCTCCTCGATCTGATGCCCGAGAAGATCGGCGACTGGCTCGCCGATGCGGCGGCCTACGACGCCGGCGGCGCGGACGCCCTGTGGATCGATGCCGGGCCGGAGCCGGAACTGGACGTGCTGGCCGTGGCCGCGGCCCTGGCGGTGATCACGTTCCGGGCCCGGCTGGTGGTCGCGCTGCCCAGCGCCGGCAACGCGCCCGCCGGACTCGCGCGCACGCTCGACACGATCACGCGCCTCAGCCACGGCCGGCTGGTGCTCGTCGCCGACCGGGACCAGTGCGCCGAACTGGCCGTCCTTGTCCCCGGTACGGCGATCCTCCACCGCGTGGCCGGCGGCTATGCCGGCGCCGAAGCCGGCGTCGAAGCCGGCGCCATGGAAGGGCTCTGGGTGACGGCGCCGCCGCCAGAGGGCAGGGCGTCCTGGCAAGCCGCGCTGGCCGAGGCCGCCGGTCGCGGCGCAGGGGGCCTGGTGGTGCCGGCCGGCCCGCGGCTGCTGGACATCCTGCGCAATCCGGACGACCCAGGTGACCGCACCGACCTCCAGCTCGCCCAGGGCTGAACAACTTCTTGGCAAACGTTCCTTGGCGGCGTTGACGGTCGCCGAGCGGCAGATCGAGAATGACAGCACCGTTTGCGTCACCGGCGACCGCGGTCGCAGGGCTGCGGAGGAAGGCAGGCCGGCGGTGGAGCAAGTAACCCGGCGCAGGTTCCTCGGCCTGAGCGCTGCTGGCACGGCAGCCCTGGGAGTGTCCGGGCTTGGCTTCGATGTCGCGATGGCCACCCAGGTCAAGCGGCAGTTGCGAATCGAGGGAGCCACCGTTTCGCACTCCGTCTGCCCGTACTGCGCGGTCGGCTGTGCGCTGCTGGCCTACACCAGGAAGACCAACGGCAAGGTCGAACTGCTGCAGATCGAGGGCGACCCGGACAGCCCGGTCAACGAGGGAACCCTCTGCCCCAAGGGCGCGACCTCGTTGGAGCTGGCCATCTCCCGCCGGCGGGTGCCCAGCCCGCTGTACCGCGCGCCCGGTGCGACCGAGTGGAAGCGGGTCTCCTGGGACTTCACCCTGGACAAGCTGGCCAGCAACATCAAGGCGTCGCGGGACCGCACCTTCATCACCCAGGACGCCAACGGCAACACCGTCAACCGCTGCGAGGGCATCGCGTTCGCCGGCGGGGCCGCCTTCAGTTCTGAGGAGGGCTACCTCGCCACCAAGCTGATGCGCGGCCTGGGGATTGTCCACTTAGAGCAACAGGCGCGTGTTTGACACGGTCCCACGGTGGTCAGTTTGGCCGCCACGTTTGGCCGAGGGGCCATGACCAACCACTGGCGTGACATCAGACACGCGGACCTGATCCTGATCAATGGGGCGAACCCGGCCGAGGCCCACCCGGTCGGCTTCCGGTGGATGATGCGGGCCAAGCTCGACCGCGGCGCGAAGATCATCCACGCCGACCCGCGGTTCACCCGAACCTCGGCGGTCGCCGACACCCACCTTCGGATCAGGGTCGGCACCGATGTCGCCTATTTCGGCGGGCTGATCAACTACGTGCTGCAGAACAACCTCTACCACAAGGAGTACGTGGAGTACGCCACCAATGCGGGCCTGGTGGTGAGCCCGGACTACAAGTTCGACAACGGGATGTTCAACGGGTTCAACGAGCAGACCGGCAACTACAACGCCCAGGCCTGGGCATACGAGCTGGAGGGCGGCAACGCCAAGGTCGACATTTCGCACCCCCGCTCGGTGCTCAACCTGCTGCGCGAGCACTACGGCAGGTACACGCCGGAGATGGTCGAACGCATCACCGGCATCCCGAAGGACCAGTTCCTGCAGGTGGCCAGGCTGGTCGGCGAGATGGGCCGGCCGGACAAGGTGATGACGATCGTCTACGCCGTCGGCCTCACCCACCACACCACCGGCGTGCAGCTCATCCGCTCAGGCGCCGTGCTCCAACTGCTGCTGGGCAACTTGGGGCGGCCCGGCGGTGGCATGAACGCCGAGCGCGGCCACGCCAACATCCAGGGCAATACCGACCACGCGATCTCCTGGGACATCCTGCCCGGCTACCTGCGCATCCCGGCGCCGGGGCAGCAGAACCTCACCGACTACGTGACGGCGAGCGCGAGCAGAAAACTGCGTCCGAACTCGGTGAACTTCTTCGGCGAGAATTACCGCAAGTTCATGGTGAGCCTGCTGAAGGGGTGGTACGGCGACGCCGCGACCAGGGACAACGAGTTCGCCTTCGACTATCTCCCCAAGCCGGCGGCGAATGCGTCCTGGATATCCATCTTCGACCAGGCGCTGCGCGGCAAGATGGAAGGACTCATCCTCTCCGGGATGACGGCCACCAGCATCGGTCCCGACTCCAACCAGGTACTCCAGGCGCTGTCCAATCTCACATGGCTGTGCGTCATGGACCCGTTCGCCACCACCAGCTCCGAATTCTGGAGCGCACCCGGCATGGAGCCGGCCAAGGTGCAGACCGAGGTCTTCATGCTCCCGGCCACGCACTGGATCGAAAAGGACGGGTCCTTCACCAACAGCGGCCGCTGGGTGCAGTGGAAGGACCAGGTGCTGCCGCCGGAGGGCGAGGCACGGCACGACCACTGGGTGCTTGCCGAGCTCTTCGGCCGGGTGCGGGATCTCTACCGGCAGCAGGGCGGCAAGTACCCCGATCCGGTCCTCGCGCTCACCATGCCGTACCGGGACCAACGCAAACCCGAGCTCGACGAGATCGCCCAGGAGATCAACGGTCGGAGCCTCACCACCGGCAAGCGGCTGTCGACCTTCGCCGAGCTCGCCGACGACGGCACCACGACCGCCGGGGACTGGATCTACACCGGTCATTACCCGGAGAGCGGCAACCTGGCCAAACGCCGCGACGGCGTGCAGGACCCGCCCAAGAACGACCCGACGGGCATGGGCTTCTACCCCGGCTGGGCGTGGAGCTGGCCGCTCAACCGGCGGGTGCTCTACAACCGCGCGTCCGCCGACCCGGCGGGCGGCCCGTGGGACCCGACGCGGCCGGGAATCAAGTGGGACGCCGCCGCCCGCAAGTGGGTCGGCGACGTGCCGGACTACCCGGCGACCGCAGCGCCCGCCCCCGATGCCCCGCTGCCGTTCATCATGACCGGCGAGGGCACCGGACGGCTGTTCAGCAACTCGGTGGCCGACGGGCCGTTCCCGGAGCACTACGAGCCCGTCGAGTCGCCGGTGCAGAACCCGCTGCACCCGCAGGTGTCGGTGACGCCGGTGGCCTTCCTGTACGACAAGAAGGCGGGCCGGCCGGACCGCTTCGGCACCGCGGCCGACTACCCGTACGTGGCCACCTCGTACCGGCTCACCGAGCACGAGCACTACGTCACCCAGAACGTCGAGCACCTGGTCCAGCTGCAGCCGGAGGCGTTCGTCGAGGTGCCCGCCGAGCTGGCCAGCGAGAAGGGCATCAAGAACGGCGACATGGTGCGGGTGTCGTCCAAGCGCGGCAAGCTCGAGGTGCGCGCGGTGGTGACCCGGCGACTCGGCGCGCTGCAGGTGGACGGCAAGAAGATCTACCAGATCGGCATCCCGATCCACTGGGGCTTCGTCGGCATCAACACCGGCCAGCACTGGCTGGCCAACGCGCTCACCCCGTTCGTCGGCGATGCCAGCTCGCGCACCCCCGAGTTCAAGGCGTTCCTGGTCAACATCGAGAAGATGTGATGGCCATGCCGATGGATGCGCCGCGCGTCCAGGCGAGTCCATGGGCGGCATCGCGCCGCCGGGCCGAGACCCTGCGCGAGCGGCACGACTTCGTGGCCGAGCAGCTGACCCTCTACCTCGCCCTGCTCGACGTGTGGGAGCGGGCCTGGGCCGCCGCCCGGACCGAGCGACCGGACGCGCTCGCCGGCTGGGCGGCCCGGAAGGTCCTCCCCTCCGTGGTGGCGGTGACCGCCGAAGCGGGCCCGACGCCGCTGGTGGAGAGCCTGTTCCCGAACCCGGTGGACGACCTGCGGGCGGCCGGGGAGCTACTGGCGGCCTGGCTCGCCGGCGAGGAGCTGGTCCCGGTTGAGCGGTACCTGGCCAGGGCCTGCCTGCGCGGCCCGCTGCAGGCGCTGGACGCCGGTGTGGCGTGCGCCGCCGACCCCTCGCCGCGAGGTGGCCGGCGCTGCCCGCGTTGTGGTGGGCCGCCGCAGCTCAGCTTCCGCTCGGACACCGGTGACCAGCTGGTCAGCGGCCGCCGCAGCCTGCAGTGCGCGCGATGTGCGCAGAGCTGGAGCTACGCCGGCAGCGCCTGCGCCTACTGCGGTGAGTCGGCTGGCGCGCGGCGCACCGTGTACACCGAGCGGCGCGATCGACCCCAGGTGGGCCGCGGGGCCTCGCCCAACGGGTCAGACGGCGTGCGGTTCCCGCACGTCCGCGTCGAAGCCTGCGCCAGCTGCCGGCGGTACCTGATCGACATCGACCTCGGCCGCGACCCGCACGCCGTACCCGAGGTCGACGAACTGGCCGCGCTGCCCCTCGATCTGTACGCGACCGAGCACGGCCTGTCCAAGATCACACCGAACTTGATGGGGTTCTGACATGGTGGAGATCAAGCCCGGCCGGGCCTACGGCTTCTTCACCGACACCAGCGTGTGCATCGGCTGCAAGGCCTGCGAGGTGGCCTGCAAGGAATGGAACATGCTGGCCGGCAATGCGCCGGCCTTCGGCGACGGCTTCGACAACACCGGCCGCCTCGACGCGCAGAACTGGCGGCATGTCTCGTTCATCGACAACGTGCCGGACGAGACCATGGGCACCGGCCAGGGCAAGGCCTGGCTGATGATGTCGGACGTCTGCAAGCACTGCCAGCACGCCAGCTGCATGGAGGTGTGCCCGACCGGAGCGATCATCCGAACCGAGTTCGACACCGTCTACATCCAGCCGGACGTCTGCAACGGCTGCCGCAACTGCATCGCGGCGTGCCCCTACGACGTGATCGGGCTGGACGGGCACAGCGGGGTCGCACAGAAGTGCACGCTCTGCTACGACCGCCTGCAGGGCGGCCTCGAACCGGCGTGTGCCAAGGCGTGCCCGACCGACTCCATCCAGTTCGGCCCGCTCGACGAGCTCCGGCAGACGGCCCGGCAGCGGGTCACCACCCTGCACGAGCACGGCGTCAACCAGGCCCGGCTGTACGGCGACGACGAGTCGGTCTACGGCGGACTCAACGCCTTCTTCCTGCTGATGGACGAGCCGGAAGCGTACAAGCTGCCGAAGGCGGCCGACGCGGTGCTGCCGCGCCGCAACAACAGCGGCGGTTACCTCGGCGTCCTGGGTACCGCCGTGGCGGCCGTGCTCGGCAGCCTGGTCGCGCTGCGCCGGCGGCGGGAGCCGGCCACCGCGGCCGCCGCGCCTACCGGATCCCACCAGACCGAGGCTGATCAGGAATGACGACGCTGGCTGCCGAGGTCCAGCACTTTGCCGGCTCGCCCGCCTGGACCTGGTACATCCTCTTCTACTTCTTCTTCGCCGGCCTCTCCGGCGGGTCCTATTTCATCGCCACCCTGTTCCGCCTCCGCGGCGAGCCTTCGGACCTGCCGGTGGCCAGGCTCGGCTACTACGTGGCGTTCCTGACCCTCCTGGTGTGCCCGGCACTGCTGATCCTCGACCTCGGCACGCCACTGCGTTTCTGGCACATGATGTGGAACACCACGCCCGGCGGGGCCGGCCTGAACTTCAAGTACTGGTCACCGATGTCCGTCGGGGTCTGGGCGCTCACGGTGTACGGCTTGTTCGCCACGGTCTCGTTCCTCGAGGCGCTGGCCGGCGACCTGCGGTCGAAACGGCTGCTCCACGGCGCCGCCGGCAAGGCGTTCCTGGTCGCCGGGGCCATCGTCGCGCTGTTCATCGCCGGCTACACCGGCGTGCTGCTGTCCGTGTCGAACCAGCCCGTGTGGAGCGACACCTGGGCACTCGGCGGGCTGTTCCTCGCCTCCGGGCTCTCCGGCTCGGCGGCGCTGCTGCTGTTCCTGGTGCGCTACCGCCCGGCGGCCCAGCCCAGCGCCCGCCCGCTCAGCACCGCCGAACGCCTCTACGCGATCCTCGAGCTCGCGCTGATCGTGATCTTCGCGGTGACCCTGCTCTGGGCAGGAGCCCTGGATACCGCCCTCGCCTTCCCCTGGACCCTGCTCTGGCTGGTGGCCCTGATCGGCCTCCTGCCCGGCATCGGCGGCCTGCCAGCCGGCCGGCGGGCGGTCACCGCCGAGGGCGTGACGGTGCCCGCCCGCCCGGCGTCCGCCACCATGTCGGTTGCGATCCCCGTCCTGGTCCTGCTCGGCGTGCTGGCCCTGCGCGCGGCCGTCATCTTCGGCGCCCAGTAGCGACCACGGTGCAGGGCCGGGACCCCGGTCTCTGGGACAGTGGCGGGATGACCGAAGGTTCCTATCTGTTGCGGCCGATCGGGCGGGTCGAGTCTTCGTTGACCCTGCGGGAGATGGCGCCGAAGCAGGGCGACGAGGGGTCGCCGGAGGCCTGGCTGGTGTTCGAGCCGGAGGTCACCGAGGCCCTGCGCGACATCCGGGCCGATACCGAGGTGATCGTGCTGACCTGGCTCGACCGGGCGCGTCGCGACGTTCTGGTGGTGCATCCCCGTGACGACCGGCGCCGGCCGGAAACCGGCGTGTTCAGCACCCGCTCACCGGACCGGCCGAACCCCATCGGGCTGCACCGGGTGACGATCCTGTCGGTGGACGGCACCAGGATGCGGGTACGAGACCTGGAGGCCCTGGACGGAACTCCGATCTTGGACGTCAAGCCGGTACTCGACCGGGACACCGAACGCTGATGACCGAACCGAACGGCCTGCAGCGCCGGCAAAAAGGAATGGACCCGAGGCCCCATTCGGGCCCCGGGTCCGGCTCTGCGGTCGTCAGACCGCCGGCGTCACGCGAGGGTCGCGCGGGCGGCCTTCAGGTAGGCGGCGTTCACGTCCTCGGCGAACTGCACGTTGGCGTCGACGGCGGCCGGCACGATGCTGGGCAGCCAGTCGGCCTTGACCGAGTCGGCAAACTTGTGCTGCACGCCGAGCACGGTCGTAGCGACCTGCTCGTACGCGTCCACGGCGGTGTTGCCGACGGTCTTGGCGTTGGCCAGGACCTGCTCGACGTAGTCGCGCGCCTGGTCGGCGATCTCGCGGACCTGCTGGGTCACCTGCTCGGCGGTGGTGTTGGTGGTCATGGTGTTCTCCTTCTGGATGGCTCTCTGATCTGTCATTAGCAGGTTAGCAAGAAATTGCTAACGGCTGTAGGCGCAGGCGCTGTGAGCTGTGGCACGCCGCCGAGGGCACGAGCAGTGAAGCAACTGCTTACCAACAGTGATCGTTGGTCTGCTCCAGATGGGTGGTTGGCGGCCGAGAACCGTGTGGAAGGCCGCACCACATGTATCGGACGGACCGGTGCGGCGTTCGGAGTGACGGCCCCGAGGAGACCTCCGGCGGCCACCGCTCCCGTCCTCTGGACAAACCCTTGATGGCATCGTCGCCCCTGCCTGCCCTCGACCCCAACCTTCCGATTTCCGCCCTGGTGGCGGCGCAGGTACGCCGCACACCGAATGCCGTCGCGGTGGTGGACGGCGACAGCGAACTGACCTACGGCGAGCTGGACGCGCGCAGCGCCGTGCTCGCGGCGAGGCTGCGCGCCGCCGGTGCCGGCCCGGACGCGCCGGTCGCGGTGTGCCTGCCGCGTGGCGCGCAACTGGTCGTCGCCCTGCTCGCTGTGCTGCGTGCCGGCGCCGGCTACCTGCCGCTGGACCCGGCCTACCCGGCCGAGCGGATTGAGCTGATCATGGGCGACGCGGCCGCGCCGCTGGTGGTGACCGACCGGTCGCACCGGGCGCTGGCCGGCGGCGCGACAGCGATCCTCGTTGACGCGAACGACCCGCCCAGCGCACCGGGTGCACACGAGGCCGGGCATGAGGCGGTCGTGACGCTCGAGGACCGCGCCTACGTGATCTACACCTCGGGCTCGACCGGCCGGCCCAAGGGTGTCGACGTGCCGCACCGCGGTGTCAACGCACTGCTGCGCTGGGCCGCCGGCAGCTACCGGCCGGACGAGGTGACCGGCGTGCTGTTCGCCACCTCCGTCTGCTTCGACATCTCGGTGTTCGAGGTGTTCTTCCCGTTGGCCGTCGGCGGCACCGTGATCGTCGCGGAGAACGCGCTCGCGCTGCCCGACCTGGCGGCGCGGGACCGGGTCACGCTGGTCAACACCGTGCCATCGGCGATGGCGGCGCTGCTGCGGGGCGCCGGTCATGGCGCTGGCCTGCCGGCGAGCGTGCGGGTCGTGAACCTGGCCGGCGAGCCACTGCCGCGCCGGCTGGCCGACCAGGTGTACGCCCAGCCGCAGGTGCGGCGGCTGTTCAACCTGTACGGCCCCACCGAGGACACCGTCTACTCCACGTGCTCGCTGGTCGAGCGGGACGAGCCGGCCGAGCCGACCATTGGCGTGCCGCTGCCGGGCACCGTCGGGCACGTGCTGGACGAGCAGCGCCGGCCGGTCGTCGACGGCGGCATTGGCGAGCTGTTCCTGGCCGGCCAAGGGCTGGCCCGCGGCTACCTCGGCCGGCCGGACCTCACCGCGGAGCGGTTCCTCGAGTTCGCCGGCACCCGGATGTACCGCACCGGCGACCTGGTCCGGCGGCTGCCGGACGGCCGGCTGGAGTACCACGGCCGCACCGAGGTCAAGGTGCGCGGCTTCCGGGTCGAGCTCGGCGAGATCGAGTCGGTGCTGGCCCGCTTCCCCGGCGTGCAGCTCGCCGCCGCGGTGGCCCGCGACGACGACGCCGGCCGCTACCTCGCCGCCTTTGTGCAAGCGGCGCCGGACACCGTGGACGCTCCGGGCGCTGCGCGAGCACTGCGCGCGGCTGCTGCCGGGCTACATGGTGCCCTCCGCGCTGGCCGTGCTGCCCGCGCTGCCGCTGACCCCAACGGCAAGGTCGACCGCAAGGCGCTGCCGGCCGTCCAGCGGCAGCGCGACGAGCAGCGCGCCTACGTCGCGCCGCGCGACGAGCTGGAGGCCGGCATCGCCGCGCTGTGGCACGAGGTGCTCGGCGTGCAGCGGATCGGCGTGCACGACGTGTTCCTCGACCTCGGTGGCCACTCGCTGCTCGCCGCCGCGGTGCTGTCCCGCGTGCAGCGGGAGTTCGGCGTGCGGGTCGGCGTCGGCGAGTTCTTCGGCGCGCCGACCGTGGCCGCGCTGGCCGCAAGGGTGCGCGCCGCGGCGCCGCCGGACGCCGACATGAGCGGCGACACCGTGCGGGTGGTGCGCGAGCCGTCGGCGCGGCCAGCGGTGTCCGCGATCCAGCGTGAGTTCTGGGTCGGCGAGCGGGTGCACGGCAGCAGCGACGCAGCCGATGGCGCGCTGCACAACGTGCCGGTGCGGGGTGCGGACCACCGACCGGCTGGACCTCGACCGGCTGGCGGACGCGCTGTCGACCGTGGTGGCCAGGCACGAGGTGCTGCGCACCGGCCTGTGCACGGTCGGCGGCGAGCCGGTCCCGGTCGTCCGTCCGCCCTACCCAGTGCCGGTGCCGGTGGTCGACCTGGCCGAAGCCGCCGACGCCGCCGACCAGGCGTCCAAGCTGGACGCGGTGCTGCGGGCCGAGGCCTCGCTGCCGATCGACCTGGCCGGCGGTCAGCTGCTGCGGGCGCTGGCGGTGCGGCTGGCCGAGGACCACCACGAGCTGCTGGTCACGGTGTACCACGCGGCGTTCGACGGCTGGTCCATCGGCCTGCTGCTCGACGAGCTGGGCGCCGCGTACCAGGGCCGCACGCTGCCCGAGCCGGCGCTGCAGTTCGCCGACGTGGCGCGCTGGGAGGAGCGGTCGCTGGCCGCGCGGCGCTCACGGCTGCTGGACTACTGGCGCGGCCAGCTCGCCGGCGCCGAGGCGCAGCAGGACCTGCCCGGCGACCGCGGCGCGCCGGCGCACGCCGGCCTGGCCGGCGACCGGATGGACCGCGCCATTGACCGAGAGCTGCTCGACGCCGCGCAGCGGCTGGCCGCGGCCGAGGGCACCAGCCTGTACGTGCTGCTGCTGCTCGCGGTGCTCGGCGCGTTCACCCACCGTTACACCGGGCGCCGCGACCAGCTGGTCACCACACCGTTCGCGGTGCGGCCGCAGCCCGAGCTGGAGCGGGTGATCGGCCCGCTGCTCACCACGCTCGGCATCCGGTTCCAGGTGGACGGCGGCGCGTCGGTGCGCGAGCTGGTGCGCGGCATCCGGCCGGTGGTGCTGGACGCCATCGAGCACGGCGACCTGCCGTTCAACGAGCTGGTCACCGCGACCGGCGCGGCCCGCGACCCCGAGTTCGCGCCGGTGGTCGCAGGTGATGCTGGCGGTGCAGAACCACCCACTGCCCTCCGTGCGGCTGCCGGAGCTGCGCATGGACTTCGTCGCCGAGGTGTCTGCCGGGGTCAGCCGCACGCCGCTGTCGCTGTTCCTGGAGTTCCCGGCCGAGGGCCCGCTGCTGGCCGCGGAGTACCGCACCGCGAGCTACGACCCGGCCACCATCGACGCGCTGCTGGACCACCTGCTCGCGCTGCTGGCCGGCGGGGTCGCCGAGCCCGACCGCCCGATCGGCGAGCTGCCCATGCTCTGCGCCGCCGAGCTGGCCGCCGTGGTCGAGGACGGCAACCGCACCGCGGCCCCGTACCCGCCGCGTTGCCTGCACGAGCTCGTCTCGCTGTCCAGCCTGGGGTTCCCGCACCGGGTGGCGGTGTCCGGCGCCGGGGACACCCTGACCTACGCGGAGCTGGACGCGCGGGCCAACCGGCTGGCGCACCACCTGGTCGCGCGCGGCGCCGGGCCGGGCACCCGGGTCGGGGTGGCGCTGCGCCGGGACAGCCGGATGGTGGTCGCGCTGCTCGCGGTGCTCAAGACCGGCGCGGCCTACCTGCCGGTGGACCCGGAGC
>DASXTS010000392.1:0-45039 GCA_036505275.1 Pseudonocardiaceae bacterium
TGATGTCCCGCGCCAAGGCCAAGGAGCTCGGTGCGCCGTTGCTGGCCGAGATCGGCGCACACGGCACGGTGGCCGGGCCCGACCCGTTGCTGCTGTCCCAGCCGTCCAACGCCATCATGAAGGCGCTGCGGCGGGAGAAGATCAGCCCGCAGGACGTCGACCTGTTCGAGATCAACGAGGCGTTCGCGTCGGTGGCCATCCAGTCCATGCGCGACCTCGACATCGGCGTCGACAATGTCAACATCAACAGCAACAGCGGCGCGATCTCGATGGGACACCCGGTGGGTGCCTCCTGCGGCCGCATCGCGCTGCACCTCGTGCTGGAACTGCGCCGCCGGGGCGGCGGGGTCGGCGCCGGCGGTCAGGACGAGGCCCTCGTGCTGAAGGTCGCCAGCTGAGCGGAGCAATGCCGGGCGGTCGCGGACGGGATGAGTTCAAGCGGGCTTGTACGCCGTGGCGGCACGCACATCTCTAGCGTGGGGCGATGGCGTCGTTTCGCGGACGAATTCGTCGCTAGGACAAGAGCAAGCCGGGCGGCCTCGCAGTGATCGACATTCCCCGTGAGCTGGTCACCGAGCTGGGTGGGCGCCGCCAGATGCGGATGACCGGCTCGATCAACGGCGCAGCCTTCACGGGCAGCACCATGCTCGTCGCGGGCGGCGGCTTCTGCGTCGGCGTCAGCCGGGCAGCCCTGCGCGCGTGCGGCGTCGCGGTGGGCGACGACGTCGACGTCCAACTCGAACGGGCGGACGCCCCCAGCCGGAAGTAGCGTCGCTCGCCTTGACCTGCCGGTGAGCCGCCCGGCCAGGTCGGCGCCGGCGCCAGGGACGATCCGCAGCGTGAGCCGGCTGCCATGCTGGGCGACCTGGGACTCGCGCACGTCGCGGTCGGCGGCGAGCGCGGCGAACTGCACCGAATGGACCGTCACACGTCCAGGACCAGCACACGCCAGGTATGTGGCGAGGGGGCCGTGTTGGCCCGACGCACTGGCTAGGGTTCAGGGCAGGATGATGAGCGAACCACGGTTCGTGCACCCTCAGGTGCGCCGGGCCGACGCCGTGCAGCCGCGCGTGCCGTTGACGCCGTCGACGCCGTCGACCCTGGAGGCGTCGCGGCAGAGCATGCGTGACGCCACGCTGGCGGAGTGTGGCGCTGGGCTGGCGGTGTTCGACGTCGTGGATCTGGTCTGCGACGGCGTGCGCTGCCGCCTGTACCGAGCCGACGAGACGGCCGGCGGTACGGTGGTCTTCCTGCATGGCGGCGGCTGGGTTCTAGGCGACCTCGATACGCACGATGCGTTGTGTCGAGGCCTGTGCCGGCAGGCGGGCCGGCCGGTCCTCGCGGTCGACTACCGGCTGGCCCCTGAACATCCCTACCCGGCGGCGCTGGAGGACACCGAGCGGGCCCTGGAGTGGCTGCGGCGGGACGGGCGATCGGTGGGATTGTCGGCCGATCCCGTGGTCATCGTCGGCGACTCGGCCGGCGGGCATCTGGCGACCGTGGTGGCGCGGCGCTGCCGCGACCGCGGCGCTGACCTGGCCGGGCAGATCCTCGTCTACCCGGTCATCGATCCCGCCGCGAACTATCCGGCCGAGGAGGACCATGGCCTCGGCGCCGACGAGATGCGATTCTTCTGGCGCGCCTATGCGCCGGCGGATGCCGATCTCACGCATGCCGACCTCGCGCCGCTCAGGGCGGATCTCGCCGGCCTGCCGCCGACGCTGATCATCACCGCGGACCTCGACCCGTTGCGGGTGGAAGGTGAGCGCTACGCCGAGGCATTGGCCAATTCGGGCTTGCCGGTGACCGCGGTTCGTTACCTCGGACTCAATCACGGCTTCGCCAGAAAGCTGGCGATTTTCGACGGCGCCGGCATGGCCGTGTCACAGATCGGAGCGGCCATCCGGCACCTGCTGCAACCGATGCGGAGAGAGTAAATGACGGACAAATTGCAGCCCATTGACGAGAGCTGGTCGACCGCGCTCGCCGTCGTCGCGCATCCGGACGACCTTGAGTACGGCGCGGCGGCGGCGGTCACCAAATGGAGAGCGCAGGGCAAGCGGGTGGTGTACTGCATGGTTACCAGCGGCGAGGCCGGTATCGACTCGATGCCGCCGGAGCAGGCCGGGCCGCTGCGGGAGCAGGAGGAACGGTCCGCTGCGGCCGTCGTCGGGGTCGAGACGGTGGAGTTCCTCGGATATCCCGACGGCACGCTGGAATACGGGTTGCCGCTGCGCCGGGATATTGCCCGCCTGATCCGGCGGCACCGTCCGGAGGTACTGATCACAGCCAACTATGACCAGGCCTGGGAAGGCGGCTGGTTGAACCAGGCCGACCATGTCGCGGCCGGCCGGGCAGCTGTGGACGCGGTGCGCGACGCCGGCAACAGGTGGGTCTTCCGTGAGCTGCTCAGCGAGAACCTCGAGCCATGGCAGGGCGTCCGGATGGTCCTTGTCGCGGCCTCCCCGAGGGCCGCGCACGGCGTGGACATCAGCGACCACTTCGAAACCGGAATCAAATCATTGCAGGCGCACGCCGCCTACCTGGCCGGGCTCGGAAATGGGCCGGTGAACGAACACATGGTGTTTCTGGAGCAGTGGGCGCGAACCACCGGCGAACGCCTCGGCTGCCGCTATGCGTTGTCGTTTGAACAGCTGAACCTCGGCTGACGGGTGTCGGCCGCCCCAGGAACGATCGTGCCGCTACTGCCCGGGGTCCGCGCCAGGACTGTCTACACCGATCGCCTGCGGGTGCATGTGTGCGAGGCGGGCCCGGAGGGCGGCGTGCCGGTCGTGCTGCTGCACGGCAAGCTGTCGACCGGCCGGTTCTTCGAGCACGTCATGGCCGGCGCGCCGCAGCGGTACCGGCTGCTCGCCCCGGACATGCGCGGCTTCAGGCGGACGCAGCCGGTGCCGATCGACGCGACCCGCGGGCTTCGGGACTGGGCGGACGACACCCACGCGCTGGTGCGGGCGCTCGGCATCAAGCGGCCGGTGAGTGCCAAAACGGGCGGTGGTTTCCTGCATAGCCTCGGACACCGCTTCGGCGTCAGCGACGTCGGCCACGATCGGCTCGATCGAGCCGCCGTATTCACCGGCTCAATGACTGGAACGCGATGTCGCTGGCGGACCGTCGCCGGTTCCGGGCCAGGTTCCTCGCCGTCCGGCGCAAGGTCCTGCAACGCATCGACGCCGGCACGCCAGCGCAGCGGGCCGCGAACGCCGGGCCGTGGGCCGACTACGTCGCCGTGGTGATGCCGCGACCGCGCGGGCGCCCGACCAGGCATCGCTGGCTGTCGAGCTCGGAATCGACGTCACCGAGGACGGCGCCGCGACCACCGACCTCGTCCGGGTCGCGCTGGTGAACACGGGGCGCTCGCCGATCGTCGTGGCCGGCCGGCTGGCCGTCGGCTACGAAGACAGCACCGACCGCGAGATCTATGCCGTGCTGCGCGCCCACAGACGGGTGAGGAGGTCGGGCGACCGGCCCAGCTCTACCACCGCGCACCGCACTCTGCGGACGACATCCAGACGCTCGATGCGGGCGACCGGATCGGCACCACATTCAACCTGGACGACTGGTACGCCCACCCGCCAGGCGACCTGGAACTGCGAGTGGTCTACGACCCGAGTGCCGTGGCGGAGAGGTTCCTGGAAGTCGATAACGTCCGGGTCGTCTCCGATCCGATCCGCGTCGTCTTCACCCGAGGCAGTTAGCGTCCGAGACGTGATTCCGGTGTACTGCGGTCGGCCGCACACGCATCGCCCGCTCCGACGGCATGGGCTTGTGCGCCCACGGCGAGCTGTCGGTGCTCAGCCGCTATCCGCCCGCACTTGTCGCTAAGCGCATCGAGAGTTCCGTGTTCAAGCAGTGCATTGGGGGCGGCGTGCCCTCTACGTCGCCGACCTGCTGTTTGCCAGCGGTCAGACGCAAAAACCGCAGGTTAAGCCTTGATCAACAGTGTCCGAGGGGGGACTTGAACCCCCACGCCCTTGTCGGGCACTAGCACCTCAAGCTAGCGCGTCTGCCATTCCGCCACTCGGACATAAGCTGGGACGCGGCCGGCCGTCGGCCGCGGTGGTCAAAGGCTAGCCGATGGCCGCGGCAGCACCAACCTGCGGCACCGGCTGCGGGCGGGGCGCTGCGCTGAGGGCGAACTCGCAGCGGAATTGTCAGGGGTGCGCGACATGCTGGCCGCGTGAACGCAATCGTTGTAGAAGAGCTGGTTAAGAGATACGGCCAGGTGGTGGCCCTGAACGGGCTGGACCTGACCGTGCCGCAGGGCTCGGTGCTGAGCCTGCTGGGCCCGAACGGCGCGGGCAAGACCACCGCTGTCCGCATCCTCACGACGCTGCTGCTGCCCGACGCCGGGCGGGCGACCGTCGCAGGCCTGGACGTCGTCGCGGACGCGAAGCAGCTGCGCCGCGCGATCGGGCTGTCCGGGCAGTACGCGGCGGTCGACGAGCACCTGACCGGCTTCGAGAACCTGGACATGGTCGGCAGGTTGTACCACCTCGGCCGGCGGCCCAGCCGCGAGCGGGCCCGCGAGCTGCTCGAGCGCTTCGACCTCGCGGAGGCCGGCGACCGGGTAGTTAAGACCTACTCCGGCGGTATGCGGCGACGGTTGGACCTGGCCGGCGCGCTGGTGTCCGAGCCAAGCGTGCTGTTCCTCGACGAGCCGACCACCGGGCTCGACCCGCGCAGCCGGCTCGCGCTGTGGGAGGTGATCGAGGAGCTGGTCGCCGGGGGGAGCACGCTGCTGCTCACCACGCAGTACCTGGAGGAGGCCGACAGGCTCTCCGACGAGATCGCAGTGATCGACCACGGCCGCGTGATCGCGCTCGGCACGTCGGACCAGCTCAAGGCGCAGGTTGGCGGCGAACGGTTGGAGCTGGTGTTGGAGCGCGGCTCGGAGGTGGCCGTCGCCCGTTCCGCTCTGACCCCGCTGGCCGGTGGCGACGTCAGAGTCGACCGGCACGCCCGCAAGGTCACCGTGCCGGTCAGCGGCGGATCCAAGGTACTGATCGAGGCCCTGCGGACGCTGGACGCCGAGTCGGTGCACGTACTCGACGTCGGGCTGCGCCGCCCGACGCTCGACGACGTGTTCCTCACCCTCACCGGGCACGCCGCCGAGGAGGAGGCCAACGGCAGGCAGAACGGTGCCGTCGACCGGAACGGCTTCGACCGGACCGACGAGGAGAAGGCGGCATGACTGCGGTGCTCGAGGCGCTCGGCGACGGAGCGGTGGTCGCCAAGCGGAACCTCATCAAGATCAAGCGGGTGCCCGACCTGCTGGTGTTCTCGACCATCTCGCCGATCATGTTCGTGCTGCTGTTCGCGTACGTGTTCGGCAGCGGGATCTCCGTTCCAGGTGTCTCCTACGACGAGTTCCTGATGGCCGGGATCTTCGCTCAGACCGTGATCTTCGGCGCGACGATCACCGGCTACGGGCTGGCCGATGACATTCAGAAGGGCATCATCGACCGGTTCCGCTCACTGCCGATGTCCCGGTCGGCGGTGCTGGTCGGCCGTACCACCAGCGACCTGGTAAACAACGTGATCGTGCTGGTGGTCATGTCGCTGACGGGGCTGCTGGTCGGCTGGCGGATCCACACGACGTTCTGGGAAGCCGCGGCCGGGTTCGGGCTGCTGCTGCTGTTCGCCTACGCGATGTCCTGGGGTATGGCCATCGTCGGCCTGGCCATCCGCAGCCCCGACGTGTTCAACCAGGCCAGCTTCATGGTGATCTTCCCGCTGACGTTTGTCGCGAACACCTTCGTGCCGACCAACAACATGCCGGGCGCGCTCAAGGCCGTCGCGGAGTGGAACCCGGTGTCCGCGCTGACGCAGGCGGTCCGCGAGCTGTTCGGCAACACGTCGTCGGCGATCGCCTCGCCGGAGGCCTGGCCGCTGCGGCATTCGATGGTCGTGTCGTTCGGCTGGATCGTGCTGATGGTGGCGATCTTCGTGCCGCTGGCCGTCAACCGTTACAAGAGGGCCGTCGGCCGGTGACCGGCGCCCTGCCGGCGATGGTAGGAAAGCCGAGTGAACAGCGCCGAGCAGGAAGTCGTCGGTCTGGCCAGCGACCTGATCAGGATCGACAGCACCAACACCGGCGACCCGCGCACCTTGGTGGGGGAGCGGGCCGCGGCCGAGTTCGTGGCGGCCAAGCTGGCCGAGGTCGGCTACGAGACCACCTATGTCGAGTCGGGCGGCCCCGGTCGAGGCAACGTGGTGGCGCGGCTGGAGGGCGCCGACCCGAGCCGGGGGGCGCTGCTGGTGCACGGTCATCTCGACGTGGTGCCCGCGGACGCCAGCGAGTGGTCGGTGCACCCGTTCTCCGGCGCGGTGCAGGACGGCTACCTGTGGGGACGCGGCGCGGTCGACATGAAGGACATGGTGGCCATGACGGTCGCCGTGGCGCGCCAGTTCAAGCGCGACGGTGTCGTGCCACCCCGGGACCTGGTGTTCGCGTTCCTGGCCGACGAGGAGGCCGGCGGCCTGCTCGGCTCCCAGTGGCTGGTGGACAACCGGCCCGAGATGTTCGACGGCTGCACCGAGGCGATCAGCGAGGTCGGCGGCTTCTCGATCACGATCGGCAACGCGGGGCGCGCGTACTTGATCGAGACCGCGGAGAAGGGCATCGCGTGGCTGCGGCTACGGGTGCGCGGCCGCGCCGGGCACGGCTCGATGCTGCACGAGGACAACGCGGTGACCATGCTGGCGGATGCGGTGGCGCGGCTCGGCCGGCACCGCTTCCCGCTGGTGCTCACCGAGTCGGTGCGCGAGTTCCTGGCCGGGATCAGCGAGCTGACCGGTCTGAAGTTCCCCGAGGACGACCTGGACGGCGCGGTTGCCAAGCTTGGCGGCATCGCCAGGGCGGTCGGCGCCACGCTGCGCGACACCGCCAACCCCACCATGCTCGACGCCGGCTACAAGGCCAACGTGATCCCCTCGGTGGCCGAGGCCGTGGTGGACTGCCGGGTGCTGCCAGGTCGGCAGGCCGCGTTCGAGCGGGAGCTGGACGACATCCTCGGACCGGACGTGGAGCGGGAGTGGATCGTCAATCTGCCGCCGGTCGAGACCACCTTCGACGGCGACCTGGTGGCCGCCATGTGCGCGGCGATCCTGGCCGAGGACCCGGACGCCACCATGATTCCGTACATGCTCTCCGGCGGCACCGATGCCAAGGCGTTCGCCAGGCTGGGCATCCGCTGCTTCGGCTTCTCACCGCTCAAGCTGCCGCCTGACCTCGATTTCGCGGCGATGTTCCATGGCGTCGACGAACGGGTGCCGGTCGACGCTCTGACCTTCGGTACCCGGGTGCTCGATCGCTTCCTCAGGAGCTGTTGAATGGCCGACAGCGATGGGTTCGACCTGGACCACTACCTGTCCATCCCGCGGGTTGGCGGGCTGGCGCTGTCGCCGGACGGCGGTCGGCTGGTGGCGGCGGTGGCCGAGGTCGGACCGGACGGCAAGAAGTTCGTGACCGCGCTGTGGGAGATCGATCCGAGCGGCGAGCGGCCCGCGCGGCGGCTGACCAGGTCGGCGCCGGGGGAGAGCCATGGCGACTTCCTGCCGGACGGATCGCTGCTGTTCACCTCCAAGCGGCCGGATCCGGACCTCGCGCCGCCCAAGGACGGCACGACGGAGAAGGACCGGGAGGCGGCGCTCTGGCTGCTGCCGGCCGGCGGCGAGGCGCGGGTGGTGGCCGACCCGCCGGGCGGCGTCGGCGTGGTCGCCGTCGCGCGGAACAGCGGCACGGTGGTGTACGGGGTGAACATGCTGCCGGGGGTGGCTGACCTGGCCGCGGACAAGGCCAAGGCCAAGGAGCGCCGGGACAAGGACGTCAAGGCGCAGCTGTTCGAGCAGTACCCGATCCGCAACTGGGACCACTATGTCGGCCCGCGGCAGATCCACCTGTGGGCGGCGGCGCCGCCGACGAGTGACGACGAGCGGCTCACCGACCAGCGCGATCTGACACCGGCGCCGGGCTGGGCGCTGGAGGACGCCGCCGTCGCGGTCACCCCCGACGGCGGCACCGCGGTGATGACCTCGCGGGCCGACGTGGCGGACCTGCTCGACCTGCGCGTCTCGCTGGTGGCAATAGAGACGGCGAGCGGCGCCCGGAGGGTGCTGGCCGACGACCCGGAGCACGAGTACGTACAGCCGGCGTGCTCGCCGGACGGGCGCTGGGTGGCGTGCGTGCGCGGCTACCGCGGCGGCTACCACGAGCCGAACGACCAGACGCTGTGGCTGATCGACCTGACCACCGGCGAGGGCCATGACCTGACACCTGATTTGGACCTGTGGCCGCACTCGCCGGTGTGGTCGCAGGCCGGCGACGCGGTCTTCTTCTGTGCAGACATGGCCGGGCACGCCCCGGTGTTCCGGGTGGACGTCGAGCCGGACGGCGGCGCCGGCAAGGTGACCAGGCTGACCGCCGCCGGGTCGTGGTCCTACGCGTGCCCCTCCTCGGACGGCACGGTGCTCTTCGCGCTGCGCGACGACTTCCTCAGCCCACCGCGGCCGTACCGGCTGGACGGACGGGCCGCCGACCAGGACGGCACCCCGTTGCCAGGCCCTGGCCTGCCGCTACGGGTGGCGCCGCCCGGCCGGGTCGAGTCGATCATCGCTACCGCCCGGGACGGCACCCAGATCCAATCCTGGCTGATGCTGCCGCCAGGAGCGTCCGCGGACAACCCGACGCCGCTCGTCGTGTTCATCCACGGTGGCCCGTTGGCGTCCTGGCACGGCTGGCAGTGGCGCTGGAACCCGCAGTTGCTGGCCGCCAGAGGCTATGCCGTGCTGATGCCCAACCCGGCGCTGTCCACCGGGTTCGGGCGGGACTTCGTCCGCCGTGGGCGCGGCCGGTGGGGATTCGAGCCGTACGCCGAGCTGATGGCCGCGGTCGACGCCGCGGTGGCCCGGCCGGACATCGACGCCGAGCGCACGGCGGCCATGGGCGGTTCGTTCGGCGGCTATATGGCCAACTGGGTCGCCGGGCACACCGACCGGTTCAAGTGCATCATCACGCACGCCGGCCTGTGGTCGCTGGACCAGTTCCACGGCAGCACCGACGTCGGGGTGTGGTGGGAGCGTGAGTTCGGCGACTTCTACGACGAGGACCGGCGCGAGCGGTACGTGGAGAACTCGCCGAACCGGCACATCGGCAAGATCACTACGCCGATGCTGGTGATCCACGGCGAGCTGGACCACCGGGTGCCGATCAGCGAGGGCCTGCGGCTGTGGACCGATCTGCGCCGGCACGGCGTCGAGTCGAAGTTCCTCTACTTCCCCGACGAGAACCACTGGATCCTCAAGCCGAACAACATCGTGCTGTGGTACGGCACGGTGTTCGCCTGGCTGGACCACCACCTGCTCGGTGAGCCGTGGCACCGGCCGGAACTGGTGTGACCGGTCGCTGACGGGCGCCGACCTCGACGGGACCGTGGCCGCCCTGGTGACCGGCGCGGCGTCCGCCACTGCCCTACCGGCGCCGCGGCGCGACCAGCCCGGCGGCTGGCGCGATGCGGCCGCCGGACATCTCCGCCACGCCACGTGACGGACGGCCCGGCCGGCGCGGGCTTGGCCTAGATGGACAGGCCCGGGAGTTGGCCGGAGCCGCGCCGGCGGCGCAGCATCACCTTCCTGGTGCCGTCGGAGTACAGCCGTACCCCGGACAGCTCCCAGCCGGCGAACTCGGCCTGGAGAGCGAGCACCGTGGCGGCGTTGCGGCGCGACACTGCCCCGGGCAGGCGCAGCCGCTGGTACTCCCAGTCCTCGACCACCGACCCATCACTCATGGTTGCACCACCTGTATCCCTTCTCCGGTTCCGGACGCCACGACGACGGTGCCGGTGGCATCGTCGACGGCCACCGCGTTCGGCTGGCGTACGGTCGACAGTCGGTACCGTTCGACCGGCTCACCGCCGGCCACGTCGAAGCCCACCACCTCGTTGCGCTCGGTGAGCGTGACCCAGGCCAGGTCGCGCGTCCGGTCGTAGGCGATGGCGTACGGCGCGCCCGGTACCGGATAGCGCTGCCGCATGATCAAGGGTTCGGCGCTGAACGCGAGCAGCTCACCGTCGCGGGTGTCGGTCACGAGCACCCGGCCGTACCGGTCGCCGACGGCGTTGGCGGCGCCATTGCCGGCCCGCAGGCCGGGGCCGAGCCGCCCGCTCGCCGGGTCGACGGTGAGCAGCGCGGTGCGTGACCGGTCCAGCACGGCGGCCCGCTCGCCGACCGCGACCACGTCGGCGGCGCCGGCGAAGCCCGTCACTGTCCGGGTGACGGTGTCACCGTCCAGCACCAGGACCCGGTCGTCCAGCGCCACCACGGTCGCCGCCCCGACCACGGCAGCGGCCACCGGCGCCCCGGTGACCCTCGTGCTGTGCACCGTCGGCTCGGCACTCTGGCCAGCACGGATGTCGATGCGCAGCAGCTCACCGGTGGATCGCACGGGGGCGAGTAGCTCGCCGCCGGCGCCGAGGGTGAGGCGCGCCACCGCGCCGGGCAGGGCCACCATGCGGGGTGCGGCGTCCGGCAGGTCAAGGTCGTAGAGCAGCAGGCGGTCCGGCTCTGTTGCGGCGGCGGCGAGGGTGCGGGTCGCCGGGTCCACCACGGCGGCGGTGACCGCTGCGTCGAGCGGGAGCACCTGGCCGGTGGGCAGGCCGGCGCGCGGGGGCGACGAGGCTGGGGTTGCGGCCGACTGGGCGTCGGCCCCGCGAACCGGGTCGGCGTCCGTCCCGTCCGCGCACCCGGCGCATGCCACCGCGGCACCGACGAACGCCACCGCGGCGGCCCGTGCCGCCGGTCGGCCTAGACCCGGCAAATGTCCTCCTCGCCGCCTGCCCGCTACTGCCGCCGTGCGGCGGTGTACGAGTTTCTACCCCCAGCATTCCGGAAGAACGCGCCCAGGTCACGGAATCCGCATAACCGGCCCGTCACCTTGTCGTCATTTCGTGGACAGCGAGCGACTGTGAGCGACAGCACGGCCCGGAGTGAGCACATGCAGTTACCGTTGAAAGGTTGCGACAAGCACCTGCGAAGGAGGCACCACCGATGCCGAACACCCGCACCACCGGCGCGCTCCGGGTCGAGCTGCTGGCCACCGGGCCGAACGCGCACGGCTATGGCCGTGTGGCGGACGGCCGCACCTTTGCGTTCCGGGTACGTAACCGCAAGGCGCGGATGGAGATCTACCGGGCGGACGCCGACGGCGCTGAGCCGATGCCGGAGGACGTCGAGCTGGTTGCCGAGCTGTCCACCGGACGGGTGAACCTCCACAGCGACCGAAGTCTCAAGGTGCTGCTGCGCACGCTGGTGGCGGCGGCCGAGCCGGGGCACGAGGCGCCCGAGCGCACCCTGCGTGGCTACCTGGGCCGGTTGGACGCCATGCTGGACGGCTGGGCGGAGGCGCTGGCCGGCTGAGCGCTGGCCGGCTGAGCGCGCCGCGCTACGGCGCGCTGACGTCATCCAGGGCCGACCGGATCGCCGCCGGCAGGTCCAGCTCCTCCGCGGCCAGCGAGCCGGCCAGCTGGGCGGCGTCCCGGGCGCCGACCACGGGTGACACCACGCCCGGCCGGTCCCGCACCCAGGCCAGCGCCACCGCCAGCGGCGAGGTGCCCAGGCCGTCGGCCGCGGTGACCACGGCCTGCACCACCCGGGCGGCCCGCTCCGTACGGTGGTGCTCGACGTATCCGGCGTAGCGGGTGGACGCCGCGCGGGAGTCCGACGGCGTGCCGTGCCGGTACTTGCCGGTGAGCACGCCGCGGCCGAGCGGCGCCCAGGCCAGCAGTCCCATCCCGTGGTGGCCGGCCGCGGCCAGCACGCCGCCCTCGACGCGGCGCTCCAGCAGGGAGTACTCCGACTGCACCGAGACCAGCGGCGAACGGCCGGGCCACGCGCGCTGCCAGGCGGCCGCCGTGCCGAGCTGCCAGCCGCGGTAGTTGCACACCCCCACGTAACGGACCCGGCCGCTGGCCACCGCGGTGTCCAGCGCGGCCAGGGTTTCCTCGATGGGCACCACCGGGTCCCAGGCGTGCAACTGCCACAGGTCGACGTGGTCGACGCCGAGCCGGCGCAGCGAGCCGTCCAACGCCGCCAGCAGTGCGCCCCGAGAGGCGCCACCGCCGAACGGCCCGCCGTCGCGCCGAGCCACCGCCTTCGTCGCCAGCACCACCGCGTCCCGCGGCACCACGTCGCGCAGCAGGTCGCCGAGCATCTCCTCCGACGCGCCGCCGGCGTACACGTCGGCGATGTCCACCAAAGTGCCGCCGGCGTCGACGAACGCGGTGAGCTGGGCGGCGGCCTCGTCGCCGTCGGTATCGGTGCCCCAGGTCATGGTGCCCAGCGCCAATCGGGACACCCGCAGCCCGCTGCGTCCCAGATGTCGCTGCTCCACGGCGGCCAACCCTACGGTGCTGGTCGGGGCGGCCACCGTCGGGTGATCGCCGCGCGGTCCGCTACGGTGACCCGCCGTGCGGTGGGGAGACAATTGGCGGGGAGATGATCAGTGAGCTGGCTGCAGGCGTTGGTGCTCGGGTTGGTCCAGGGCCTGACCGAGTTCCTGCCCATCTCCTCGTCAGGCCACCTGCGGATCGTGTCCGAGATCTTTTTCGGTGACGACGCCGGGGCCTCGTTCACGGCGGTTACCCAGCTCGGCACCGAGGCGGCGGTGCTGATCTACTTCGCACGCGACATCGGCCGGCTGGCGCTGGCGTGGTTCCGCGGCCTGATCAATCCGGTGATCCGGCGCACCGACGAGCACCGAATCGCCTGGTTGGTGATCATCGGCACGTTGCCGATCCTGGTGCTCGGGTACCTGCTGCGGGATGCCATCCGGGTGCCGGCCCGCAACCTGTGGCTGATCTCCGCGATGCTCATCGGGTTCGGACTGGTGCTGGCCGCCGCCGAGCGCTGGGGACGGCAGAAGCGCACCGTCGGAGAACTCACCGTGCGCGACGGCGTGCTGATGGGCCTGGCCCAGTCGCTGGCCCTGGCGCCGGGGGTGTCCCGCTCGGGGGCCACCATCAGCGCGGGCCTGTTCGTCGGGCTGACCAGAGAAGCGGCCACCAGGTACTCGTTCCTGCTGGCCATCCCCGCGGTGGTGGCCGCCGGCCTGTTCAGCATCCCCGACGTCATGGACCGCGGCGGGCCGGGGCCGCAGCCCACGGTCGCCCAGATGGTGGTCGCCACCGCGGTCGCGTTCGCCGTGGGCTATGCCGCCATCGCCTGGCTGCTGCGCTGGGTGGCGCACCACACCGTGTACGTGTTCGTGGCGTACCGCATCGCGCTCGGCTGCCTGGTGCTGGCCTTGTTGACCACCGGCGTGATCAGCGCCACCTGACCCAGGTCCGCCGTAGGCTGCATTCCGTGGGCACCGTCATCCTGCTCCGGCACGCGCGGTCGACGGCGAACCAGTCCGGCGTGCTGGCCGGGCGGACGCCCGGCATCGGGCTGGACGAGCACGGCGTGGTCCAGGCGCAGGCCCTGGTGGCCCGGCTGGCCCCGGTGCCGCTTGCAGCAGTGGTGAGCTCCCCGGCACAGCGGTGCGTGGAGACGATCACGCCGCTGGTCACGGCGCGGGGGGTCGAGCCGAGTCTGGACGACCGGCTGGCCGAGGTGGACTACGGCCAGTGGACCTCGCAGCCGCTGCGCAGCCTGGTCAAGCACCCGCTGTGGAAGGTGGTGCAACTGCATCCGTCGGCGGCGGTGTTCCCCGACGGGGAGGGCCTGGCCGAGGTGCAGGCCCGTGCCGTCGCGGCCGTGCGGGAGTGGGACGCCAAGATCGCCGCAGGGCACGGCGCCGACGTGGTCTGGCTGGCCTGCAGCCACGGCGACGTGATCAAGGCCATCCTCGCCGACGCGCTCGGCCTGCACCTCGACTCCTTCCAGCGGATCATGATCGATCCCGGCTCGCTCAGCGTGGTGCACTACACCGAGACCCGCCCGTTCGTCTGGCGCACCAACGACTCGGGCGGGGAGCTGGCCGATCTCGCACCCCGGCCCAAGCGGCGACGGCGCCGCCCTCCGCGGCCGGCGTCCGACGCGGTAGTCGGCGGCGCAGTCGGTGGCCCTGTCGGCGCGTGAATCCGGACATTCTCGTCCGGAAATCGGCCGCGTGGCGGGGCGGCCTGCGGCCGCTGACCTGTCAAAATTGGCTCGGTCCGCGGCCCCACCGCAGGCCGACGGTCATAGACTGGCCGGGCGCCGCGGTCCGCGATGATCGCCAGAGTGTCGCCGATCGATGTGGAGGGTGTGCGTGGTCCACCTTTCTCTGGTCGCCAACCGCAGGCGGGTGCGGGTGTGACCGCGGTGTCGGACGTGGCGTACAGCGTCAGGCCCGGATGGGGCGGAGTGCCGTTCGTGGTGCAGATCGTGCTGGAACAGCGCCTCGGCACCACGGTGGTCAACGCCGTGTCGCAGACCAGCGGGTTCGCCGCCGGGTTGGCGTCGAGGCTGGAGCTGGCCGACGGCGGCCGGGTGTTCGTCAAGGGTGTGCCGGCGGACCACCCGATGATCCCCAGCTACCACGCGGAGGCCTATGCGGCCAGTGGACTGCCGGAAGGAACCCCCGCGCCACTGCTGCTGGGCACCGTTGACGACGAGTGGTTCCTGCTGGTGTTCGAGGACGTCGAGGGCCGCCACCCTGACCTGAGGCCCGGCTCGACGGACCTGCCCGCACTGCTGCGTGCGGTGGACACCACGCGGGCGCTGCTCACCCCGTGTCCGCTGTCAGCGCTGCGCACGGCGGACGCGGCGCTCGGCGCGCAGCTGTCCGGATGGGCGCATCTGCACCAGTGGCAACCGCACGACCTGGACCGCTGGGCCCGGCGCAACCTCGACAAGCTGGTCGCCATGGAAAGCGCGTGGCGCCCCTGGTCGGCCGGGGACACCATGCTGCACATGGACCTTCGGCCGGACAACGTCCTGATCCTGCCGGAGGACGCGGCCGCGGCGCTGGTCGACTGGGCGCACGCCATGCGCGGCGCACCCTGGCTGGAGCTGGCCAACCTGGTACCGCATCTGATCATCGGCGGGCACTCGCCGGCCGAGGCCGAGCTGGCCGTGCTGCATGGACCGGCGGTGGCTCGGGTGCCGGCCTGGGCGATCACCGGGTTCGCCGCCGCGGTCGCCGGCTACTGGGCGGCGGCCAGCCGACAGCCGTCCCCGCCGGGCGCGTACGGGCTGCGGGCGTTTCAGGCCACCGCGGCCGCGGCCGCCCTGACGTGGGTCGCCCACCGAACGAGGTGGCCATAACCGCTACTTGCTCAGTGCATGCCGGCGGGTCGTGGCCTAGTGTCGAAGATGTCATGCCCCGAGTGATTCACATCTTCCGCCAGCCCGACCGGTTCATCGCAGGGACCGTCGGGGAACCGGGCGACCGATCCTTCTACCTGCAGGCCGTCGAGGACGCCCGCACGGTGAGCGTACTGCTGGAGAAACAGCAGGTCGCAGTGCTCGCCGAGCGGCTGGCCGCGCTGCTGGACGAGGTGCACCGCCGGTTCGGCGCCGAGGTGCCGTCCAGCCCGCCCGACGAGCAGGTGGACGTCGAGCCGCTCGCCGTGCCGGTCGAGGAGGAGTTCAGGGTCGGCACCATGGGGCTCGGCTGGGACGCCGAGAGCCGCTCCGTCGTCGTCGAGCTGCTCGCCGTCACCGAGGAGGAGATCGACGAGTCGGTGGTGCTGGACGACACCGAGGAGGGCCCGGACGCGGTGCGGGTGTTCCTCACCCCCGTGCAGGCGCGCGCGTTCGCCGTGCGGGCCGAGCAGGTGGTGACGGCCGGCCGTCCACCCTGCCCGTTGTGCGCCGAGCCGCTGGACCCCGAGGGGCACATCTGCCCGCGGCAGAACGGCTACCGCCGGATCATCGCGACCTGAGCCCCGATGCTGCCAACCGACCCGGCAGCCGTGGAGCTGCTCACCGAGGGCCGGATCGAGGTTGCCGGCCGCCTGGTGGATGCCTCGAACGCCACGCTCTACGGCACGGTGACGCACGATGGCCTGTGCGCGGAGTGCGTGTACAAGCCGATCCGCGGCGAGCGGCCGCTGTGGGACTTCCCGGACGGCACGTTGGCCGGCCGCGAGCTGGCCAGCTACCTCATCTGCCGGGCCCTCGGCTGGTCGCTGGTGCCGCCGACGGTGCTTCGTCCGGGTCCATTCGGACCGGGCATGGTGCAGCTCTGGGTGGACGCCACCCCGGAGCACGACCTGGTCGACGTCGTGTCTACGGACCGGGTGCCGGACGGCTGGCGGAAGGTGCTGCGGGCCCGCGATCGCTACGGCGATCCGGCGATGCTGGTGCACGCCGACCACCCGGATCTCAAGCGGATGGCGGCGCTGGACGTGGTGATCAACAATGCCGACCGCAAGGGCGGGCACGTGCTGCGCGGCCCGGACGGCCAGGTGTACGGCGTGGATCACGGCATTTGCCTGCACCACGAGGACAAGCTGCGCACCGTCCTGTGGGGTTGGCACGGCGATTCACTGCCGGACGACGTGGTGGATGCCCTGCGCGGGCTACGAGCGGCCCTGACCGGTGGCCCGCTGGCCGAGGAGCTGGCCCGGCATCTCACCCGCAAGGAGCGCAGCGCGCTGGCCGATCGCACGAACCGGCTGCTCACCGACACGCGCTTTCCCGGTCCCTCCGGTGACTGGCCGGCCATCCCGTGGCCGGCGTTCTGAGCCCGAACGAGCCCCGACTGAGCCCCGACTGAGCCCCGACGCCGCTGACGCCCGAACGCCGCTAGCCCGTCCTGCGGGTGGTGGGTTCCGGCCCGGGGTCGGGCCGGGACCGCTCCGGCTGCGCCGCCCGCTCGGCCCTGATGACCGCCATCACCGCATTGATCAGCGCGAGGTGGGTGAATGCCTGCGGGAAGTTGCCGAGGTGGCGGCCGGTGTCCGGGTCGATCTCCTCCGCGTAGAGCTGCAGCGGGCTGGCGTAGGACAGCAGCTTTTCGCAGAGCCCCCTGGCGCGGTCCAGCTCACCGATCAGCACCAGCGCCGAGACCAGCCAGAACGAGCAGATGGTGAACGTGCCCTCCTCGCCGTGCAAGCCGTCCTCGGTCTCGCCGACGCGGTAGCGCAGCACCAGACCGTCCTCGGTCAGCTCGTCCGCGACGGCCAGCACGGTGGCGCGGACCCGAGGGTCGCCGCCGGGCAGGAAGCCGAGCAACGGGATGAGCAGGACCGACGCGTCGAGCGCCCTGGTGCCGTAGTGCTGCACGAATACGCCCCGCTCGTCGACGGCATTGGCCAGCACGTCGGCCTTGATCTCGTCGGCGGCCTCCCGCCACAGCCTGGCGAGCTTGAGCTCGTCGCGGCCGGCGGCCAGCCGCGCGCCGGAGTCGGCGGCCATCCAGCAGGCCACCTTGGACGAGGTGAAGTGCTGCGGGCCGGACCGCACCTCCCAGATGCCCTGGTCCGGGTAACGCCAGCGCTCCAGCGCCCGCTCGACCAGGGTCTGGACGATCATCCACAGCCGGTCGTCGATGCGCTGGTGGGCACGGGTGTAGAGATCGATGGCGCCCACCACGGAACCCCACACGTCGTGCTGTTGCTGCTCGTACGCCGCATTGCCGATGCGCACCGGCCGGGCGCCCTGGTAGCCGGACAGATGATCCAGGGTGCGCTCCTCCAGCACCCGCTCGCCGTCCAGCCCGTACATGATCTGCAGATCGCCGCGCTCGGCCCTGGCCACATCGGAGACGAAGCAGAAGAAGTCGTTGGCCTCCCAGTCGTAGCCGAGGGTGTACATCGCCCACAGGGTGAACGTGGCGTCCCGGATCCAGGTGTAGCGGTAGTCCCAGTTGCGCTCGCCGCCGGGGGTCTCCGGCAGCGAGGTGGTGGCTGCGGCGACGACGGCGCCGGTCGGCGCGAAGGTGAGCCCCTTCAGGGTGAGCGCGCTGCGCTGCAGGAACCCGCGCCACGGGTGGTCCGGGAAGTGGCCCCGGTCCAGCCAATGCTGCCAGTGGTGGCAGGTCCAGCGCAGCCGGGCCGCCGCCTCCTGCGCGGTACGGGGCGGCGCGTGCTCGCTCCAGGACAGCGCAACGAACCGCGTCTCGCCCTCCTTGAGCAGGGTGCGGGCGGTGGCCTGCGGCCCCTCGAACCCGACGGCGAGGTCGGTGGTCAGCCGCAGCGGCCGGTCGATCTCCGGCGCGGCGGCCAGCGCCTCGTGGTAGCCGTCGCCGACGTACTCCCATCGGGCCTGCTTGCGGCCGTAGTCGAACACCGGGGTGCAGTCCAGCCGCACCTGCACCGCGCCGTTGACGCAGCGCACCATGCGCAGCAGCACGTGGTCGGCGTCGTAGTCGGTCGGCGCCCGCCGGTGCGTCGCCGACCGTTCGGTCTCGTGGTGCCACGGGCCCATCAGCAACGCGTCGGTGACCACGAGCCAGCCCCCGGGGGCCCACCAGCTGGTCTCCAGCACCAGGGTGCCCGGTATGTAGCGGCGCGCCGCCGGCATTTCGACACCGGTCGGGTGGATCCTGAACCAGCCAGCGTCGCGGTCCAGGATGGCGCCGAACACGCTCGGCGAGTCCATCCGGGGCATGCACAGCCACTCGATGCTGCCGCCGGGTGCGACCAGCGCGGTGGTCTCGCAGTCGGAGAGAAAGCCCAGCTCGGCGATCGGCGGGAAATGCCCCGCGCCCGACCGGTTGTCGACTGGCTCGCGGTTGGCCATGCGATGGATTCTTACACCCGACGGTTCGCCGACAGCGAACCTGAAGCGAGCTTGACGGTGTCCGAGCAACGGCGAGTGCGTAGCGTGGACGCCGTGAGCAGGCTGGTCAGCCCCCCGCCCGAGCTACCGGCAACCGCTGGTGCGTTGCGTGCCGCCGGGCATGTGCACCGCGGCGTCAAGGCGGAGCTGCGGGACAACCTCCTGGCGCGGCTGCGCGCCGGCACCGACCCGTGGCCCGGCATCGTGGGGTTCGAGCGCACCGTCCTGCCGCAGCTGGAGCGCGCCCTGCTGGCCGGGCACGACCTCGTGCTGCTCGGCGAGCGCGGTCAGGGCAAGACCCGGCTGCTGCGGGCCCTGACCAACCTGCTGGACGAGTGGACCCCCGTGATCGACGGCGCCGAGCTGGGCGAGCATCCGTTCGACCCGATCACCCCCGAGTCCCGCCGGCGGTCGCTGGAGCTGGGCGACGAGCTACCGGTGGCCTGGCGGCACCGCAGCGAGCGGTACTCCGAGAAGCTGGCCACGCCGGACACCAGCGTCGGTGATCTGGTCGGCGACGTGGATCCGGTGAAGGTCGCCGCCGGCCGCAGCCTGGGCGACCCGGAGACCATTCACTACGGGCTGGTGCCGCGGGCGCACCGCGGTGTGCTGGCCGTCAACGAGCTGCCCGACCTCGCCGAACGCATCCAGGTGGCGCTGCTCAACGTGATGGAGGAGCGGGACATCCAGATCCGCGGCTACACCCTGCGCCTGCCGCTGGACGTGCTCCTGGTGGCCAGCGCCAACCCGGAGGATTACACCAACCGCGGGCGGATCATCACCCCGCTCAAGGACCGGTTCGGCGCCGAGATCCGCACCCACTACCCGCTCACCGTTGAGGCGGAAATGGCGGTGGCCCACCAGGAGGCCACCCTGGTCGCCGAGGTGGGGGACCACCTGGTGGAGGTGCTCGCCCGGTTCGTGCGGCTGCTGCGCGAGTCCTCGGCGATCGACCAGCGATCCGGGGTCTCCGCCCGGTTCGCGATCGCCGGCGCCGAGGTGGTGGCCGCCGCCGCGCTGCGCCGCTCCGCGCTGGTCGGCGAGCGGCCGCCGGTGGCCCGCGTGGTGGATCTTGAGGCCGTCCCGGGCGTGCTGCGCGGCAAGCTGGAGTTCGAGCCGGGCGAGGAGGGCCGCGAGCAGGAGCACCTCACCCACCTGCTGCGCCGGGCCATCGCGGACACCGCACGGGCCCATTTCGGTGGGCTGGACCTGGCGCCGCTGGCCCTCGCGGTGGGCGCCGGGCACCCGGTGACAACGGGGGAGCGGGTGCCCGCGGCCGCGGTGCTCGCCGCGCTGCCCGAGCTGCCGGTGCTGCACGAGGTGGCCCGCCGGCTGGGGGTGAAGCCGTCCGACCCGCCGGGCCGCATCGCCAGCGCGGTCGAGCTCGCGCTGGAGTCGCTCTACCTGCGCCGCCGGCTGGCCAAGGACGCAGCCGACGGCCCGGACGGCGGCACCACGGTGTACCGGTCATGACGGTGCCGGACAGCTATTCCTACGGCCCGTGGCACGGCGGGCCGGATCCGCTCGCGCCGCCGATCGACCTGCGGGCCGCGGTGGACGCCATCGGCCAGGACGTGATGGGTGGATCCAGCCCGGCGGCCGCGCTCCGCGAGCTGCTGCGCCGCGGCGTCGGCCAGCAGCACGGGCTGGACGAACTGAGCCGGCGGCTGTGGCAGCGGCGCGCGCAGATCCAACGCACCCACCGGCTGGACGGCACCCTGCAGGAGATCCGCGAGCTGCTGGACCGCGCGCTGGCCGCCGAGCGCCGCGAGCTGTTCAAGGACCCGTCCGACGACGCCAGATTCCGCGAGGCGCAGCTGGACAACCTGCCGCCGGGCACCGCGGGCGCCGTGCAGGAGCTGGCCGACTACGACTGGCGTTCGCCGCAGGCCCGCGAGGACTACCAGCGCATCCGCGACCTGTTGGGCACCGAGCTGATGGACGCCCGGTTCAAGGGCATCAAGCAGGCCATGCAGCAGGTGCGCCCGGAGGACGTCGAGCGGATCGGCCGGATGCTGGCCGCGCTCAACGAGCTGCTCGCCGCGCACGCCCGCGGCGACACGCGCACGCCGGAGATGTTCCGGCGGTTCATGGCCGAGTACGGCGAGTTCTTCCCGGAGAACCCGCGCACGGTGGATGAGTTGATCGACGCGTTGGCCGCGCGGTCGGCCGCGGCGCAGCGGATGTTCAACTCGATGACCGCGGAGCAGCGTGCCGAGCTGCTGGCGCTCTCCCAGCAGGCGTTCGGCGACCCGCGGCTGGCCGCCCAGCTGGCTCAGTTGGACGCCGCCCTGCAGGCCCTGCGACCGGGGCAGGACTGGACCTCCTCGGCTCGGTTCCGCGGCCAGCACCCGCTCGGGCTAGGCGAGGGCGCGCAGGCCATGGAGGACCTCGCCGAGCTGGACGCGCTCGCCGAGCAGCTGGCCCAGGGCTACCCGGGCGCCCGGCTGGAGGACCTCGACCTCGACGCGCTCGCCCGCCAGCTCGGCGATGAGGCCAGGGTGGACGCCAGGACGCTGGCTCAGTTGGAGCGCGAGCTGCACCGCCAGGGCCTGTTCACCCGAGCCCCCGACGGCACCCTGCGGCTGTCCCCGAAGGCCCTTCGCCGGCTCGGCGAGTCGGCCCTTGGCGACATCGTGCGGCGGCTGCGCACGGGCCGCGGGGAGCGCGACGCCCGCCGCGCCGGCGCCGCCGGGGAGCCGACCGGGGCCAGCCGGCTCTGGCAGTTCGGCGACAGCGAGCCGTGGGACACCCCGCGCACCGTTGGCAACGCCGTACTCCGGGTGGCCGGCACACCCGCGGTATCCACAGGTGGCCTGCGGCTCGCCGCGGAGGACATCGAGGTGGTGGAGACCGAGCTGCGCTCGCGGGCCGCGGTGGCGTTGTGCGTCGACACGTCGTGGTCCATGGTCTCGGAGGGGCGCTGGCTGCCGATGAAGCGCACCGCGCTGGCGCTGCACCACCTGATCCGTACCCGGTTCCGCACCGACGCGCTGCAACTGATCACGTTCGGCCGGCACGCGAGCACGGTGGACATCGCCGAACTGACCGCGTTGGACGGTGTCTGGGAGCAGGGCACCAACCTGCACCACGCACTGCTCCTGGCCGGAGCCCACCTGCGCCGCCATCCGGACGCCGAACCGGTCGTGCTCGTGGTCACCGACGGTGAGCCGACCGCCCACCTGGAGCGGGACGGCCACGCCGAGTTCCACTACCCGCCGCTGCCGCAGACCCTCGCCCGCACGCTCAACGAGGTGGACGCCCTGGCCAGGCTCGGCGCCGGCGTCACGGTGTTCATGCTCGGTGACGACCCCAGACTGGCCGCGTTCGTCGACCTGGTGGCCCGCCGCAGCGGCGGCCGGGTAATCGCCCCTGACCTCGACGGCCTCGGCGCCGCCGTCGTCTCCGACTACCTGCGGGCCAGGCGCCGGAGATAACCGGCCGGCTGTGCACCGTCCCACCGCGGCCACCAGCACGCGGTCACCTGAGGATGTTCCCGGCGGTGCTGCTGATCGGCTGCCTGGTGGTCGGCGCGGTCGGTGGCCCGTACGAGGGACGCCTCGACGAGGTGCAGCGCAACGACAACGCGGCGTGGCCTCCGGCCAGCGCCGAGAGCACCCAGGTCGCCGAGATCCAGAAGCGGTTCACCGACACGGAGATGCTGCCCGCGATCGCGGTGTACGAACGCCCCGGCGGGGTCACGCTCGCCGATACCGCCGCGGTGGCCACCCGGGCCAGGGCAGTGGCCGCCATCCTCGTGGTGGTCTTCGTCGTGCTCGCGCTGCTGCTGCGCGCCCTGGTCGCCCCGGTGCTGCTGATCGCCACGGTGGTGCTGTCCTTCGCGGCCACCATCGGCGTTTCGGCGCTGGTGTTCAACCACGTGTTCGACATCCCGCGTGCCGCCTTCCTGGTCGGCTTCGGGTGCTCCTCGACGCCCTCGTGGTGCGCTCGCTGCTGGTACCGGCGCTCACCGTGGACGTCGGCCCCCGCGTCTGGTGGCCCGCCCGGGTGGATTAGTCGTGAGTGGCAAATGGCGTTCTGGCACCATTTGCCACTCACGACCCAGCCGTAGGCTGAGCCTCATGCGCTCATGGCCGACGGCGCCGGTACCGCGCCTGCCGGGCATGCCGCGGCCGCTGCGGCTGTACGACACCGCGACCGCGGCGCTGCGGCCGACCGCGCCGGGTCACACGGCCGGGATGTACGTCTGTGGCATCACGCCGTACGACGCCACTCATCTTGGGCACGCGGCCACCTACCTGGCGTTCGACCTGGTGCACCGGGTGTGGCTGGACAACGGGCACGACGTGCATTACGTGCAGAACGTCACCGACATCGATGACCCGCTGCTGGAGCGGGCCGAGCGCGACGGCGAGGACTGGATCGTGCTCGGCATGCGGGAGACGGCGCTGTTCCGCGAGGACATGGCGGCGCTGCGGGTGCTGGCGCCGCGGGACTACATCGGCGCGGTCGAGGCCATGCCGGAGATCATCGAGATGATCACCAAGCTGATCGCCTGCGGCGCGGCCTACCGGGTCGAAGACCCGACGTACCCGGACGTGTACCACGACCACCGCGCGACCGCCGAGTTCGGCTACGTGTCGCGCTGCGACGAGGCCACCATGCGGCGGCTGTTCGCCGAGCGCGGTGGCGACCCCGACCGGCCGGGTAAGCGGCATCCGCTGGACGCGCTGCTCTGGCGGGTGGCCCGCGCCGGGGAGCCGTGTTGGGAGAGCGACCTGCGCGCCGGCCGGCCGGGCTGGCACGTGGAGTGCGCCGCGATCGCGATCAACCGCCTCGGCACCGGGTTCGACGTCCAGGGCGGCGGCAGCGACCTGGCCTTTCCGCACCACGAGTTCAGCGCGGCGCACGCCGAGGCGCTCACCAGCGACCACCCCTTCGCGCGCCACTACTGCCACGCCGGCATGATCGCCCTGAGCGGCGAGAAGATGTCCAAGTCGCGCGGCAACCTGGTCTTCGTCTCACGGCTGCGTGGCGAGGGCGTCGACCCCATGGCCATCCGCCTCGCCCTGCTGTCCGGCCACTGGCGCACCGACCGCTCGTGGACGCCCGACCTGCTCGGTGCGGCCCACGACCGCCTGGCCCGCTGGCGCGAGGCCGTGTCACTGGACGCCGGCCCGGACGCCGCACCCCTGGTTTCCCGCCTGCGCGACCACCTCGGCGACGACCTCGACACTCCCCGCGCGCTGGCCGCGGTGGACGCCTGGGCCGCCCACGCCCTCACTCGCCACGGCCGCGACGCCGCCGCCCCCGCTCTGGCCCGCACCGCCATCGACGCCCTCCTCGGCATCGCCCTCTAACCCGGCGTGTCCGCGCGCCCCTACACGCGTGTCCGCGCGCCCGACCACGTGTGTCCGCGTGCCCGTACCGGCGTGTCCGCGTGCCCAGACACGTGTGTCCGCGTGCCCAGACACTTGTGTTGGCGCGTGCGGACACAGAGCGGGCCCAGGCGGCGCGAACATGTGCCAGTCGCGCGGACACGCCCGTCCGCGGACACGCCCATCCGGATTGGCGGACACGCCCATCCGGATTGGCGGACACGCGTTCAGATGCGGGGACGTACGCGTGCCGAAGCGCGGACACACGTGTCTGTTCGCGCGGACACGCGGTCGCACACCCACCGAACCGGAACTCATACAACCACGAACAGGTGTGTCGGAAGTCCCAGCTCATGTGTCCGAACACGCGGACACGCGGGAGACCGGGCTAGCGGCCGGGGCGGGACGGGGGCTGGGGGCCGAAGCCGCGGCCACCGCCGTTACCGGGGCCACGGCGGCGTAGGTAGCGCTCGAACTCGGCCGCTATGGCGTCCCCAGACGCCTCCGTGAGGTTGAGCTCCGCGTCGCCGCGCTCCTCGAGGGAGCGCACGTAGTTCGAGACGTCCTCGTCCTCCTCGGCCATCTCCGAGACGGTGCGCTCCCACTCCTCGGCCTGCTCGGGCAGCGCCCCCAAGGGGACCTCGAGGTCGAGCACCTCCTCGACCCGGTGCAGCAGCGCCAGGGTCGCCTTGGGCGAGGGCGGCTGCGACACGTAGTGCGGCACCGCCGCCCAGAACGAGATGGCCGGCACCCCGGACTGCACACAGGCGTCCTGGAACGCGCCGACAATCCCGGTCGGCCCCTCGTACCGGGATCGTTCCAACCCGAAGCGGGCCGCGGACGCCGCGTCGTAGGAGGTGCCGGTGACCGGCACCGGCCTGGTGTGCGGCGTGTCGGCGAGCAGTGCCCCCAACGACACCACGGTGGTGATGCTGAGCCGGTCGACGAAGGACAGCAGCTCCCGGCAGAACGCCCGCCACTTCATGTTGGGCTCGATGCCGTGCACCAGCACCACGTCGAACTCCGAGCCGGGCGGCCGGCACACCGCGAGCCGGGTGGTCGGCCAGACGATCCGGCGGGTGATCCCGTCGATCATGCGCACGGTCGGCCTGGTGACCTGGAAGTCGTAGTAGTCATCCGGGTCGAGCTCGGCCAGCGGGGTGGCGTCCCAGGTCAGGTGCAGATGTTCGATCGCGGTGCTGGCCGCGTCGCCGGCGTCGTTCCAGCCCTCGAACGCGGTCACCATGACCGGGTCGGTCAGCGAGGGCAGCTCGGATGAGCCAGCGCGGTCCGGCGAAGCATCTGTCACGCGGCCAGCCTACGACCATGGCGAGTCTCTACGCTGGTAGCCATGCCTGAGCCAGCCGTGCCACCGGCACACTCACCGTTGCTGACGACGCTCGCAGAGCGGGTGATGGTCGCCGATGGCGCGATGGGAACCATGCTGCAGCGCGCCGATCTCAGCATCGACGACTTCGCCGGCCTCGAGGGCTGCAACGAGATCCTGAATGTGACCAGGCCGGACGTGGTGCTCGCCGTGCATCGCGCCTACCTCGAGGCCGGCGCGGATGCCGTCGAGACGAACACGTTCGGGGCCAATTTGCCCAACCTCGCCGAGTACGGCATCGCCGACCGGATCACCGAGCTGGCGTACGCCGCCACCACGCTGGCCAGGCAGGCTGTGGAGGAGTTCAGCACCGCCGACTGGCCCAGGTTCGTGTTGGGCTCCGTCGGTCCCGGCACCAAGCTGCCAACGCTCGGTCACGCGCCGTACACCGACCTGCGCGACGCCTACCTCGCCGAGTGCACCGGTCTGCTGGACGGCGGCGCGGACGCCCTGATCGTGGAGACCTGCCAGGACCTGCTGCAGGCCAAGGCCGCGATCATCGGCGCGCGCCGCGCTATGGCCGCGACCGGCATAGAAGTGCCGCTGATCGCCCAGGTGACCGTGGAGACCACCGGCAGCATGCTGCTCGGCTCGGAGATCGGCGCCGCGCTCACCGCGCTGGAGCCGCTCGGCATCGATCTGATCGGCTTGAACTGCGCCACCGGCCCGGCCGAAATGAGCGAGCACCTGCGGCACCTCGCCAAGCACGCGCGGGTACCGCTGTCCGTGATGCCCAACGCCGGGCTGCCCGTGCTGGGGCCGGCCGGTGCGGTGTACCCGCTGACCCCGGACCAGCTGGCCACCGCGTTGGCCGCGTTTGTGCGGGAGTACGGGGTGCGGCTGGTCGGCGGCTGCTGCGGCACCGAGCCGAAGCACATCGGCGCGGTGATCGAGGCGGTCCGGGAGACCACGCCTGCGGTACGCCGGCCCCGGCCGGAGCCAGGAGTGGCATCGCTGTACTCGGCCACCCCGTTCCGCCAGGACACGAGCGTTCTCATGGTGGGGGAGCGCACCAACGCCAACGGCTCGAAGGCGTTCCGGGACGCCATGCTGGCCGGGCGCTGGGACGACTGCGTACAGATCGGCCGCGAGCAGACCCGTGACGGCGCGCACCTGATCGACCTGAGCGTGGACTACGTCGGCCGGGACGGTTCCGCGGACATGGCCGAGCTGGCCGGCCGGCTGGCCACCGCATCCACGCTGCCGATCATGCTGGACTCCACCGAGCCGGCGGTACTGCAGGCCGGGCTGGAGCGCCTCGGCGGGCGGTGCGCTATCAACTCGGTGAACTACGAGGACGGCGACGGCCCCGACTCGCGGTTCGCCCGCATCATGCGGCTGGTCCGCGAGCACGGCGCCGCGGTGGTCGCGCTGTGCATCGACGAGACCGGCCAGGCGCGCACCGCCGAGTGGAAGGTCCGGGTGGCCACCCGGCTCATCGAGGACCTCAGCACCAACCACGGCGTGCGGACCGAGGACGTCATCGTCGACTGCCTGACGTTCCCGATCTCAACCGGGCAGGAGGAGGTGCGCCGGGACGCCATCGAGACCATCGAAGCGATCCGCGAGCTCAAGCGCCGTTACCCCAACGTGCAGACCACGCTGGGCGTGTCGAACGTGTCGTTCGGCCTGAACCCGCCGGCCAGGCAGGTGCTCAACTCGGTGTTCCTGCACGAGTGCGTGCAGGCCGGGCTGGACACCGCGATCGTCAGCGCGGCGAAGATCCTGCCGATGGCCCGCATCCCGGACGCCCAGCGGCGGGCCGCGCTCGACCTGGTCTACGACCGGCGCCGCGACGGCTACGACCCGCTCACCGCGTTCATGGCGCTGTTCGAGGGCGCCACGGTGTCCTCGAACAAGGCGACCCGGGCCGCTGAGCTGGCCGCGCTGCCGCTGTTCGAGCGGCTGGTGCGGCGCATCGTGGACGGCGAACGCAATGGCCTGGACGCCGACCTGGACGCCGCACTGCAGCAGCGGCCCGCGCTGGAGATCATCAACGACACCCTGCTAGCCGGCATGAAGACCGTCGGCGAGCTGTTCGGCTCGGGGCAGATGCAGCTGCCGTTCGTCCTCGCCTCGGCCGAGGTGATGAAGGCCGCGGTGGCCCACCTCGAACCGCATATGGAACGCGCCGACGACTCCGGTAAGGGCCGCATCGTGCTCGCAACCGTCAGGGGTGACGTGCACGACATCGGCAAGAACCTGGTGGACATCATCCTCACCAACAACGGCTACGAGGTGATCAACCTCGGCATCAAGCAGCCGATCTCCACCATCTTGGACGCCGCCGAGCAGCACCGCGCGGACGCCATCGGAATGTCCGGGCTGCTGGTGAAGTCCACGGTGATCATGAAAGAGAACCTCGAGGAGATGAACTCCAGAGGGGTCGCCGCCCGCTGGCCGGTTCTGCTCGGTGGCGCGGCGCTGACCAGGGCGTATGTCGAGAACGACCTCGCGGAGCTGTACCTGGGGGACGTCCGGTACGCGCGCGACGCGTTCGAGGGGCTGCGGCTGATGGACGCGGTGATGGCCGCCAAGCGCGGCGAGTCGCCGCATGCCGATCCGGTGGAGGCGGCCAAGGCGGCCGAGCGCAGGGCGCGACACGAGCGGTCGGCGCGGATCGCCGCCCAGCGCAGGGCGCGCGAGGAGGCGGCCGCCGGCCTCGGCGCCGATGGGAACGCGCCGGGGCGCTCCGACGTGGCCACCGCCGTCCCGATCCCCACCCCGCCGTTCTGGGGCAGCCGGGTCGTCAAGGGCATCGCGGTGGCCGATTACGCCGCCATGCTCGACGAGCGGGCCACCTTCCTCGGCCAGTGGGGGCTGCGCGGCGCCCGCAGCGGCGCCGGCCCGACCTACGAGGACCTGGTGGAGACCGAGGGCCGGCCACGGCTGCGCGCCTGGCTGGACCGGCTGGCAGCGGACGGTGTGCTCGCGCACGCGGCCGTGGTGTACGGCTACTTCCCGTGCGTCGCCGACGGCGACTCGCTGATCGTGCTGCGCGAGCCGCAACCCGATGCCGAGGAGCGCTGCCGGTTCACCTTCCCGCGGCAGCGGCGCGACCGCCGGCTGTGCCTCGCCGACTTCTTCCGGCCGCGCCAGCTGGCCCTGGCCGCCGGTGAGGTGGATGTGCTGCCGGTGCACCTGGTGACCATGGGCCAGCCGATCGCCGACTACGCCAACAACCTGTTCACCAGCGACGCCTACCGCGACTACCTGGAGGTGCACGGCCTCGGCGTGCAGCTCACCGAGGCCTTGGCCGAGTACTGGCACCGGCGCATCCGCGAGGAGCTCCGCTACGCCGACCAGGACCCGGACAACATCGAGGACTACTTCAAGCTGCGCTACCGCGGCGCCCGGTTCTCGCTCGGCTACGGCGCCTGCCCGAACCTGGAGGACCGAACCAAGATCGTCGACCTGGTCGAGCCGGAGCGGATCGGAGTCAAGCTGTCCGAGGAGTTCCAGCTGCACCCCGAGCAGTCCACCGACGCGCTGGTCGCCCACCACCCGGAAGCGAAGTACTTCAACGCATGATCCGGCACGGCGGAGGTCTCGCCGCCGTGCTGTGGGACTTGGACGGCACGCTGGTGGACTCCGAGCAGGTCTGGACCGCGGCGCTCACCGGACTGGCCAGCCAGCTCGGTGGCGAGCTGTCGCACGCAGCGCGGGAGGCGATGGTCGGCAGGAACATCGGAATGAACATCCGGTTGCTCTTCGACGACCTCGCGCTGCAGGTGGACGCCGCCGCGGCGGCTCGGGCGCAGGACTGGCTGGCGGCGCGCGCCGCGCAGCTCTTCGCCGGGCCGCTGCCGTTGCGGCCGGGCGCGGCGGAAGCCCTTGCCTCGGTGCGTGCCGCCGGCCTGCCGTGCGCGCTGGTCACCAACACCGAGCGGGCGATCACTTTGGTGGCCCTGGAAAGCCTCGGGCCGGACAACTTCGAGGCCGTGGTGTGCGGCGACGACGTGGCCATGCCCAAGCCGGCGCCGGACGCCTACCTGCGCGCCGCCGCCCTGCTCGGCGCCCCACCGGCACGCTGCGTCGCGGTCGAGGACTCGCCGACCGGGGTGGCGGCGGCCGAGGACGCCGGCTGCCCGGTGCTGGTCGTGCCGTGCTTGCTGCCGGTGCCGGCCGGGCGCGGCAGGGTGTTCCGCGAGTCGCTGGCCGGCCTCACCGTGCCAGAGCTGGAATCGCTGGTGGCAGCGCAGGCGGCGTGAATTTCGGCCGGCCGCGGCGTGTCGGATACCATTTCGATCGAATGTCGGCTAGTGCTCAGCGCAATTCACCGAGTGGTTCGCTCGATGGGCTGATCATTGCCGCATACGGTCCGCGGAAACCGCGTTTGCGGCAGACTAACCGGCGGGCCAACGGCCCGTTACCAATGAGTTACCGCTTACTACCGAGTTACCGCGAGGAGGAAACGTGATCAGCATCACGTTGTTGCCATTACTGTTGCACCTGGATCTCGGGCTGTTGGTGACGATCGGCACCAGCATCTGACAATCCGTCAGTCACCCAAATTCGTTCGAATCTCGGCGAATTCCACCGGCATTGCAGACGGGCCGCGCAGCGTGGCGTTCTCTTTGTACGGTGGGGGATCGGCGAGCAGGCGCGGCGCGCTGACCCGTTGGGCAAGACGGGTCAGCGCCAACCGGCCTTCCAGTCTGGCCAGCGGCGCTCCGAGGCAGAAATGCGTGCCCATACCGAATGCCAGGTGCCGCGGTTCGCGCCACGGGTCGAACCGGTCGGGATTTTCGTAGACAGCGGGGTCGCGCTGGGCCGCGGCCAGCAGCAGGAGCACCACGTCACCGCCGGCGATGTCCACCTCGCCGATCCGCATCGGCCCCGCGGCCACCCTGGCCAGCAGCTGCACCGGCGGGTCGTAGCGCAGGGTCTCCTCGACAATGCCAGCGGCCAGCCCGGGGTCGGCCCGCAGCGCCTCCAACATCGTGGGGTTACGCAGCAGCGCCAGGGCGCCTGCAGAGATCAGGTTCACGGTGGTCTCGTGGCCGGCGATCAGCAGCAGCACACAGGTTGAGATGAGCTCGCCGGTGCTCAGCTCGTCGCCGGCTTCCCTGGCGGCGATAAGCGCGGACAGCAGGTCATCGGTCGGCGCGCTGGACGACCGGTTGCCGGCGCGCCTGGTGGCCACCAACTCCTCGAAGTAGCGGTGTACCTCGACGGCGGCCCGCATCTGGTCGTTCACGGTGCCCGAACGCTGACCGGTGATCGCGAACACCGGGTCAAGCGACCTGGCCAGCAGCGCCGACCACCGGCGGAACATCGGCTCGTCGGCCAGCGGCACACCGAGCAGCTCGCAGATCACCGTCACCGGCAGCGGGTAGGCCAGGTCGGCCACCACATCGAGCGAACCGGCCTCGGCGGCCCGGTCCAGCGCGGCGTCCACCAGCTCAGCGATCCGCGGCTGCAGCCGCTGCACCACCCGCGCGGTGAACGCCCTGGACACCAGCCGGCGCAGCCTGGTGTGGTCAGGCGGGTCGCGGAACAGGAACGCCGGCTCGTCCAGCGATGCCGGTGCGCCTTCCGGCAGCAGCTCGCGCATCGCGGCACGGTCCACCGGCAGGGTGGCCAGCGAGCGGTCGACGCTGGCCAGCGGGTCGCGCAGCATCGCGCCGCAGTCCGCGTACGAGGCGAGCACCGCCACCGGGGCCGGGTCCAGCCGGAACGGCGCGGCCGCCAGCAGCCGCGCGTAGAGCGGATAGGGATCGTGCCGCACGCCTTGGTCGAGCAGCGCCATCAGATCGGTGGCCTGAGCGGTCGTCATGTTTCGACACTAGGATGTCGACACCGGGAGTCGTGAGTGGAATGCAGCGCTATGGCAACGCTTTCTGGTCACGACCTATGGTCGGCTGGTGTCCGGGACGGTGGTGAGGTGGCACCGCTGGCGGCGCTGGCTGGCGGTCGCGGCCGGCGCCGCCACGCTGCTGGCAGTCCCTGCGGTGGTGCACCGGCTGCCGACTCGATCAGCGGCCGAGCCGAGCGTCCAGGTGCTGCGCGAGCGGGTGCTCGCCTCGGGCGGGCAGCCGTACGCCGGTTACGCGGAGAGCATCGGACAGCTCGGGATGCCGCCGCTGCCCCAGCTCGCCGACGTTGCGACCCTGCTCAGCGGCACGGTCCGGGTACGGGCCTGGTACGCGGCGCCGGACCGGTGGCGGGTCGACATGCTCACCACGGCCGGCGAGCGCGGCACCTACCGGGTCGGCGGCACCGAGCTGGTCTGGGACTACGAGGACGACCGGCTCACCGGCATCATCGGCCCGGTGGCGGTGCGGCCGCCGAGGGCCGCCGACCTGCTGCCGCCGGAGTTGGCGCGCAGGCTGCTGGGTCTCGCGGCGGGCGACCCGGTCACAGCGCTGCCGCCGCGGCGGGTGGCCGGCATCGATGCGGCCGGCCTGCGGCTGACCCCGAGCGACCCGTCGACCACGGTCGGCGCCGTCGAGGTGTGGGCCGAACCGGCGAGCGGGCTACCGCTGCAGGTGCAGGTGACGGCCCGCGGCGCGGACCGCCCGGTGCTGGTAAGCCGGCTGCTCGAGGTCAGCATGGCGGCCCCGCCGGCTGCGGTGCTGCGGCCCTCGCCCGGGCCGGGCTCGGCGGTCGACACCGTTAATGCCGCCGAGGTCGCCGGCGTGCTGCGCGGCCTCGGCTCGGCCACGCTGCCGGCCCGGCTCGCCGGCCGCGACCTGGTCATTCCGTCGGCCGACCTTCCCTCGGTCGGCCGCTACGGCGACGGCCTCGCCGGCTTCGTGGTCGTGCCGCTCGGTCGCGGGCTGAGCACCCGGCTGCTCGACGGGGCCCGTAGCGCCGGGGCCGTGGACCTGACAACGCCGAGCATCGCCACCGCGGTGCGGCTGCAGACCCCGGCGCAGACTCCGCTGCTGACCGTGGTCGTGGTCCGGGTGCGCCGGCTGGGCTACCTGATGGCCGGCGCGGTCACCGCACCGGTGCTCGAGCAGGCCGCCGCCGAGCTCGCCGGCGGCAACGAATGATCCACACCAGCGGCCTGACCAAGCGCTTCGGCCACCGGACCACGGCCGTCGACGACGTCGCGATCGACGTCGCGGAGGGTGACCGGTACGGGCTGCTCGGCCCCAACGGCTCGGGCAAGACCACCCTGCTGCGGATGGTGCTCGGCCTGGTCTACCCGTCGAGGGGGCACATCGAGCTGCTGGGCTGCCCGGTGCCGCGGCGGGTGGCCGACGCGTTGCCTCAGGTCGGCGCGCTGGTGGAGGGCCCGGCCGGCTACCCGCATCTGTCCGGACGCAGCAATCTGGCGCTGGTGGACGCCGCCGGTCCGGACGCTGGTGCCGGCGGCCGGCGCACCCGGCGTCGGCGGATCGAGGACGCGCTCGAGCGGGTTGGCCTGGCCGGCATCGACCGGCGCCCGCTGCGGGCGTACTCGACGGGCATGCGCCAGCGGCTCGGGCTGGCCGCCGCGCTGCTGCGCCGGCCCCGGCTGCTGGTGCTCGACGAGCCGACCAACGGGCTGGACCCGGCCGGCAGCCGGGAGGTCCGCGCGCTGCTGGCCGAGCTGAACGCGGACGGCACCACGATCCTGCTGTGCAGTCACCTGCTCGCCGAGGTCGAGCAGCTGTGCACCCGCGTCGGGATCATGGACCGGGGCCGCCTGGTGCTGCAGGATTCGCTCGGGGCATTGCGCGCGCCCACCGGGCGGGTGATCGTGGACAGCCCGGACGCCGACGCGGCGGCGGCGCTGCTGGACAGCCGGGTCGAGGCGCGAAGCGGCAGCCGCCTGGTGGTCCGGCACGCGGAGCCGGCCGAGCTGAACGCCCTGCTGGTGGCGGCCGGCGTGCGCGTGGCCGAGCTGACCCACGAGCGGCACACCCTCGAGGAGATAGTGCTGCGGCGCACCGGCGCCGGCACCGACCGGGTGGCCAAGGTGCGGCCGTGATCAGGGTCGAGCTCGCCAAGCTGGTGCGCCGGCCGCGGGTCTGGCTGTGCGTGGCGCTGCTGTGCGCGCTGCCGACCCTGGTCGCCGTGCTGCTGGCCACCACCAGGGTGGCCCCGGCGCCCGGCCGCGGCCAGGCGTTTCTGTCCGCGGTGCTCTCCAATGGCCAGCTGTACCCGGCGGCCGCGCTGGCCATCGTGCTGCCGATCTTCCTGCCGATCACGGTCGCGGTCGTCGCCGGGGACGCGGTGGCCGGCGAGGCCAGCGCCGGCACGCTGCGCTACCTGCTCGCCCGGCCGGTCGGCCGCACCCGCCTGCTCGTCGCCAAGCTGGTATCCATCGCGGCGTTCGTGCTGCTCGCGGTCGCCGCGGTGACCGTGACCGGCTACCTGGTCGGGGTCGCGGCATTCGGCTTCGGCCCCGGCGCGGCGCTCGGCCAGCCCGGCGCCGTCACGTCACTGTCCGGGGTGCAGCTCAGCCCAACACAGCTGGCCTGGCGGCTGGCCGGCACGGTCGGCTACATCGCGCTGTCGATGATCGCGGTGGGTGCCATTGCGTTGTTCCTGTCCACGGTCACCGACTCCAGCCTCGCGGCCACCCTCGGCGCGCTGGCCGTGGTCGTCGCCAGCGCCGTGCTGACCCCGCTGGACGCCGCCGCCGCGATCACCCCGTACCTGCCGACCACCCGCTGGCTGGCCTGGGTGGACTTCTTCCGCGAGCCGATCTTCTGGCGGGACATCCGCGGCGGCGCCCTGGTTCAGCTCGGCTATGTGACGGTGCTGCTCGGCGCCGCCTGGGCCAACTTCACCACCCGCGACATCACCAGCTGAGCCGGTGGACAAGTCGTCAGCGGCCGGCATTGCGCAGGGTGGCGCACTCGGCGGCGGCCGGCTCGTGCAGCGGCTCGGTGCCGAGTGCCCGCAGCACCAGGCCGGCGACCAGCGGGTCGGTGGGCAGCTGCCCGTGTCCGGTGTGCGCGTCCGGGCAGACAGACTGCAGCTCGATGTTCACCGCGCCGGTCAGCCGCGCGGACTGCGGCGACACGGTCTCGTCCTCGGCGGTCCACACCGACAGCCAGGGCACCCGCGCGCCCAGGCCGGCACGCTCCAGCTCGCCCATCACGTCACTGCCCGGTGCGAGCTGCCGGCAGGCCGGCGGGCACGACTCCGGGGCGAGCGCCGCGCCGACGCCGGCGAGTTGCACGCCGTGCAGCGGCGAGCCGAGGCTGATCACCCGGCGGGCCCGGCCGGTGTCAGGGGAGCGCGCCACCCACAGCCCGGCGACCACCCCGCCGGCCGAGAAGCCGACCACGTCGACCGACGGGGCGCCCGCGGCGATCGCGGCCTGCGCCGCGGCGTCCAGCACGGCGACCTGAGCGCCGAGGTCACCGGTGCCATCGCCCGGCAGGGTCAGCACCGTGGCCGCACGCCCGGTCGCCGAGTGAATCCGGCCGGCGAGCACGATCAGCCCGTCGCGGCCACCGCCATAACCGGGCACGAGCAGCACGGGCCCGGGCCGGTCCGGCGCCGGCGGCCCGCCCCGGCCGGCCTCCGGACCATGCCCGCCGGACACCCGTTCGCCGGCCACGCGCACGCCGACCAGCACTGCGACCACCAGCAGCACGGCGGCCAGGCCGAGCACGAGCAGGCGCCGGCGGGGGCTCACGATGTACCACGGTAGGCGAGGCGCCGTCACCGCGGATGGCATGATGACGCAGCGTGAAGACCTTCGACGGGCTGTACGCCGAGCTCGCAACGCGGGCCCGCGACCGCCCGGCCGGCTCGGCGACCGTCGCAGCGCTGGACGCCGGGGTGCACGAGCAGGGCAAGAAGCTGCTCGAGGAGGCCGGCGAGGTGTGGCTGGCCGCCGAGCATGAACCGGACGACGCGCTGGCGCAGGAGATATCGCAGCTGCTCTTCCGGGTCCAGGTGATCATGCTCGGCCGCGGGCTGACCCTGGACGACGTCTACCGCCACCTGTAGGGAGAACCCGCGATCATGTTGCGCGTCGCCGTGCCGAACAAGGGCACGCTGGCTGGTCCGGCATCGGAGATGCTCGCCGAGGCCGGCTACCGGCAGCGGCACGAGAGCCGCGACCTCACCGTGCTCGACCCGGGCAACGACGTGGAGTTCTTCTTCCTGCGGCCGAAGGACATCGCGATCTACGTCGGGTCCGGCGAGCTCGACCTCGGCATCACCGGCCGCGACCTGGCGCTGGACTCCGGAGCCCCGGTCCGGGAGCGGCTCGCGCTCGGCTTTGGCGGCTCGGCGTTCCGCTACGCCGGACCGGAGGGCCATTCCTGGGACGTCGCCGCGCTCGGCGGTAGCCGGATCGCCACCGCCTACCCCCGGCTGGTCACCGCCGACCTGGCCCGGCACGGCGTGGTGGCCGAGGTCATCCGGCTGGACGGCGCCGTGGAGATCTCGGTGCAGCTCGGCGTCGCGGACGCCATCGCCGACGTGGTCGGCTCCGGACGCACCCTGCGCCAGCACGGGCTGGTGCCGTTCGGCGAGCCGATCTGCGTCTCGGAGGCGGTGCTCATCGACCGGGCGGACGCGCCGGACACACCGGAGAAGGCGCAGCTCGCGGCCCGCGTGCAGGGCGTGGTGTTCGCCCAGCAGTACCTCATGCTCGACTACGACTGCCCACGCGAACTGCTCGACAAGGCCGTCGAGCTGACTCCAGGCCTGGAGTCGCCCACGGTCGCGCCGCTGGCCGAGCCGGACTGGGTCGCGGTCCGCGCCATGGTGCCGCGCAAGGATGCCAACCAGGTGATGGACGAGCTGCACGCATTGGGCGCCAAGGCCATCCTGGCCTCGGACATCCGCTCCTGCCGGCTGTAACGGGTCAGAGCCGCTGCAGTCGGATGGGCAGCCCATCGGATGGCGTCGGCATGCTCGTGTAGTCCAGCGGCATCTCATATTCCACCGGCACCGTCCACCGGTGGGCCAGCAGGAGCTGATGCAGCACGGCCTTCACCTGTAGCGCGGCGAACCGCAGTCCAATGCACTTGTGCACACCGCCGCCGAACGGGAGCCACGCGTAGTTGTGCACCCGGTCCTCGCGGCGGTGCTCGGCGAACCGCTCCGGGTCGAACCGCTCCGGGTCCGGCCAGTACTCCGGCATGTGATGGATGAAGTGCGCAGACACCGTCACGAACGTGTCGGCCGGCACGAAGTAGCCAAGGATCTCGGTGTCTCGCACGGTCTTGCGTGCCATCGCCTGCAGCGGAGTGACCAGCCGCAGGCACTCCTTCATCACCAGGTCCAGCGAGACCAGGCGGTCCAGATTGTCGAGCGCGACGGCCTCCGTGCCGAGCGCTGCCGACTCCTGCCGGGCCCGGTCCTGCCATGCCGGGTGCTTGGCCAGGTAGTACGCCATGGTGGTCAGCGTCATGGTGGTGGTGTCGTGCGCCGCCATCAGCAGGAAGATCATGTGGTTGATCACGTCGTCATCGCCGAAGCGGTGACCGTCCTCGCTGCGCGCCTGGCACAGCGCGGCGAACAGATCAGCCGCCGAGGCATGAGCTCGCTTCGCCGGCAGTTGTGCGCGCAGCAGTTCCTCCAGCAGCCGGCGCCCGCGCAGGCCGCGCGACCAACGCAGACCCGGCACCGGGAACCGCACATAGGCCGTGCCGGCCCGGACCGCGTCGATGAACGCCCGGTTCACGCGCTCGGCCCGCGGGCCCAGCTCGCCGCCGGTGAACGTGCGGGTGGCCAGGTCGAGGGTGAGCTTCTTGAACGCCCGGTGCGCCCGAAGGGGCGCGCCGGCGGCCGTGCTGCCGAATGACACGATGCCGGCGGCGATGGCCGGATTCATCGTGTCGAGGTAGCTCGCCAGCCGCTCCCGGGTGAACGCCTGCTGCATGATCCGCCGGTGGTGCAGGTGTTCCTCGAAGTCCAGCAGCATGATGCCGCGGCGGAAGAACGGGCCGATGAAGTACTCCCAGCCGCGCCCATTGGAGAACGCTTTGTCCCGGTTGACCAGCACTCGCTCGACGGCGTCCGGGCCGGCGGCGGACACCAGCCGGATGCCGAACGTGTTGGTCCACGCCACCGGGCCGTACCGGTCGTAGAAGTATCGGCTCCAGCCCAGCGGGTCATGCATGAAGTGCAGCGTGTGACCGATGATGGGCGGCCCCGCCTCACCGGGGACCGCCCGCAGGTCGCCCGCTGGCGCTGTCAGATACGCGGCACGCATGGCGGGACCGCCCATGCGGCGGTCACCGGTTGACCTGCTCCCGGCTGAACCCCGCCGCGGTGGCATAGCCCTTGAGAATGGCCTGGCGCTGGGAATGGCTGATGACGTCGTCGACGTCCGCGAAGCCGTCCGGGGCGAGGCGCTCGACCACGTCGATGACGCCTTCGGGGCCGCCGGTGCGGTTCATGTGCACGATCTGCGCCGTCATCTGGAGCCGCTCGTCCTCGTACGCCTTGAGCGCGGCCGGCACGTCGCCGGTTCCGGAGATCTCGGACAGCAGCCGGGCAAGGCAGCGGGCGTCCAGAATGGCCTGGCTGGCGCCATTGGACCCCATCGGGTACATCGGGTGCGCTGCGTCGCCGAGCAGGGTCATCCGGCCGAAGCTCCAGGCCGGCAGCGGATCACGGTCGCACATCGGGTACTCGAAGAACTCCGGTGTGGCAGCGACCAGGGCCGGCAGATCGAGCTGGCTGATGTTGAACCGGGCCAGGTGTGGCGCGAGCTCGTCCCACTGGCCGGGCCTTGCCCAGTTCTCGCGCCGCGGCGGCACGGCGCCCGGCTCGGCGATCTGCGCGCACACCGCCCAGTTCGTCAGCCGGGTATCCGGGGTGGCGCCCGGCCCGATCGGGTACAGCACCAGCTTCGCCGCGGTGCCACCGGCAATGATCATCGAACGGCCGGTGAGGAACTTCGGCCACTCGTGCGCGCCGCGCCACATCATCACGCCGTTCCAGCGTGGTGGGCCCTCGTTCGGGTACAGCAACGCCCGCGCTGTCGAGTGGATGCCGTCGGCGGCCACCAGCGCATCGCCCTCGACCTCGGCCAGCGGGGCGTCGTCCCGGTCCACGAAGCGCGCCCGCACCCAGCGAGCGTCCTGCTCGAACCCGACCAGCCGATGCCCGACGTGCACCGCGTCGTCGCCCAGCCGCTGCCGCACCGCCTGGTTGAGCACGCCCTGCAGCCGGCCGCGGTGCAGCGACAACTGCGGCACCGCATACCCGGCGTCCAACCCGCGCAGCTCCCGCCAGATCTGCTGCCCGAACCGGTTTGTCATGATCAGCTCGTACGTTCGGATGCTGACCGCATCCAAGGCGGGCAGCAGCCCAAGGTCGGCCAGCTCCTTGATCGCGTTGGGCAGGGTGTTGATCCCCACCCCCAGCTCGCGGATGTTGCCGCTCTGCTCGTACAGCTCGCACTCGATGCCCCGCTCATGCAGGCACAGCGCGGTGGTCAACCCGCCGATCCCGCATCCGACGATCAGCACCTTCATCGGTCACAGTCCGTTTCTTGTCGCTCGCTCGCCTCGTCGGCTCTGGCCCGCGATCGTTCAGCGGGCGCGTACCGTGAGAATCTGCGCGCTGCTACCGACCGCACCGTCCCGGTCGTGCAGGGTAGCCGTGGCCACCGCGGCTCCGGTAGGGCCGATTACCGTGTTGGCTTCAACGCCGACCCAGTCGCCTCGGGGCATCCGGTGCAGGTGAACGGTGAGGTCGGTGTTCGGGAACAACCAGCGCGCAGGGTCGAGCCTGGCCGACATCCCGCTGGCCGAGTCGGCGACCGTCAGGAGTCGGCACAGCCCGTCGGTCGGCTCGCCGGCCACCAGCTCGAACCGGGGGCGAGCCCACGCCGCGCCGGCCCCCGGCTCGTCCCACGAGCCGTGCAGCCAGCGCCAGTCGATCGAGCTGAGGTAGCCGCCCACCATCCAGGATGCCGGCAGCGGACGGGGTCCGCCGGCCTCCGGCGGTGGCAGTGGCTCCGGGGTGCCGCCGGCCAGCTCGCCGGTGTCCGTGCGGATCAGCCGCCAACCGGTGGCCCGGGCCGCCACGATGCTGCCGGCGGAGAGCTCCGCGCCGATCAGCTCGATCGTGCGGCCCGGGCGCAGCACGGTCGCGGTGACCCGCACCTCGGCCCGCGGCACGGGGCCGAGGATGTCCACGGTGAGCTTGGCCAGCGCGGTGTCCTCCCGCGGCGAGCAGCGCAGCATTGCCCGAGCCAGCAGCGCGGACGGCGGACCCATGTGCTGCACGCCGTCCGCCCACGGGCCGACGGTGTGCCCGGTCGCCACGAACCGGTCATCGCCGACCGGCAGGTAGTAGGCGTCCGTCATCTCGTTCGGCCCTGATTCATTCGGCCCTGATTATTCGGCCCTGTCCAGCGGGGTCTCCCGGCCGGCGTCGGGCAGCACCCCGTCGGACGGCCAGCCGGGGTACGGCGGCGGCGTGCCGCCGAACTCCGGACAGATCGCCCGATGGTGGCAGTAGTCGCACATGCCGCTTCGCCGCGGGCGGAAATCGCCGGTGCGGCCGGCCTTGAGGATCGCGGTCCAGATCGCGCTCAGGGTGCGCTCGAAGCGGCGCAGTTCGGCCTCGTCGGGGCTGTAGGTGAGCAGCTGACGGTCGGCCAGGTAGATCAGCCGGAGCTGCCGGGGCACCACGCCACGGGTGCGCCACAGCACGACCGCATAGAACTTCATCTGGAACAACGCCCGCGCCTCGCCGACCTCGCGGGGCGCCGCACCAGTCTTGTAGTCCACCACCCTGATCTCGCCGGTCGGCGCGACGTCGAGCCGGTCGATGTAGCCGCGCAGCAACACCGGGTCGCCGCCGTCCTCGGCGGGCTCCAACTCCGCCTCCACGAGCAGCTCGCACGCCTCCGGCCGCAGCCGGCGGGGGTCTTCCAGGACGAAGTAGGACTCCAGCAGGTCGCGCGCGGAGGCCAGCCAAGCGGCGGCGTGCTCGGCGGTGTCCGTGGCGTCCGGTTCGGCGGCCTGCTCCGGGGTGGTGTCCGCCCAGTCGCCCTCGGAGAAGAGCGCCGCCAGCTCCGGCTCGGCGGCCAGCAGATCGCGCCAGACCGGCTCCAGCAGCTCCTGGGCCCTGGCCGGCACCCGCTCCTCGGCCGGCAGCGCGTACAGCCGCTCCAGCACGGCATGCACCACGGTGCCGCGCACCGCGATTGGGCTCGGCAACTCGGGGATCCGGTCCACCACCCGGAACCGGTACAGCAGCGGGCACTGCTTGAAGTCGCCGGCGCGGGACGGCGACAGCGCCGGCTGACGCCGGGCGGCAGGCTCGGATCCGGCGTGCTCTGCCGCCGCCAGGTCTTCGCTCGCCAGCGCCATGCCGCAAGGTTATTGGAGGGCACCGACAGAACCCCCGGCGCCGCGCGGGGCACCGGGGTCGTGAGTGGCAAATGGTGCTCCAACACCAATTGCCAGTCACAGGCAGCCGTAGGCTGCCCCTCATGATGGACGCCGGCGACGGCGAGCTGCGGGTGGCCCGGGTGTTCGGGGTGCCGGTGCTGCTCAGCCCGTCCTGGTGGCTCGGCGCGCTGGTGATCACGGTGGCCTACCTGCCGGTGGTGCGGGCCGTGCTGCCGGACGTCGACGACCTGGCCGCGCTGGCCGTCGCGGTGGGCATGGCCGTGCTGCTCGCCGCGTCGGTGCTGGCCCACGAGTTGGGACACTGCGCGGTCGCGTTGCGGCTCGGGCTGCCGGTGCGGCGGGTGCGGCTGTTCCTGCTCGGCGGGGTGTCGGAGCTGGCCAGGCCGCCGCTTCGGCCACGGGACGATGCGCTGATCGCGGCGGCCGGTCCGGCGGTGTCGGTGGCCGTCGCGGCGCTCGCGGCCGCGGTCGCGGTCGCCGCGGACCCCGGGACCGTGGAATGGCTGCTCGCCGTCCAGCTCGCGATCACCAACGCCGTGGTGGCGGCGTTCAACCTGCTGCCCGGCCTGCCGCTGGACGGCGGCCGGATACTGCGCGCCGCGGTGTGGTCGGCCACCGGCAACCGCGGGCTCGGCAGCCGCGGTGCCGCCGTCGGCGGCGTGCTGGTCGGCGTCCTTCTGGTGGGCTGGGGCCTCGCCGCGCTCGGCAGCGGCGCGCCAGGGTCGTGGTTGCAGTTCGGCGTCGCCGCGCTGATGGCGTGGTATGTGCTGGCCGGGGCGTTCGCCGAGCTCGGCCGGCAGCGCCGGCCGGCGGCCGCGGTGCCGCTGATCGGCCTGGTGCAGCCGCTACTGCAGCTGCCTGCGGAGAGCCCGATCTCCGACGCGCTGTACGCGGCGGCTGGCCGCGGTGTGCTGCTGGTGCGGCCGGACGGGGTGGCCGCCGGCCTGCTCGACCCTCGGGCCGCGGCCGAGCTGGCCGGACACGCGCCGCTGGCGCCGGCCGGTGGCGCCGCCCACCCGGTGGCGCCGGACGCCGTGCTGCTGGACTCCGAGCTGCGCGGTGACCCCGCGGCCGCGCTCGAGCGCCTGCAGGCCAGCCCTGCTTGGCAGTTCCTGGTGGTCGACGCCGACGGCCGGCCGGCCGGAGTGCTGCGCCGGGCCGACGTGTACGCCACCCTTGCCGAGCACCGCCGCTGGTAAGAGCCGCTGGTCGGGCTGCCAGGATCACCCGTCATGCGCACTGCGAGCGGGCCGTTCAGACCGGGGGACCGGGTGCAGCTCACCGACCCCAAGGGCCGGCGCTACACCGTGGTGCTGCAGCCAGGCGGCGAGTACCACACGCACCGCGGTGGGCTGGCGCACGACGACATCATCGGGCGCGACGAGGGCAGCGTGGTGGTCTCGGCGAGCGGCACCACGTACCTGGTGCTGCGGCCGCTGCTGGCCGACTACGTGCTGGCCATGCCGCGCGGCGCGCAGGTGATCTACCCGAAGGACGCCGCCCAGATCATCATGTGGGGCGACGTGTTCCCTGGCGCGCGGGTCCTCGAGGCCGGTGCCGGCTCGGGCGCGCTGACCTGCTCGCTGCTGCGCGCCGTCGGCGCCGACGGCAGCGTGGTCTCCTACGAGGTACGCGAGGATCACGCCGAGCACGCCGTACGCAACGTGCAGCGGTTCTTCGGTGAGCAGCCGGCCAACTGGACGCTGCATGTGGCCGACGTCGCAACCCATGCGACAACCCACGCCGGTGACACCGTGGACCGGGTGATCCTGGACATGGTCGCGCCCTGGGAGGTGCTGCCCACGGTCGCCGGCGCGCTGGTGCCCGGCGGCGTACTCGTGGTCTACGTGGCCACCACCACGCAGTTGTCCTCCGTCACCGAGGCACTGCGCGAGCAGCAGTGCTGGACCGAGCCGGCGGCGTGGGAGACCCTGATGCGGCCGTGGCACGTGGTGGGCCTCGCGGTGCGGCCGGAGCACCGCATGGTTGCGCACACCGCATTCCTGCTCACCACCCGACGGCTGGCCGCCGGCGTCACCCCGCCGCGGCCGCAGCGCCGTCCCACCCAGCGCCGCACCGGGGGCCGGGTGTAGCGCCGGTCACTGCGTGCCTGTGCCGGCGGGTAATCATCCGATTGGCCTAATCAACGCCGCCTCCGGCCGTGCGGGCGGGCTCCGCACGGCCGCGGACCTCCGCCACCCGGTGGCCGAGACGGCGCCCGCGAGCATGCCCGACCGGCCGCACGAACCAGCGCCTTCGACCCGTCCCAGGGCCGCTGCCAGCGAAAGCAGCGTGCGGATTGGTGGGCGGCGCCGGTATCACAGGGCCCGGCCGGACGCACTGTAATCAGCGTCAAGCCCTGGACCGGCACCGCGTTGGCCTAACAAGCCGACGGCGGGAGCCGATAACGGGGTGATGCCAACCGGACAGCTTCTGTTAGACAGCACACAACCTGGCGTTTCACAAGCTCCATGTTGTGGTAGATGCCCGGTACCGTTGAAAGGACCGGGAGAGCGACGGGAGGAGGTGCCGACATGCAGCACGACCGCACCGGAGGACGGCCGGATGACGAGGACGGCCGGGCCCGCAGCGCCGCGGAGCTCCATCGACAGATCGGGTTCCTTGAGGACGAAGTGGCGTTGCTTCGTCGCAAGCTCACCGAGTCACCACGACACGTCCGGCTGCTGGAGGAACGGCTGGCCGATGCGTCGGCGCGGGTCGGGCAGCTGACCGAACGAAACGCGAAGCTGATCGACACGCTCAAGGACGCGCGAAACCAGCTCATGGCGCTGCGCGAGGAGGTCGATCGGCTGGCCCAGCCGCCGAGCGGCTACGGCATCTTCCTCTCATTGTTCGAGGACGGCACGGTGGACTTGTTCACCGCTGGCCGCAAGATGCGCGTCGCGGTCTCCCCGACCGTGGAGGGCGACCAATTGCGCCGTGGCCAGTCGGTGCGACTGAACGAGGCGCTGACCGTAGTCGAGGCCGGCTCGTTCGAGTCGATCGGCGAGGTGTGCGCGCTGCGCGAGGTGATGGCCGACGGCCATCGCGCGCTGGTCGTCGGGCACGCCGACGAGGAGCGGGTGGTGTGGCTCTCGGAGCCACTTGCCGAGTCGCCGCTCAAGCCGGGCGACTCGCTGCTGGTCGACACCAAGGCCGGCTACGCCTACGAGCGGGTGCCCAAGGCCGAGGTCGAAGACCTGCTGCTGGAAGAGGTGCCCGACGTCGACTACGCCGACATCGGTGGCCTGTCCCGGCAGATCGAGCAGATCCGCGACGCGGTCGAGCTGCCGTTCCTGCACGCCGAGCTGTTCCGCGAGTACTATCTGCGCCCGCCGAAGGGCGTGCTGCTCTACGGCCCTCCCGGCTGCGGCAAGACCCTGATCGCAAAGGCGGTGGCGAACTCGCTGGCCAAGCAGGTCGCCGCGAGCAGGGCCGCCGCGGCGCCGGACGAGGAGGCCGAGCCCGGCGAGGCGAAGTCGTACTTCCTCAACATCAAGGGTCCGGAGCTGCTGAACAAGTTCGTCGGCGAGACCGAGCGGCACATTCGGCTGATCTTCCAGCGGGCCCGTGAGAAGGCCTCCGAGGGCACCCCGGTGATCGTGTTCTTCGACGAGATGGACTCCATCTTCCGCACCCGCGGATCCGGCGTTTCCTCGGACGTGGAGACCACCATCGTGCCGCAGCTGCTGAGCGAGATCGACGGCGTGGAGGGCCTGGAGAACGTCATCGTCATCGGCGCGTCCAACCGCGAGGACATGATCGACCCTGCCATCCTGCGGCCGGGCCGGCTGGACGTGAAGATCAAGATCGAGCGCCCGGACGCCGAGGCGGCCAAGGACATCTTCTCCAAGTACCTGATCACCGGCCTGCCGATCCACGCCGACGACCTCGCCGAGTTCGGCGGCGACAAGGCGGCCTGCGTCGACGCGATGATCCAGACCACGGTCGAGCGGATGTACGACGAGACGGAGGAGAACCGGTTCCTGGAGGTCACCTACGCCAACGGCGACAAGGAGGTCCTGTACTTCCGCGACTTCAACTCCGGCGCCATGATCCAGAACATCGTGGACCGGGCGAAGAAGTCCGCCATCAAGTCGGTGCTGGAGACCGGCCAGCCCGGGCTGCGCGTGCAGCACCTGCTGGACGCCATCGTCGACGAGTTCGCCGAGAACGAGGACCTGCCCAACACCACCAACCCGGACGACTGGGCCCGCATCTCCGGCAAGAAGGGCGAGCGCATCGTCTACATCCGCACGCTGGTCACCGGCAAGACCGCCGAGTCCGGCCGGGCCATCGACACCGC
>DASXTS010000393.1:0-10274 GCA_036505275.1 Pseudonocardiaceae bacterium
CCCGCCGCGCAGGCACTGGGCCAGCGCGGAGTGCTCGGAGTCCACCGGCACGAGCTGGCCAGGCCGGGCGGCCCTGGTTACCAGCGGGCCGCCCGCAATCAGCGATTCCTTGTTCGCCAGCGCCAGCGTGGCACCGGTGTCCAGCGCCGCCAGCGTGGCGAGCAGGCCGCGGGATCCGGTGATCGCGTTCAGCACCAGGTCGGCCGTGGTGGCGTGGATCAGCTCGACGACCGCGTCCGGCCCCGTCCACACCCGAGCGTTACCGGGCAGCTGGCCGGCGCCGGCCGGGTCGGACACCGCGACGGCGCGCACGCCGAACTCGGCCACCTGATCGGCCAGCGTCGCCAACCGCGTCGGGTCGCCGCCACCCGCCGCCAACCCCACCACCCGGAACCGGTCGGGATTGCGCCGGATCACGTCCAGCGCCTGGGTTCCGATCGAACCCGTGCTGCCGAGCACCAGCACCGAGCGGGGGCCAGAGCGGCCAGCGTCGTCGTCCATTGGCAGTCATTCTCCCCGACCATTCTCCCGACCATTCTCGCCGGCCGGACCCGGCTGGGCGGGCGGGCTACCGATCGTGGCCCCATTTGACGCACACTGTGGTAGCTACCGAAAGCCTGTGGGAGGTGCGTTGATGCAAGCTCAGGTCGGCGACCGGTTGCACATGCACGGTCGAGCCGTCGGCATCAAGGACCGGTTGGGGGAGATCGTCGACGTCCGCGGTGAGCACGGTGGGCCGCCGTACCTGGTGCGGTTCGAGGACGGTCACGAGAGCCTGATCTACCCCGGTCCGGACTGCGTGGTCGAGCACCCGGAGTAGGCCGGTCCTGCACATCCATCAGGATCGCCGCTCGCGGTGGCCACGATTCACCGGCCGGCCATGGCCGGCCCTGGCCGCCGGGCTGCCATGACCGGACCGGCGCGGTGTGACACCATGGCCGGGTCGTGATCGTGACTGGTCTGGAGGGCGGCGGTGGCCGAATCGAGCGAGCTGGACGTCCGCGACAAGCACGCCGCGGAGAAGGCCGAAGCTGACGCCGAGGCGCACGCCGTTGAGCATCGGGAGTCGCACGCCGTCGACCACGCCGTCGAGCACGCCGTCGAGCACGACGGCGGGCACCCGGTGGCGCTCGCGCATGACCCGAGGGCCGAGCCGTCCGCCGAATGGGGCTGGCACGGGACGTTCCCGCGGGCGAGCCGGATCGGCGGATGGGCGATCGCCGCGATCCTGCTGTTGATGCTCATCGGCAACCACCGCGGCCGGGTCGAGGAGCTGTGGCTGATCGGGCTCGCTGCCGTCGTGGTCGGCGCGCTGGTGTGGGACCAGATGCAGCGGCGCACGTCCTGGCGGCGCTGACACCGGCTGGTCCGGGATGGCCGGCAAGAGCACGCCCGCGGTCGAGCTGCAGATCGGCGACCGCACCGTCCGGCTGACCAATCCCGACCGGGTGTACTTCCCCGCCACCGGCCATACCAAGCTGGACATTGCTCGGTACTACATCGCGGTCGGCGACGGCATCGTGCGTGCGCTGCGCGAGCGGCCGTGCATGCTGCACCGCTTCCCGACCGGGGTGAGCGGCGAGAAGGTGCACCAGAAGCGGCTGCCGGCCGGCGCGCCGCCGTGGGTGAACACCGTACGGATCGACTTCCCGCGCTTCGGGCGGCACGCCTACGAGCTGTGCGTCACCGAGCTGGCGCAGGTGATCTGGGCCGTACAGATGTCCACCGTCGAGTTCCACCCATGGAACTCGCGCTGCACCGACACCGAGAAGCCCGATGAGTGGCGAATAGACCTGGACCCCATGCCGGGCGTCGGGTTCGAGGAGTCACGCAAGGTCGCCTACGTCGCCCACGAGGTGCTGGACGAGCTCGGCGCCGTCGGCTGGCCCAAGACCTCGGGCAACCGCGGGCTGCACATCTACGTGCGGATCGAGCCACGATGGGGGCACAAGGAGGTGCGGCGTGCCGCGCTGGCCTTCGCCCGCGAGGTGGAGCGCCGCGCCCCAGACCTGGTCACCACCACCTACTGGCGGCACGAACGCCCCACCGCGGTGTTCGTCGACTACAACCAGAACGCCCGTGACCGCACGATCCGCTCGGCGTACTCGCTGCGCGGTGCGCCACACGCCCCCGTGTCCGCGCCGATCAGGTGGGACGAGCTTCCCGACGTGGACCCGGCCGACTTCACCATGGCTACGATGCCGGCCCGCTTCGCCAAACTCGGCGACCTGCACGCGGGCATCGACGAGGCGGTGTTCTCCCTGGGGCCGCTCTTCGAGTGGGCCGAGCGCGACGAGCGCGACCGTGGCCTCGCCGACCCCGGCGGCCCGCCCGAGTAGGTCAGCGCGGCGCCGAGACGCTTCGTCCCCAGTCGGGTTGACGGCCCAACCAGCCGGCGAGCCGACCGTACGCGTCCATGTCCGCCGGAACGTCCACCACCGGCCCGAACGGCACCCGCCCACCGCGTGGCTCCGCGGGCACGAACCGCTGAGCCGTGTTCAACGCCGCCTCGGCCAGCTGCCCGTCGAGCTGGTTCGCGCGTCCGGTCGCAACCGCCAGGTCCCAGGCGTGCTGGGTGAGCTCCTGGGTATAGGCGCGCAGCGCGGCGCGGCCGGGCAGCGTGCCGAACGGCAGCCTGAGCTCACGGTCGAGCACCGCGTCGTCGGCCCACACCGCGTCCAGCTTGGTGCGTGCCTCGGCCGCCGCATCCGCCCAGCCCGTCGGCTCGATGCCGGTGGTCACCCGCGGCACCTCCAGCGGGTTGCCGCCACTGGCCGCAATGCTGATCCGGCGCAGCACCGTGACCAAGTGGCCCACCAACGCTTCGACGTCGAACTCGGTGCACGGGGTCGGCAGGCCGAGCTGATCGGGGGTGGTGTGCTCGATCAGCGTCTGGACCTGGTCGACCGCACGCTGGAACAGCGGCCGGGGATCATCCGATGCGTTCGATGCGTTTGATGCGTTCGATGCGTTCGATGCATTCGTCATGCCGACAGTCTGCCGACGCCCACCGACAGTCTGGGCGCGGCCGGCTCAGCACAGCTCTCAGCGCAGCACAGCCGCCAGGTCGTAGCTCACCGGCTCGTCAAGCTGGTCGTAGGTGCACGAGCCGGGGTCGCGATCGTCGCGCCAACGGACGAACTGGGCGGTATGCCGGAACCGGCGGCCCTCCAGGCCGCCGTACCGGACCTCCGCGACGCGGGTCGGGCGGAGCGGCTCCCAGGACATGCTCTTGGTCGGGTTCCAGCGGCTCTGCATGCCGGGCCGGCGATCCCAGTCCTCCTGGTGCACCGCCCACTCGGCCCATGGGTGGCCATCCAGGGCGTCCACCCGCAGCGGGGCCAGCTCCTCGACCAGCGCCGCGCGGCGGGCCATGGAGAACGAGCCGGCCACGCCGACGTGCTGCAGCCGGTCGCCGTCGTACAAGCCGAGCAGCAGCGAGCCGACGATCGGGCCGGACTTGTGCCAGCGGAACCCGGCGACGACGCAGTCGGCGGTGCGCTCGTGCTTGACCTTGAGCATCAGCCGTTGGTCCGGCACGTATGGCAGGTCGCGGGCCTTGGCCACCAGACCGTCCAGCCCGGCGCCCTCGAAGGCGTCGAACCACTCCCGTGCGGTGGCCAGGTCGGTCGTGACCGGGGTGAGATGAATCGGCGGCTCGGCGCGGCGCAGAGCGTCCTCGAGCCGCCGCCGGCGCTGCTCGAAGGGGGTCTGCAGCAGGGCCTCGTGGCCGAGCGCGAGCAGGTCGAACGCCACGAAGGACGCCGGGGTCTGCTCGGCCAGCAGCCGCACCCTGGACGCCGCGGGGTGCAGCCGAAGCTGCAGGGCCTCGAAGTCCAGCCGGTTGTCGCGGGCCAGCACGAGCTCGCCGTCGACCACGCAGCGCGCCGGCAGGTTGGCCAGCACAGCCTCGACCACCTCAGGGAAGTACCTGGTCAGCGGCCGCTCGTTGCGGCTGGCCAGCTCCACCTCGGCACCGTCGCGGAACACGATGCAGCGGAAGCCGTCCCATTTCGGCTCGTACAGGAAGTTGCCCTCCGGGATGCCGCGGACCGACTTGGCGAGCATTGGCAGCAGTGGCGGGGACAGCGGCAGGTCCATGGGCAGGTCAGCCTCCTTCCGCGGCGAGCTGGCCGCAGGCGGCGGCGATCTCGCGGCCGCGGGTGTCGCGCACCGTGCAGCTCACCCCGGCGGCGCGCACCAGCCGGACGAACTCGCGCTCGACCGGCTTGGGGCTGGCGTCCCACTCGCTGCCCGGTGTCGGGTTCAGCGGGATCAGATTGACGTGCACCAGCGGCCCGAACGCGGCGTGCAGCAGCGAGCCGAGCAGCTCGGCGCGCCACGGCTGATCGTTGATGTTCCGGATCAACGCGTACTCGACGGACACCCGACGGCCGGTCGTGTCGGCGTAGCGGCGGGCCGCGTCCACCACCTCGGCGACCTTCCACCGCGTGTTCACCGGCACCAACGTGTCGCGCAGCTCGTCGTCCGGGGCGTGCAGCGACACGGCCAGCGTCACGGCGAGCTTCTCGCCGGCCAGCTTGTCGATCGCCGGAACCAGCCCGACGGTGGACACGGTGACCGACCGCTGGGACAGGCCGAGCCCGTCCGGTGCCGGATCGGTGATGCGCCGCACGGCGTCGACCACCCGCCGGTAGTTGGCCAGCGGCTCGCCCATGCCCATGAAGACCACGTTGGAGAGGCGTCCCTGGCCACCGGGCAGCTCGCCGTCGCGCATGGCGGCCGCGGCGGCCCGCACCTGGTCCACGATCTCGGCGGTGGACAGGTTGCGGGTGAGCCCGGCCTGCCCGGTGGCGCAGAACGGGCACGCCATGCCACAGCCGGCCTGGCTGGACACGCACAGCGTCGTCCGGCCCGGACGCGGGTGTCCCGCACGGCCCGGGTGCGGGTGTCCCGCACGGCCCGGATAGCGCATGAGCACGCTCTCCAGCAGCGTGCCGTCGTGCGCCCGCCACAGTGTCTTGCGCGTGGTGCCGCCGTCGCAGGCCAGGTGCCGGACGGGGGTGAGCAGCGGCGGCAGCAGCGCCGCGCCGAGCTCGGCGCGGGCCGCGGCCGGTAGGTCGGTCATGGTCGCCGGGTCGGCGGACAGCCGGCCGTAGTAGTGGCGGGCGAGCTGGTCGGCGCGGTACCCCGGCTGACCCAGCGCCGTCACCGCGGCGCGGCGCCCGGCGGCGTCCAAATCGGCCAGATGGCGCGGTGGCATGCCCCTCCGCGGGGCGCTGAACTGCAGCGAAACAGCGGTCATAACGCCGTCCAGTGTTCCACCCTGTGGATAAGTCGTGAGTGGCAAATGGTGCTGTAGCACCATTTGCCACTCACGGACGCAGCCGCACCTGGATCCGGTAGCGGACCGGGATGGTCAGGTCCACGGTCTCGGCGATGGCTCGGGCCGCCACCTTGGGGCTGAACTCGATGCGCAGCACGGACTCCAGGGTGACCCGGTCGTCGAAGCGCCACACCGTATCCACCAGGGTGGTGCTGAAGCCACGGCGCTCGAAGAACACCCGCGCGGCGTGCGGGTCGTAGCGCGGCGCGGCGGCCCGCATCCAGGCGCCGTACGGCGGCGCGGTGGCGTCCAGGTCGACGATGGCCAGCGCGCCGCCGGGGCGCAGGATGCGGTCGGCCTCCACCAGGCCGGGCTCGCAGCCCGTGCCGAAGAAGTACGCGGTACGGGCGTGCACCAGGTCGATGCTGGCCGCCGGCAGGCCGGTGGCCTGGGCATGTGCCACCCGGACGGTGACGTTGGGCAGGCCGGCGACCCGCTGGCGGGCCCGCGCCACCAGCCGGCCAACCGGCTCGATGCCGGTCACGGTGGCCGCGGTGCGCGCGAACACCGGCAGGTGGAAGCCGTCGCCGCAGCCGATGTCGACCACCCGCGCGCCGTCCCACGGGCACGCCTGGCGCAGCGTTTGCCAGATCGCGCCGTCCGCGTCCTGGGCGCGGTTCTCCGCTTCGTAGATCTCGGGCCAGCTCCAGATGTTCGGGCTGGGGATCACCCGCTGTTCCCGCGGTTGTTCCCGCCCCTGTTCCCGCTGCACTGGCCGCCGCACCACGGACCCTCAGCTCGGCACCAGCAGGGACAGCAGGCACCAGGACACGACGGCCGACGGCAGCAGCGAGTCGAGCCGGTCCATCAGGCCGCCGTGCCCGGGCAGGATCGTGCCCATGTCCTTCAGTCCGAGGTCACGCTTCATCAGCGACTCGGCGAGGTCGCCGAGGGTGGCGCTGAGCACCACGGCGACGCCGAGCAGCACGCCGGCCAACGGCCGCCCGCCAAGGCCGAACACGACCACAGCGCTAGCACCGACCACGCCCGCGACCAACGAGCCGGCGAAGCCCTCCCAGGACTTCTTCGGGCTGATCGTGGGGGCCATCAGGTGCCGGCCGAGGAACACCCCGGACGCGTAGCCGCCGATGTCCGAGCACACCACCGTGATCAGGAACGCCAGCGCCCGCGCGGAGCCGTCGGCCGGCAGCACCAGCAGCACGGCGAAGGACGCCGCGAGCGGGAGGTAGGCGGCGACGAAAATCGACGCGGTGACGTCGCGGACGTATCCCGGCGCGCCGCCGCGGAAGCGCCAGACCAGGCAGCCGAGCACCGTGAGCGCGAACACGACCACCAGCCCCGCGCGCCCGTACGGCCAGCACAGCCACATCATGGCCTGACCGCCGACCAGCAGCGGCGGCAGCGGGACCCGGATGCCACCGCCGCGGCGCAGCGCTCCGGCGAGCTCCCAGGTGGCCACTCCGATGGCCGCGGCCACGATGCCGATGAACACGTGCCGGACGGTGAGCAGCGCCAGCAGAGCGCCGCCGCCCAGCGTCACCCCGACGCCGATCGCGGCCGGCAGGTTCCGGCCCGCACGCGACCTGGGCTCGGCCTGCTCGGCCGGTGCCACCTCCACCTGCGCTACCTATACCTCGAGCAGCTCGGCTTCCTTGTGCTTGACCAGGTCGTCCACCTGGTGCACGTACTTCCCGGTGGTGGTCTCCAGCTCCTTCTCGGCGCGCCGCACGTCGTCCTCGCCGGACTCGCCGTCCCTGATCAGCTTTTCCAGCGCCTCCTTGGCCTTGCGGCGCACGCCACGGATGGAGATCCGGGCGTCCTCGCCCTTGGAATGCGCCAACCGGACCAGCTCCCGGCGCCGCTCCTCGGACAGCTGCGGCACGATCACCCTGATCACGGTGCCGTCGTTGGTCGGGTTCACGCCGAGATCGGAGTTGCGGATGGCCTTCTCCATGGCCTGCATGTTCTTCGGGTCGTACGGCTTGATCACCAGCATCCGGGCCTCCGCTACGTTGATGCTGGCCACCTGATTGAGCGGCGTCTGCGTGCCGTAGTAGTCGATGCTGAGGTGGGAGAACATGGCGGGGTTGGCCCGGCCGGTACGGACGGTGGCCAGGTCCTCCTTGGCCACGGAGACGGCCTTCTCCATCTTCTCCTCGGCCTCAAAGAGGGTCTCCTCGATCACGGCTGCTCCTACCTCACGCTGCTGTCAAGGCTGTTCAAGCTCGACGGCGAGCTGACCAGTGTCCCGATCCTCTCACCACGCACCGCCCGTGCGATGTTTCCCTCGGTCAGCAGATTGAACACGATGATCGGCATATTGTTGTCCATGCACAGACTGAAGGCGGTGGAGTCGGCGACCCGCAGGCCACGCTCCAGCGCCTCCCGGTGTGTGATGTGCTCGAACATGGTCGCCGACGGGTCGATCCGCGGGTCGGCGGTGTAGACGCCGTCCACCGCCTTGCCCATCAGCACGACCTCGGCGCCGATCTCAAGGGCGCGCTGCGCCGCCGTGGTGTCGGTTGAGAAGTACGGCATGCCGGCGCCCGCGCCGAAGATCACCACGCGGCCCTTCTCCAGGTGCCGGATGGCGCGGCGCGGTATGTAGGGCTCGGCCACCTGACCCATGGTGATCGCGGTCTGCACCCTGGTGTCGATGCCCTGCTGACGCTCCAGGAAATCCTGCAGCGCAAGGCAGTTCATCACGGTGCCGAGCATGCCCATGTAGTCGGCCCTGGCCCGGTCCATGCCCCGCTGCTGCAGCTCCTCGCCGCGGAAGAAGTTGCCGCCGCCGATCACCACGGCCATCTGCACGCCACCGCGGACCACGTCGGCGATCTGCCTGGCGACCGTGGACACCACATCCGGGTCGACCCCGACGGCGCCACCGCCGAACATCTCGCCGCCGAGCTTGAGTAGGACCCTGCGATAGGACGCTCGCGCCCCGTTGCCGCTCAACCGTCCTCCTCGTGCGCCCAGCCTGGTGTCGCACGATAGCGAAGGGACCCTCCGGTGCGCCGACCGCACCGGACGGGTTCCCGTTCGCGCTGGTTGGTCAGGCCTGCCCGACCTCGAATCGGGCGAAGCGGCTCACCGTGACACCGGCGTCGTCCAGCAGCGCCCGCACGCTCTTCTTCGAGTCCTGCACGGACGGTTGCTCCAGCAGCACGGTGTCCTTGAAGAAGCCGTTGAGCCGGCCGTCGACGATCCTGGGCAACGCCTGCTCGGGCTTGCCCTCCTCGCGGGCGGTCTCCTCGGCGATCCGCCGCTCGGCGGCCACCACGTCGGCCGGCACCTGGTCCCTGGTGACGTAGCGTGGCCGCATCGCGGCGACCTGCATGGCCGTGCCGCGGGCTGCCTCGGCCGCGGCCGCGCCGTCGCCGGCATACTCGACGAGCACGCCAACCGCCGGCGGCAGATCGGCGGCCCGGCGGTGCAGATAGCTGGCGACGGGGCCGTCAAAGGAGACCACCCTGCGCAGCTCGAGCTTCTCGCCGATCCGCGCGGACAGCTCGGCGATCGCCTCGGCGACGGTCCGGCCGTCCAGGTCGGCGCCGGCCAGGGTGTCCACGTCGGTGGCCCTGGTCTGCCTGGCCACCGCGACGATCTTGTTCGCGAGCTGCTGGAACTCGGCGTTCTTGGCAACGAAGTCGGTCTCGCAGTTCAGCTCGACCATGACGCCGTCGTCGGCGGCGACCAGCCCGTTGGCGGTGGCCCGCTGGGCACGCTTGCCGACGTCCTTGGCGCCCTTGATGCGCAGCAGCTCGGTAGCCTTCTCGAAGTCGCCATCCGCCTCCTGCAGAGCCTTCTTGCAGTCCATCATGCCGGCCCCGGTGAGGTCCCTGAGGTGCTTGACGTCGGCGGTGGTGATGTTCGCCATCGTGTTCCTGTCCGTCCTAACTGGTGGTTGTGCGACGTTTCATGGCGCCGCCGCGGTTCTTAACGTCGTCCGCGGCGGCGCTGTTCCGATCTTGGGCCCTTGGCTGACTCAGCCCTTGGAGTTCTGGCCGGCGGTCGCTGGCGCCTCACCGGCCGCGGTGCGCACCAGCAGCTCCTGCTCCCACTCGGCCAGCGGCTCGTCCGTGCCGACGCCGGGCTCTGGCTTGTCCTGGCCTTCGGCGGCGCTGCTGCGGCCGGACCGGGACATCAGCCCGTCGGCGGCGGCGTCGGCCACGACGCGGGTCAGCAGCGCGGCCGAGCGGATGGCGTCGTCGTTGCCTGGGATCGGGTAGTCGACCTCATCGGGATCGCAGTTGGTGTCCAGGATCGCGATCACCGGAATGTTCAGTTTGCGGGCCTCGCCGACCGCGATGTGCTCCTTGTTGGTGTCCACGATCCACACCGCGCTGGGCACCTTCGCCATGTCCCTGATGCCGCCGAGGGTCTTCTCGAGCTTGTCCTTCTCCCTGGTCAGCATCAGGATTTCCTTCTTGTTCAGCCCGACGAAGCCGCCGGTCTGCTCCATGGACTCGAGCTCCTTGAGCCGCTGAAGGCGCTTGTGCACGGTCTGGAAGTTGGTGAGCATCCCGCCCAACCAACGCTGGTTGACGTACGGCATGCCGATCCGCTGCGCCTGCTTGGCGATCGCCTCCTGGGCCTGCTTCTTGGTGCCGACGAACAGGATGCTGCCGCCGTGGGCGACGGTCTCCTTGACGAACTCGTAGGCCCGCTCGATGTAGGTCAGGGTCTGCTGCAGGTCGATGATGTAGATGCCGTTGCGCTCGGTGAAGATGAAGCGCTTCATCTTCGGGTTCCAGCGCCGGGTCTGGTGCCCGAAGTGTGCGCCGGAGTCGAGCAGTTGCTTCATGGTGACGACGGCCATTGCCGGTTTGCACCTCGTGGTGTCTGGCGCGCCCGTCGTGGTGGTCGGGCGCGCGTGGCGGTTCGTCGCGGCGAACCGGGTGGTGTCGCCGCCCTGGTTCCCTCTGGCGCCCGCTCCCGCCTCCCGTGGTGACCCCGGTTTGCG
>DASXTS010000394.1:0-11440 GCA_036505275.1 Pseudonocardiaceae bacterium
GACAGGTGGGTGGCCTCGCCGTCGGCCGAGCGCACTAGGCTGACCACACCGAACGCGGCGAGCGTGGAGAAGCCGTAGGCAAGCAGGTAGAAGAGCGTTCCGCTCAGGCCCTGAGTGGTGATCGCGATCGCACCGACCAGCAGGAACCCGGCGTGCGCGATCGAGGAGTAGGCGAGCATCCGCTTCACGTCGGTCTGGGTGAGGCCGAGCACCGCACCGATCACCATGGAGATGACCGCGACGGCCCACAGCACGCCGCGCCACTCCCACCTGGTCGAGCCGAACGTCACAGTGAGCACCCGCAGGATCGCGCCGAATGCGGCGACCTTCGTGCACGCCGCCATGAACGCGGTGACCGGGGTCGGCGCGCCCTGGTAGACGTCCGGCGTCCAGGCGTGGAACGGGCCGACGGAGGCCTTGAACAGCAGCCCGATCACGAGCAGCGCGAGGCCGCCGAAGAGCAGCGTGTCCGAGCGGTCGGTGCCGGCCGCGGCGGCCGCGATCCTGGCCAGCTCCACCGAGCCGGCGTAGCCGTAGAGCAGGGCCAGCCCGTAGAGGAAGAACGCCGAGGCGAACGCGCCGAGCAGGAAGTACTTGACCGCCGCCTCCTGGGACAGCAGCCGGCGGCGCCTGGCCAGCCCGCACATCAGGTACAGCGGCAGGGACAGCACCTCGAGCGCGACGAACATGGTCAGCAGGTCGTTCGCCGCGCAGAAGACCATCATGCCGCCGAGCGCGAACAGGGCCAGCGGGAAGACCTCGGTCTGCATGGTTGCCCCGGCCTGGGCCCGGTCCTTGGCGGTGCCCGGCCGGATCGCGGCGTCGGCCACGAAGGCACCGCCCGGCTCGACGGTGCGGTCGGCGATCAGGAGCACCGCGCCGAACGACAGCGCGAGCAGGGTGCCCCAGAGGAACAGCGTCGGACGGTCGACAGCGAGCGTGCGGCCGAACGTGACCAGGTCGGTCCTGGTGTCGTCGGTCGCGTACCGGCCGAGCGCCACGCCGGCCGCGACCAGTGCGCCGATGGTCAGCGTGACCTGGACCGACCAGCGCTTCTGCCGCGGCACGAACGCCTCGACGAGCACGCCGACGCAGGCCGCCCCGAACACGATCAGCACCGGCCAGACGGCGGCGTAGTCGATCGGCGGGGCGGGCAGGGTCTGGGTCTGCGCCAGCAGGTGGGCGGGCACCTCACTTGCCTCCTGGTTGCACTGGTTGTGCGGTCACCGGGTCGGTCAGCCCGACCTCGGTCATGGTGGCGTTCACCGAGGGAACGATCACGTCGAGCATCGGCTTCGGGTAGACGCCCAGCCCGATGATCAGCACCACGAGCGGGGCGAGCACGGCGAGCTCCCGGCGGGACAGGTCGGGGAACCGGAGCCGGCCGGTGACCGGGTTGACGCCCTCGACGAGCGAGGACGCCACGGCGGCGCCCCGCACCGGCCCCTGGGCGACCCGCTGGTAGACCCACAGCACGTACAGCGCGGCGAAGATGATCCCGATGGTGGCCAGCACGGTGAACGCCGGGTACCGCGGGAAGGAGCCGACCAGGATCAGGAACTCGGATACGAAGGAGTTCATGCCGGGCAGGGCGAGCGAGGACAGGCCGGCGACCAGGAACAGCCCCGCCAGCACCGGCGCGAGCGCGGCGATGCCACCGTAGTCCTCGATGGCCCGGGAGCCACCGCGGGTAATGATCATGCCGATGGTCAGGAACAGCATGCCGGTCGTGATGCCGTGGTTGAACATGTACAGCACCGCGCCGGCGAATGCCTGGCTGGAGAAGGCGAACACGCCGAGCGCGATGAACCCGAAGTGCGCGATCGAGGTGTACGCGACGAACCGGTTCATGTCGGACTGCCCGATGGCGACCAGCGCGCCGTACAGAATCCCGGCCACACACAGCACCAGCACGTACGGCGCGAGCTCGCGGGACGCCGCCGGGAACAGCGGCAGGCAGTAGCGCAGGAAACCGAACGTGCCCACCTTGTCGAGCACGCCGACGAGCAGCACGCCGGCCCCGATGGGTGCCTCGGCGCTGGCGTCCGGCAGCCAGGTGTGCAGCGGCACGAGCGGCGCCTTGATCGCGAACGCCAGGAAGAAGCCGAGGAAGAGCCAGATCTGGGTGGACAGCGGCGCCTCGGCGGCGATGCGCTGCAGGGTCACCCAGTCGAACGTGCCGGCGCCGAGCCGGCGGCCGCTCACCACGAACAGGCCGATCACCGACGCCAGCATGACCAGCCCGCCGAACAGCGAGTACAGGAAGAACTTGACTGCCGCGTACTGCCGGCGCGGCCCGCCGTAGCGGCCGATGAGGAAGTACATCGGCACCAGCATGGCCTCGAACAGCACGTAGAACAGGAACACGTCGGTGGCCGCGAACACCCCGACGATGAGCGACTCCATCACCAGCAGCAGCGCGATGAAGCCGGCGGTGCTGCGCCCGAGCGCCAGGTCGCCCTCCCAGGAGGCGCCGAGCACCACCGGCACCAGCACGGCGATCAGTGCGATCATCACCAGCGCGATGCCGTCCACGCCGAGCGCGAACCGGGCGCCGAACGCCGGGATCCAGTCGGTGGACACGGTGAGCTGCAGCCGCTGCCCGCCGCCGGCCTGGAAGGCCCCCCAGGTGACCACGGCCAGTCCCAGCTCGGCAAGGGCGAACACCATGCCGGTGGCCCTTGCCGCGCGGTCGTTGCCGCGCAGCGGCCTCAGCACAAGCGCGCCGACCAGCGGCAGCACCAGCAGGGCGGGCAGGTACCAGTTCACGAGAACCTCACCACCAGCAGGGCCGCGACGATCAGCACGCCGCCGCCGAGCATGCTCAGCGCGTAACTGCGGACGAAGCCGGTCTGCAGCCGTCTCAGCCGTCCCGACGTGCCGCCGAGGAACGCCGCCGTGCCGTTCACGATGCCGTCGAACCCCTTGTTGTCCAGGAACACGGCGAGCCTGGTCAGCCAGATGCCCGGCCGCTCGAAAAGCACCGCGGCACCGGCGTTCGCGTACAGGTCGGCGCGGGCCGCGCGCACCGGGAAGGCGACCCTGCTCGGCCGCAGCACCGGCACCTCGCGGCGCCCGACGAACAGCCACGCGAGCAGCACGCCCAGCGCGATCAGCGCCAGCGTGAGCACGACGACCGTGGTGTGCGGCAGCACGCCGTGCTCGGCCTCACGCAACTCGCCGACCGCGGGCTCCAGCCAATGGTCCAGCCGGTTACCGGCCTGGAGGAACCAGCCGGCGCCCACCGAGCCGACCGCGAGCAGGATCATCGGCACGGTCATCACCGGCGGCGACTCGTGCGGGTGGTAGGCCCGGCCGTCGGCGCTGTCTAGTTCCGCCGGGAGGCGGGCCAGCCGCCGCCAGCGTTCCTCACCGAAGAACACCACGAGCATCAACCTGGTCATGTAGAACGCAGTGATCCCGGCGCCCAGCGCGGCCGCGCCACCGAACACCCAGCCGTGCCAGCCCTCGCCGCGGAACGCCGCCTCGATGATCGCGTCCTTGGAGTAGTAGCCGGACAGGAACGGGAAGCCGATCAGCGCGAGATAACCCAGGGTGAACGTGACGAACGTGATCGGCAGGTGCCTGTACAGGCCGCCGAGCCGGCGGATGTCGCCCTCGTCGTTCATGGCGTGCATCACCGAGCCGGCGCCGAGGAACAGGCCGGCCTTGAAGAAGCCGTGGGTGAGCAGGTGGGCGATGCCGAGCGCGTACCCGAAGGGCCCGAGGCCGACGGCGAGGAACATGTAGCCGATCTGGCTCACCGTGGAGTACGCCAGCACCTTCTTGAAGTCGTCATAGGCGCACCCGATGATCGACCCGATAAGCAGCGTGATCGCGCCGACGGCCATGACCGCGAGCCGGCCGTCCTCGGTGAGGTTGTACATCGGCGCGCACCTGGCGATCAGGTACACCCCGGCGGTGACCATGGTCGCGGCGTGGATCAGGGCGGACACCGGCGTCGGGCCGGCCATCGCGTCCGGCAGCCAGGACTGCAGCGGAAACTGGCCGGACTTGCCGCAGCCGCCGAGCAGCATCAGCAGCGCGATCGCGGTGAGCGTCGGGCCGTCGATCTCGCCGACCCTGGCGAACACCTCGGTGAACCGCACGGTGCCCAGCTCGCGCCAGATCACGAAGATGCCCAGGGCCAGCCCGACGTCGCCGACCCGGTTCATGATGAACGCCTTCTTGGCCGCGGTCGCCGCGTACGGCCGGTCCTGGTACCAGCCAATCAGCAGGTACGACGCCAGACCGATGCCCTCCCAGCCGAGGTACAGGCTGACGAAGTTGTCGCCGAGGACGAGGATCAGCATGGCGGCGACGAACAGGTTGAAGTAGCCGAAGAACCTTCTCCGGCCGGGGTCGTCCGCCATGTAGCCGATGGCGTAGACGTGGATGAGGCCGCCGACGCCGGTGATCAGCAGCACGAACACCAGCGAGAGCGGGTCCAGCCGCAGCCCGAAGTCGGCGTGCAGCGCGCCGACGTTGATCCAGTCGTAGACTCGCAGCTCGCGGACCCGTTCCTCGGCCGGCAGGCTCGCGGTGTCGAGGAACAGCGCGAGCCCGTAGCCGAACGCGGCGAGCACCGTGGCGCAGCCGAGCAGGTGGCCCCACGCGTTCGTCCGCCGCCCGCCGACCAGCAGCACCAGGGCGCCGAAGGCGGGCAGCGCGACCAGCAGCCACGCGTACTCCACCATGCCCCCGACAGCGCCCTCGACAGTGCCCTCGGCGGCCGCCACCTCCACGGCGGCCCGCAGTGTCGTCGTCACCACTGCCTCTCAGTACTTGAGCAGGTTGGAGTCGTCGACAGAGGCCGAGCGACGGGTCTTGAAGATGGACATGATGATCGCCAGGCCGACCACGACCTCGGCGGCGGCCACCACCATCACGAAGAACGCCATGAGCTGGCCCTGGAGGTCGCCGTTGATCCTGGAGAAGGTGACGAGCGTGAGGTTCACCGCGTTGAGCATCAGCTCGATGCACATGAACACGACGATGGCGTTGCGCCGGACCACCACGCCGACCGCGCCGATGGCGAACAGCAGGGCGGAGAGCAGCAGGTAGTAGCTCGGGGTCACCTGGTCACCCCCGACTCGTCCGTCCGCTCGTCGGCTCTGGGCACGAGGGCGTGCGCGTCCGGGCCTGGCAGCGCGCCGGCCACCGCGGCCTCGTCCTCGACCAGGGTGGACCGCTCCCGCGGCTGGATCAGCTCGGAGATCGACTCCGGGGCCACCGAGCCGTCCGGCAGCAGCGCGGGGGTGGCCACCGAGTTGGCCGTGGCGAAGACGCCGGGTCCCGGCAGCGGGGACGGCCGGTCATGCTCGCCGCGGAACCGGGCCACCACCAGATCGCGCTGGCGGCTCAACCCCCGCCGGCCCCCGGTATAGGCCAGCACCATCGCGCCTATCGCGGCGACGATGAGCAGCGCCGAGGTCAGCTCGAACGGGAACACATAGGTGGTGAACAGCTCCTGGCCGATCAACGCCACGTTGCCGCCCGGCGCGCTGTTCACGGTGTTCAGCCCGCGGGCCGGCACGTCGGCAAGGGCCCTGGCCACGCTGGAGAGCACCAGGCCGGCGAAGCCCACGCCGAGCACGGCGCCGAGCAGTCGCTGGGCGCGCAGCACCTCGACCACCGAGTCGGAGGCGTCCCGGCCGACCAGCATCAGCACGAAAAGGAACAACATCATGATCGCGCCGGTATACACGATGATCTGCACGACGCCCAGGAACGGCGCCTGCTGCACGAAGTAGAGCAGGCCGAGGCTGGTCATGGTCAGCACCAGCCAGAGGGCCGAGTGCACGGCGTTCCGCGAGAAGATCATTCCGAGCCCGCCGGCGAGGGCCAACGGGCCGAGGATCCAGAAGACCACGGTCTCGGCGGTGCCGACCACGTCGACCGGGACTTGCGACGGTGGTTGCTGGAGCAGCGCGGCGGTTGCCAGCAGGGTGCTCACCGCACCTCCTTGCCAACGGCGTCGGGCATCCGCGGGTCCCGTGCGTCCTGCGGCCCCCGGTTGTAGTAGTCCTGCTCGGTCTCACCCAGGCGCATCGGGTGCGGCGGCGCCTCCATGCCCGGCAGCAGCGGGGCCAGCAGGTCCTCCTTCGTGTAGATCAGGTCCTGCCGGTTGTCGTCGGCCAGCTCGAAGTCGTGGATCATGGTGAGGGCCCTGGTCGGGCACGCCTCGACGCACAGCCCGCAGCCGATGCAGCGCAGGTAGTTGATCTGGTAGTTCGCGCCGTACCGCTCGCCGGGCGAGTACCTGGCCTCCTCGGTGTTGTCGGCGCCCTCGACATAGATGGCGTCCGCCGGGCAGGCCCAGGCGCACAGCTCGCAGCCGACGCACTTCTCCAGCCCGTCCGGGTGCCGGTTGAGCTGGTGCCGGCCGTGCCAGCGCGGCGCGGTGACCTTCTGCACCTCCGGGTACTTCTCGGTGACCGGCTTCTTGAACATGGTCGAGAAGGTGACCCGGAAGCCCTGAACGGCATCAAACAGTCCCATCGACATCCTCCCCCGGCTCTGTGCCCGACTCGATGCTCGCCATGACCGGCCGGCGTTTCGGCTTGGGCACCCTCAGATCCAGCGGCGGCACCGGGTAGTCGCCGGCCAGTTGCACCAGGTCGGTGTCGTCCTCGGCCTCCCGCTCCGGGATGAGCATGGTGAGCACCAGCAGCAGCACCAGGATCACGCCACCGGCCAGCAGGATCTGGCCGGATGTGATGCCCTCGGTGTTGCGGAACACCCGCACGGTGGCCACCAGCACGATCCACACCAGGCTGATCGGCACCAGCCACTTCCAGCCGAGCCGCATGAACTGGTCGTACCGCAGCCGCGGCAGCGTGCCGCGCAGCCAGACGTAGACGAACAGGAACATCATCGTCTTGATCGTGAACCAGAGGAACGGCCACCAGCCGGCGTTGGCGCCGTCCCACAGCGACAGCGGCCACGGCGCCCGCCAGCCGCCGAGGAACATGGTGGTCGCCAGCGCCGAGACGGTGACCATGTTGATGTACTCGGCGAGGAAGAACAGCGCGAACTTCAGCGACGAGTACTCGGTGTGGAAGCCGCCGACCAGCTCCGACTCGGCCTCCGGCAGGTCGAACGGGGCGCGGTTGGTCTCGCCGACCATGGCGATGAGGTAGACGACGAAGCTGACCGGCAGGATCCAGATGTACCAGCCGCTCTGCTGCGCGGCCACGATCTCGGTAGTGGACAGCGACCTGGTGAACAGGATGACGGCCACGATCGCCAGGCCCATCGCGATCTCGTACGAGATCACCTGCGCGGCGGAGCGCAGCGAGCCCAGCAGCGGGTACGGCGAGCCGGACGACCAGCCGGACAACACGATGCCGTAGACCCCCATGGATGAGCAGGCCAGCACCACCAGCACGCCGACCGACACGTCGGCGAGCTGCAGCAGCGTGCGCTCGCCGAAGATCGACACCTCCGGCCCGAGCGGGATCACCGAGAAGGCCAGGAAGGCCGGCACCGCCGAGATCACCGGGGCCAGGAAGTACACCGACCGGTCGGCCAGCACCGGCCGGATGTCCTCCTTGAACGCGAGCTTCAGCCCGTCGGCCAGCGACTGCAGCAGGCCGAACGGCCCCACCCGGTTCGGTCCCGGGCGGTGCTGCATGCGGCCGACCACTCGCCGCTCGAACCAGATCGTGAACAGGGTCAGCAGCACCAGGAACGCGAAAATGGCCACGACCTTGATCAGGGTGAGCCAGACCGGATCGTCGTCGAGCACCGGGGCGGCGAGCGTCGTCGTGATCATTCCGTAGCCTCCGTGGGGCCGACCGCCGGGCTGACCATCACCGGGGAGCCGTGGCCGGCGCCGAGGGCACGGCGCACGGTGGACGGGCCCGAGTTGGCCGGCAGCCACACCACGCCGTCCGGCAGGTCCGCCTCGGCGGCCGGCAGGGTGATCGCGCCGTGCCTGGTCGACACCGTGACGGCGGCACCGAATGTCACGCCGAGCGCGTTGGCCGTGCTGACGCTGAGGCGCGCGGTCGCGGCGCGCGCCGTACCGGCCAGGTGCGGCTCCTCGTCCTGCAGGCTCCCGTTGTCCAGCAACGCTCGCCACGTGGCGAGGAAGACCTGCCCGGCGCCGGCCGCCGGCTGCTGCAGAGCCTGCGCGGGCCGCTCATGGCCCGGGTGTCGACTCACGAGTCCCAACCCCCGCAGCTGCCGCGCAGCGGCCGCCGGGGTTGGCACGAACAGGTCGGCGTCCATCTCGACGGCGAGGGTGTCCAGGACGCGGCAGTCGGGGAGCTGGCTGGTGGACTCGATGGTGGTGCCGAAGGCCCGCAGCCGGCCCTCCCAGTTGAGGTACGTACCGGACCGGTGCATGGCGGGCGCCACCGGGAGCACCACGTCGGCGTGCGCGGTGACCGCGGACGGGCGCAGCTCGAGGCTGACCACGAAGCCGACGGCGCGCAGGGCACGCTCGGCGAGCCGGGGATCGGCCAGGTCGAAGGGGTCGACGCCGCCGACCACAAGGCCGCCCAGTTCGCCGGCCGCTGCCGCCCGTAGCTGCTCGTCTGTGGAGCGGCCCGGTGTCGCCGGGATGCCGCCGGGCGGCAGGCCCCAGGCCCGTTCGACGTCGGCACGCGCCGCGGCGTCGGTGACCGGCCGACCGCCGGGCAGCAGGCCGGGCGCGGCGCCGGCGGCCAGCGCACCACGCTCGCCGGCCCGGCGCGGCACCCAGGCCAGCCGGGCGCCGGTCTCGGCGGCCAGTCCGGCGACCGCGGTCGGCAGCCCGGGCACCTCGGCTGCCCGCTCGCCGACCAGGACGACGGCACCGTCCCTGCGCAACAGGTCCCCGACGTGGCTCGGTAGGTCGGTCAGCGCTGCGGCCTCACCACCGGGCACGCACGGCAGCAGCCGGCCGCCGGTCTTGGCCACGCCCGGGCTGGTCCACGAGGAGAGGTGCCACACCTGGGTGTGGCCGCGGGCGGCCTTGCGCAGCCGCAGGAAGACGATCGGCGACTCCTCCTCGGGCTCGAACGCCACGCACAGCACGATGGGCGCGGTCCGCAGGTCCGCGTAGGTCAGGCCGCCGGTCTCCGGCGTCGCGCCGACCACGTGCGCGGCGAGGAAGTCCAGCTCCTCGGCCGAGTGCGGCCGGGCCCGGAAGTCCACGTCGTTGGTGCCGAGCGCCACCCTGGCGAACTTGGCGTAGGCGTAGGCGTCCTCCACGGTCAGCCGCCCGCCGGTCAGCACGCCGACGCCGCCGGCGTCCCGTGCGGCCAGCAGGCCGTCGGCCGCGGCGCGCAGCGCGTCGGTCCAGGACGCCTCGCGCAGCTCGCCGCTGTCCTTGCCGCGCACCAGCGGCCGGGTGAACCGGTCCGGCGCGAAGGCGTAGGTGAAGGCGAACCGGCCCTTGTCGCAGTTCCACTCCTCGTTGACCGCGGGGTCGTTGCCGGCCAGGCGGCGCATGACCCGGCCGCGCCGCCAGTCGGTGCGCTGCGCGCAGCCCGAGGCGCAGTGCTCGCACACTCCCGGCGTGGACACCAGGTCGAACGGCCGGGCCCGGAAGCGATACGTCGCGCTGGTCAGCGCGCCGACCGGGCAGATCTGGATGGTGTTGCCCGAGAAGTAGGACTGCCCACCATTGAGTCCAGGCCCGACCGCGGCCAGGTTAGCAGTCTGAGCCGTTCCCACCTGCTGGTCGGCGCCGCGCTCCAGCAAGTCGATGAACTGATCGCCGGCAACCTGACCGGCGAAGCGGGTGCAACGTTGGCACAGGATGCAGCGTTCCCGATCAAGGAGCACCTGCGCCGTGATCGGAATGGGCTTCGGGAACGTCCGTTTGGGTTCGTAGAACCGCGAGTCGGCGCGCCCATTGGACATGGCCTGGTTCTGCAGCGGGCACTCGCCGCCCTTGTCGCAGATCGGGCAGTCCAGCGGGTGGTTGATCAGCAGCAGCTCCATCACGCCGTGCTGCGCCTTGTCGGCCACCGGCGAGGTGTGCTGGGTCCTGACCACCATGCCGTCGGCCACGGTGATCGTGCAGGACGCCTGCGGCTTGGGCATCGGGCGCCCGCCCAGCTCCACCTCGACCAGGCACTGCCGGCAGGCGCCGGCCGGGTCGAGCAGCGGGTGGTCGCAGAACCGCGGGACGTGGATGCCGAGCCGCTCGCACGTCCTGATCACCAGCTCGCCCTTGGGCGCGGTGACCTCGACGCCGTCGATCGTGAGCGCGACGTGTCCCTCGGGCACGGCCGGGGCGTCCGGGTTCTTCGCGGGTGCGACCGTCATGCCGAGGCTCCCACCAGGGCGGCGGGCGGCCGCTCGCCCGGTTGCCGTTGACACAGTTCCTGGAACTCGTGCCGGAAGTACTTGATCGCGCTGAGGATCGGGCTGGCGGCGCCGTCACCCAGCGCGCAGAACGAACGGCCGAGGATGTTGTCGCAGACGTCGGCCATGGTGTCGATGTCCTCCGGCGTGCCCTCGCCGCGCAGCATCCGCTGCAGGATGCCGACCAGCCAGTAGGTGCCCTCCCGGCACGGCGTGCACTTGCCACAGGACTCGTGCTCGTAGAACTCGGTCCACTTCAGCACCGCCCACGGCACGCTCACAGTCTCGTTGAAGATCATCAGCGCGGTGGTGCCGAGCATGGAGCCGGCCTGCGCGGCGCCCTCGAAATCCAGCGGCACGTCCAGGTGCTCGGCGGTGAACAGCGGGGTGGACGAGCCGCCTGGCGTCCAGAACTTCAGCGGGATGCCGTCCTTCATGCCGCCGGCCAGGTCCAGCAGGGTGCGCAGGGTCGTGCCCAGCGGCGCCTCGTACTGGCCGGGCCGCTCGACGTGCCCGGACAGCGAGAAGATCTTCGGGCCGGGCGACTTCTCGGTGCCCATCTCCCGGAACCAGACCGAGCCGCCGTTGACCAGGTACGGCACGGTGGCGATGGTCTCCACGTTGTTGACTACGGTCGGCGCCGCGTACAACCCGGACGTCGCCGGGAACGGCGGCTTGAGCCGTGGCTGCCCCCGCTTGCCCTCCAGCGAGTCCAGCAGCGCGGTCTCCTCGCCGCAGATGTACGCACCGGCCCCGGCGTGGATCACGATGTCGCAGTTGAAGCCGGAGCCGAGGATGTTCTTGCCCAGATAGCCGGCGTCATAGGCGTCCTGGACGGCGGCGTGCAGCCGCCGGACGCAGTGCAGCACCTCGCCCCGGACATAGATCACGCAGAGGTTCGACCGGATGGCGTAGCAGGTGATGATGCAGCCCTCGATCAGCGAGTGCGGGTCGGCCATCATCAGCGGGATGTCCTTGCAGGTGCCCGGCTCGCCCTCGTCGGCGTTGAGCACCAGGTAGTGCGGCTTGCCGTCGTGCTGCGGGATGAAGCCCCACTTCATGCCGGTGGGGAAGCCGGCGCCGCCGCGGCCGCGCAGCCCGGAGTCCTTGCACAGCTGGATGAGCTGGTCGGGGTGCG
>DASXTS010000395.1:0-14404 GCA_036505275.1 Pseudonocardiaceae bacterium
GGGCTCGGCGTCTGAGGCCGAGGTGACAGGCTGCGCGGGGGATAGCGGCAGCACCCCGGCGAGCGCGGTACGAACCCTGGCGGCCACCTCGTCGGTCGGCCCGTCAGCGTCGACGACGACGTAGCGGTCGGGGTTCGCGGCGGCCATCTCGGTGAGGATCTTCTGCATCTTCCAGTGGTGCTCGGGCTCGGCCGCGGTAGGCGGCGCACGGTCCATCAGCACGGTGAGGTCTGGGCGGAGCCGACCGGTTGCCCAGTTGGCCAGCCCTTCTAGCTCGCTGGACGACACGCCGGCCTCGGCGCCGAGCTGGGCCAGCGGGCTGTCGACGTAACGCTCCATCACAACGATGGTGCCGCCGGCCAGCGCCGGCCGAACCTCGCGGTCGACGAGGTCGGCGCGGACGGCGGCGGCCACCAGGGCGTGCGCCCGCGGGCCGGCCAGGCCGACGCCCTCGATCACCTGGTGCATCCGGTGGTCCTCGGTAGCGGTCGGGCCGGCGAGCAGCACCTCCCGGCCGGACGCACACAGCCATTCGGCGAGCAGGTGGGCCTGCGCGGCCGTGTCGGACCGGCTGTCGCCCTCGACCGCGATCAGCAGCCCGCCAGCGCTCTGCCGGCGCCGGCTCAGAGCCGAACGCAGGTCGGTGAGGATGGACTCGGTACGGCGGTCGTCCATCTGGCGGTAGGCCAGCACCCCGACCAACACGGCCATCACGCCGGCGCCGAGCAGCACGGTCCGCGTGCCGTCGACGGTGATCGTCTCGCCGAGCGCCTGCACGGTGCGCGGCCGCACCACGCCGACCAGCACGGGCGCCAGGGCCATCGCGGCCAGCAGGTCGATCCGCACGATGGACTGCACAAAAGCGACGGTGCGGCCGCGCACGGCGTCTTCGACCTGTGAGCCGATGATCGTCAGCCCGGTCAGGAACGCCACACCAGCGGTCGCACCGACGAAGGCCACCGCAGCCATCGCGACGAACAGGTGCAGCGCCAGCGCCACGGGCACCATGGCCAGGCCGGCCGCCACGATGGCAGCGCCGAACAGCCGGTTGTGCGGCATCCTGCGGGCCAGCTGCGGCGCGAACGCCATGCCGAGGCCGAGGCCGACGAACACCGAGACGAACAGCATGCCGTACGCGCCGTCACCGCCGCCGAGGCTGATCGCGTACAGCTTGGCGCAGGCGATCACCGCGCCGCCCGCGGCGAACGCGCCGACGATGCCGATGACCAGCCCGCGAACCAGCGGGGTCCGACCGACGAAGGCGAACCCGTCCTTGAGCATGCCGAGCACGCCGCGCCGCACGTGCCCGGTCCCGCTCCGTGGGGCCGGCCGCCCGGAGATCTCCGGTATCCGGGTGCCGACGACGATCGCGCAGGTCAGGTACGCCACGCCGTTGATCGTCAGGGCGACGTGCGCGGTGCTCAGCGCGTCCACCCGGAACGTCGCGCCGACCACCTGGTCGATCTGGGACAGCACGGAGAACAACCCGGCGGCCGCGACCACGGCGACGCCGTAGGTCATCACCAGCCCGAGCTGGTTGGCCGTCTCGACCTGGTCAGGGCGGCGGAGCAGGTTCGGGATGGACGCGTCCTTGGCCGGGATCCAGAACAGCGAGCAGATCTCGATCAGGAAGGTGGCCACGAAGAGCCACCACAGCGAGCCGACGATCGGGATGGACAGGAACAGCACGGCGCGCAGCACGTCGCAGACGACCATCACGTGCCGCCGGTCCAGCTTGTCGGCCAGCGCGCCGCCGAGCGGCCCGAACAACATCGCCGGCAGCAGCTTGGTGGCGACCACGCCACCCAGCGCGAAGCTTTGCGCCTGATACCCGCTGGTCAGCTGGGTGGCCAGCGCGGAGAGCGCAAGCAGGGAGAGCCAGTCGCCCGCCGCGCACAGCGCGGTGACCGCCCACAGGCGGCGGAACGGGCGGATCGCGAGCACGCTGCGTATCCGATGCGCGGACGACGCTGCGACATCGGGTGCGTGCTCCTGCGGGATTTCGGTCACCGCCTGTTCACCACCGTGATATCGCCAGGGTAGCGCCGGCGGGCGACGGCACGCCTCGCGGCACGCCTTTCGTGACCTTCAGCGAGTTCAGCGGATGAGGTCGAGCAGCGCGCCGATCAGAGCCTGCACCGAGCCGAACAGCGCGGTGCCGAGGAAAATCAGCACCACGATGCACCCTATCCAGCCGGTGGAGCCGCTCGAGCGCTGCCGTTGGATCAGTGGGCTCTGCGCGCCGCCGTGCTGAGCCTGTCTGGTCCGTACGCCGGCTGCCTGGGCTGAACCACCTTGGAGCTGGGTGGAGCGCTGGGTGGAGCGCTGGGGCGGCTGGTTGGACGGCGGTAGTTGACCCGAGCGGGGCAGTCCCGGCTGCGGTGGCACCGGCTGGACCCATACGGCCTGGGCCGCGGTGGTCGGGCCGGGCCGGAACGGCGCCGGCCGCGGCGGTTCGGGCCAGCGGGGCACCGGCGGCGCTGGCTGGGCCTGAGCGGGCTGAGATGGGCCGGACTGGCGGCGGCCGATCGGGGGCGCGACAGCTGCCGGCGTCGCCATTGTCGCCGGCGTCGATGGGAGCCGCGCCGTGCCAGGTTGCGCCGGTGCGTAGCTGGCTGGGGCCGGCGGCTGCTGCCGCACGCCCAGCGGCGACGCGAGCCGCGGCGCCGGCGCGTCCTGACGTGGTCGGCCTGCCGGCGGCCGCCGCGCCGATCGTGCCGATACTGCCGATCGCGGCGGCTGCGTGCGCAGACCCGTCGGCGTGACCAGCGACTCGCCCGGTTGATCGGCCAGCGCGGCGGCGACGGCGTCGCGGATCGTGTCCGACATGGCCGGCAGCGACGGAATCCAGCCACCGAGGCCGGCCGGGCCAGCCAGCACGTCGGGCAGCACGTCATACGGCTCGGGCGGCTGGGTGCCGTCCGGCCCGAACAGCGCGCTGGTCATGTCAGGAGCGTAGCCGCCAGCAGCGCGAGCCACCGCCGCCTCCGCGGGCCAGCGGCCAGCCTCGAGCAGCCGCGTGCTGACGGGCGACCCTCAGCCGCGAGCGGGCGCCCTCCTGCGGGGGGCACGGGCGTTTCGCTTCGGCGCCGGATCCTTGGCCCGCTTCTCGGCGAGCAGCTCGGCGGCGCGCTCGTCGGTCAGGCCCTCGACGGTGTCCGACTTGCGCAGCGACGCGTTCACCTCGCCGTCCGTGACGTACGGGCCGAACCGTCCGTCGCGCACCAGCATGGGCTTACCGGTGGCCGGGTCGATGCCCAGCTCGCGCAACGGTTCCGCCGAGCGCGTCGCGGTGCGGCCGCGCTTCTTGGGCTCCGCATACACCCGGAGCGCGTCGTCCAGGGTCACCGTGAACAGCTGCTGCTCGGAGTCCAGCGACCGGGAGTCGGAGCCGCGCCGCAGGTACGGCCCGTACCGGCCGTTCTGCGCGGTGATCTCCTCGCCGGTCGACGGGTCGACACCGACCACCCGCGGCAGCGACAGCAGCCGCAGCGCCTCGTCCAGCGTGATTGTGTCGACCGACTGCGACTTGAACAGCGAGCTCGTCCGCGGCTTCACACCCTTGCCGGCGTCCTCGGGCAGCACCTCGGTGACGTACGGGCCGTAGCGGCCCTCGCGCGCCACGATGTCGTTGCCGGTGACCGGATCCACGCCGAGCACCCGGCCCTCGGCAGGGCCGGTGGCGAAGAGCTGCTCGGCCACCACGGGGGTCAGCTCGTCGGGCGGCAGGTCCTCCGGCAGGCTGGCCCGCTGGTAGCCGCCGTTCTCCCGCTCGAGGTACGGCCCGTATCGGCCGACCCGGACCACCACCGATCGTCCCTCGGAGTCGGTGAACAGTGGGATGGAGTTGATCTCGCGGGCGTCGATCTCCTCGACGCCGGAGCCGACCAGCTTCTTCAGCCCACCGGTGCGGGCCACCGAGCCGGCCGGGCCCATGTCGCCGCCGAAGTAGAACTTGGACAGCCACGTGGTGCGGGCAGCGCGGCCGGCGGCGATGCCGTCCAGCTCGTCCTCCATGGCCGCGGTGAAGTCGTAGTCCACCAGTCGCCTGAAGTGCTGCTCCATCAGCCCGACCACGACGAACGCAACCCAGGACGGGATGAGCGCCGCGCCGCGCTTCCAGACATACCCGCGGTCCTGGATGGTGTTGATGATCGAGGCATAGGTGGACGGCCGGCCGATGCCGCGCTCCTCCAGCGCCTTGACCAGCGACGCCTCGGTGAATCGCGGCGGCGGCGTGGTGGTGTGCCCGGCGGCGGCCAGGTCGACGGCCGTCACGGCCTGGTCCACGCGCAGCGGCGGCAGCCGGGACTCGGCGTCGTCGGCCTCGCCGCCGGCCTCCTCGTCGACGGTCTCGACGTAGGCCCGCAGGAAGCCGGCGAAGGAGATGGTGCGCCCGGACGCGGCGAACACGCACTCCTCACCCGTCCCGGCGCGCCCGGTGATCCGCACCGACATGGTGGTGCCGCGCGCGTCGGCCATCTGCGAGGCGATGGTGCGCTGCCAGATCAGCTCGTACAGTCGGAAGTCGTCGGACTGCAGCTCGCCGGCCACCTCACCCGGCGTGCGGAACGAATCGCCGGCCGGCCGGATGGCCTCGTGCGCCTCCTGGGCGTTCTTGACCTTCCGGGTGTACTGGCGCGGCTGCGGCGCGACGTACCGCTCGCCGTAGAGCTGCGCCGCCTGCCTGCGGGCCGCGGCGATCGCGGTATCGGACAGCGTCGTCGAGTCGGTCCGCATGTAGGTGATGTAGCCGTTCTCGTACAGCTTCTGCGCGACGCGCATCGTGCGCTCGGCGGAGAACCGCAGCTTGCGGCCGGCCTCCTGCTGCAATGTGGACGTCATGAACGGCGCATACGGCCGCCGTGTGTACGGCTTCTCCTCGACGCTGGACACGGTGAGCGCGGCGCCGTCCAGCGCCTCGGCGAGCCGCCGAGCGGAGGCCTCGTCGAGCACCAGCACGTCGTCCTTGGTCGCCACCTGGCCGGTGGAGTCGAAGTCGCGGCCGGTGGCCAGCCTGGTGCCGTCGACAGCGGTGAGCGTGGCGGTGAAACGGCGCGGACTGGCGTCCTCGCCGGCGTCGAGCGTGGCACGGACATCCCAATAGGACGCCGGGACGAACCGCATCCTGGCGCGCTCGCGCTCCACGATGATCCTCGTTGCCACCGACTGCACCCGGCCAGCCGAGAGCTTCGGCATGACCTTCTTCCACAGCACCGGGCTGACCTCGTAGCCGTAGAGGCGGTCCAGGATGCGGCGGGTCTCCTGGGCGTCCACCAGATCCTGGTCGAGGTCCCGCGGGTTGGCCGCGGCGGCGCGGATAGCCGGCTCGGTGATCTCGTGGAAAACCATCCGCCGCACCGGGATCTTGGGCTTGAGCGTCTGCAGCAGGTGCCAGGCGATCGCCTCGCCCTCTCGGTCACCGTCCGTGGCCAGGTACAGCTCGTCGGCGTCGCGCAGCGCATCCTTGAGCTCGGTGACCGTGCTCTTCTTGTCCGGCGTGACGATGTACAGCGGCTCGAACCCGTTGTCCACGTCGACGCCGAGCCTGGCCCACGGCTGGCCCTTGTACTTGGCCGGCACGTCGGCCGCGCCGCGTGGCAGGTCGCGGATATGTCCGCGGGAGGACTCGACGACGTACTGCGGTCCGAGGTACGACGAGATCTTGCGCGCCTTGGCCGGCGACTCGACGATGACCAGCCGCCGTCCGCCGCCGTTGTTGCTCGCCCTGCTTGCCCGTGCCACTGCGCTCCGATCCATCTACCCTGCGTGCCCTCCCCAACCCGCCAGTGTGCCTCAGGATCGCGGAAGAGGCGGTCAGGGTGACACATGAGAGCAAACGGCCGGTAACCCGATCCCGTCCCGGGGCACCAGGCGGCCGGCAGCGCGGCGGTCAGGCGGCCGCAGCGCGCTCCTGCATCAGGCCGATCTGGTGCCCGTCGGGATCGCGGCAGAACGTCATCCACAGCGCCATGCCGCCGTCCCGGTGCACCACGTGCGGCCTGCCCTCGAACGCCAACCCGTGCTCGTCCCGCAGCCGCGCGTACTCGGCGTCGATGTCGTCGACCGTGAAGTACAGCACGCACCTGCTGGTGAAGTCCTGGTTCTCCGGGACGCCGAGGTAGAGCCGGACCTGCCCGCTCGCGAAGAACGCCATCGGCATGTTCGGCACCTGGAACAGCAGTTGGATGCCGAGCACGTCGCGGTAGAACGCGACCGACCGGTCGACGTCGCTGACGCTGATGTGGATCTGACCCACTGGTCCGAGTGCCATGACAGCCCCTATCCTGGCCCTACGGTTCCTTAACCGGAGTTAAAGGATAACCATGGTGAAGGATCACGGTCAACGGCCGGGCCGGCGCGGGCATCAGCCGGCGCACCAGCACGGACCTGGGCTGCCGGCGCTGCCGGACGGAGTGCCGGCAGACCAGCGACACGAGACCGCCAATCTGCTGCACTCGGCAGCCCTGCGGCTGCTGCGGCTGGCCCGGCGGGCCGACGGCGTGCTCGACCTCGACGGGCCGCGCGCTTCCCTGCTCTCCGTCCTGGTCTTTGCCGGGCCGCTGCCCGTGACCCGGCTGGCCGAACTGGAGCAGGTGTCCCCGCCGGCCATCACCAAGATGGTCGCGTCCCTGGAGGCGGCCGGGCTCGCGGCTCGCACGCGCTCCCTTTCGGACCGGCGGGTCGTCATGGTCTCCGCCACTACCGCGGGCCGGCACCTGCTCGAGCGCGGCCGCGCGGCGAGGGTGCGTGCCGTAAGCGCCTTGCTCGCCGACGCCACCGATGCGGATCTCCGTACGCTCCGCCGCGCCGCGGACCTCATCGCCGCCCGCCTCTGACCCCGCCTCTGCCCCCGCCTCTGCCCCCGCCTCTGCCCCGGCGTGTCCGCGTGGTCAGACACGTGTGTCCGCAGGTTGAGACAGTCGTCTTGGGCGGTTGGGACAGTCGTCTTGGGCGGTTCGGGCGGGCGTGTCCGCCGGTTCGGAACACCGTGCTTGGCACTCCGGTGATGCGCCGGTCGGGTCCCGGGGCTCTCGAAGGCCGACGAAGGGGCCGCGAATGTACCGGAACGCCCAACACGGGCGTCCCAACCGGCGAACCCGCCGCCGAGGGTGGCGAGGTCGGCGACCAAAGCGCCCAACACGGGCGCCCCAACCGGCGAACACGCCGGCCAACACGCCAGCGACCGGGGCCGGCGACGGAGGGGTTCAGTCGGGGGGCCAGACGTCGGCTGGGGCGATGGGCGGAGCGTTGCCGACCAGCTCGGCGAGGCGGGCCATGCGGCGCCGGCCGGTGATCCGGGCGGCCGGGCCGCCGCCGCGTGGGCCGAGCAGCACGGGGGTGAGGCCGGCCCTGGCCAGCGCGGCTGCGAGCGGCTCGTGGGTGTCGGGGGCACGCGGGTCGAGCCCGAGGAGGTAGCCGCGGCCGTCACGGCGCCCGGCGACCTGGGCCCACAACCGGAGCGTCCCCCCGTCCGGCACGAAGCCGGCCGGCACTGCCTTCACGGCGCCGCGGGTCCAGGCGGCGGCCAGCTCGGCCAGGTCGGCGCGGAAGGCCGTGCGCACCAACGGAAGGCCCTCGTCGGAGGTGGCCAGCTCGGCGAGCACGCCGCGCAGGGCGCACTCGCCGGCCACCGCAGCGGCCCGCCACGGCTCGGCGACGACCACACTCAGCCGCGCCGAGCCACCGCCGCCGAAGCGCACGGTCTGCCCCGGCCCGCAGAGCATGCCCGCCAGGTCGGCGACCACCGGCGGCCGGGCGTCCACCGAGAAGAACGAGAGCTGGCGCACGGCGCCGAACCCTAGAACGGACGTTCGACATGGTGTGCGCGGCGCGCCGCCGAGTGACGGCAACGACGTCGGTTGACCACCACGACGTCGGTTGACCACCACGACGACGGTTCACCACCACGACGACGGTTCACCACCACGACGACGAGTGGCCGCTACGACGTCGTTGTGGTAGTCGACGATGAGCCGGTGTCGAGCTTCTGGCAATTAGGCGCCTTCTTGCCGGCCTCCTTGATGGCCGGATTGGAATCGATGGAGTTCAGCGCCCTGCTGAGCTCCTCACCGCCCTGGCTGAGGCCGGACAACGCCTGCATCATGGCGGCCTGCGCGGCCTGCGGGTCGTTCGGGTTGACCTTGGCGAAGGCGTCCCTGGTGGCCTGGTAGCCCTTCTTCACCGACTCCAGGCCATTGACCAGCTGGGTCAGCGCCTGGTCCGCGCCGGCGATCGGCGAGGGTCCGACGTTGCGCAGGTTGGTGATGGTCTGGTCCACCACGTTGATGTTGGCGTTGACGTACTGGTCGAACGCCTTGAGCGCCTGCGCCGGATCGGAGCTGGACAGGTTGGGCGGCGGAGTGATCTGCGTCTCGGTGACCTTGAGCATCTCGCCGCACACCTTGTCGACCCAGGCGACGGAGGCGTCCCCCGATGTCGCCGAGCCACTCGTCGTGGTGACCGTCGGCGCGCTGGAGGTCGTGGTGCCGCCGGTGGCGGACCCGCTCGAGGTGCCGGAACCGCCACAGGCCGCCACGGACGGCGCGGCGATGGACAGCGTGGCGGCCAGCATGGCCACCACGGGGAGCCTGCGCCTCATAACCTGACTTCCTCTCGCGGATGGTGACACCAGGTGACATCGATGGCGGACCCTATCCATCGGCGGTGGTCACTCGGTCGCGTGGGCGGCCGACCGGGTGGACGCGACCCGCCGGCAACCACGCCGAACCGGACCCGCAACGGGGTGTACCCACCCTTGGGCCATGAGTACCGCGAACCGCGCCGCGAACGAACGGCGGGCCCGGCTAGCCGGTGATCTGCGGAGCCGGGGCCTCGGCGCCAATCGCGGTGGTGCGCCGCTTGGCCACCACGACCGCGCTGACGATCACGGCGGCGGCCACGATGCTCACCAGGGCGCGCACCCCTGGCGAGGCGTCGTCGCCGACGGAAAACGTCACGATCGCCGGCGCGATCAGCAGGCTGACCAGGTTCATCACCTTGATCAGCGGGTTGATCGCCGGTCCGGCGGTGTCCTTGAACGGGTCGCCGACGGTGTCCCCGATGATGGTCGCGGAGTGCGCGTCGGATCCCTTGCCGCCGTGGTGGCCGTCTTCGACGAGCTTCTTGGAGTTGTCCCACGCGCCGCCGGAGTTGGCCAGGAAGACCGCCATCAGGGTGCCGGTGACGATGGCGCCGGCCAGGTAGCCGGCCAGCGGGCCGACGCCGAGGCCGAAGCCGACCGCGATCGGCGCCATCACCGCGAGCAGACCGGGGGTGGCCAGCTCGCGCAGCGAGTCGCGGGTGCAGATGTCGACGACCCTGCCGTACTCGGGCCGGGTGGTGCCGGCCATGATGCCGGGGTCACTGGAGAACTGGCGCCGCACCTCGAAGACGATGGCACCGGCCGCCCTGGTCACCGCGTTGATCGCCAGGCCGGAAAACATGAACACCACGGCGGCGCCGACGGCGATGCCGACCAGGATGTTCGGGGCGTAGACCACGAAGTTCACCGGATCGAACGTCTGCCCGGCCTCGCGCAGCGCCTGCCTGATGGAGTCGTTGTACGAGCCGAAGAGCGCGGTGGCGGCGAGCACCGCGGTGGCGATCGCGATGCCCTTGGTGATGGCCTTGGTGGTGTTGCCGACCGCGTCCAGCTCGGTGAGGATGGCCGCGCCAGGGCCCGTGACGTCGCCGGACATCTCGGCGATGCCCTGGGCGTTGTCGCTGACCGGGCCGAACGTGTCCATGGCGACGATCACGCCGACGGTGGTGAGCAGGCCGGTGCCGGCCAGCGCGATGGCGAACAGCGCCACGGTGACGCTGCTGGAGAGCAGGAACGCGGCGTACACGGCGCCACTGATCACCAGGGCGGTGTACACGGCGGATTCGAAGCCGACCGAGATGCCGGCCAGGATCACGGTCGCCGGGCCGGTCAGCGACGTCTTCCCGACATCGATGACCGGGCGGTGCTCGGTGCCGGTGAAGTAGCCGGTCAGCCACAGGATGATGCCGGCGAGCACGATGCCGATGATGACGCCGGTGGCGGCGATCGCGGCCGGGTTGCCGGCCAGGTCGGGCTCGCCGGGGCCGGTGAGCTCGCGGAAGCTGGTCGGCAGGTAGACGAACGCGGCGACGGTGCACAGCACCGCCGAGATCAGCGCCGACGCGTAGAACGACCGGTTGATCGCGCGCAGCCCGTTCTCGCCCTCGCGGGCCCTGGTCAGGTACACCCCGATCACGGCGGTGACCACGCCGATCGCCGGCACGATGAGCGGGAACAACAGGCCCTGCACGCCGAACGCGGCGCTGCCCAGGATGAGCGCGGCGACCAGCATCACCGCATAGGACTCGAACAGGTCGGCGGCCATGCCGGCGCAGTCGCCGACGTTGTCGCCGACATTGTCGGCGATGGTGGCGGCGTTGCGCGGGTCGTCCTCTGGGATGCCCTGCTCGATCTTGCCGACCAGGTCGGCGCCGACGTCGGCGGCCTTGGTGAAGATGCCGCCGCCGACCCGCATGAACATCGCCAGCAGCGCCGCACCGAAGCCGAAGCCCTCCAGCACCTTCGGCGCGTGCCCGGCGTAGACGAGCACCACCAGCGACGCGCCGAAGAGGCCCAGCCCGACCGTCGCCATGCCGACCACGCCACCGGTGCGGAACGCGATCCGCATGGCCTTCTCCCGGCCCTGCGGTTCGTTGGCCGCGGCGGCAACCCGGACGTTGGCCCTGGTCGACAGCCACATGCCGAGGTATCCGATGGTGGCCGAGAAAGCCGCGCCGACGAGGAAGAACGCTGATCGCCCGACGCGCTGGGCCACGTCATCGGCCGGCAGCAGGAACAGCAGCCCGAACACGACGACGGCGAAGACGCTGAGCGTGCGGAACTGCCGGTTGAGGTACGCGGCAGCGCCCTCCTGGACCGCCTCCGAGATGCTCTGCATCTTCGCGGTGCCCTGGCCGGCGGCCAGCACCTCGCGCCGCAATACGTACCCGACGGCGAGCGCCGCGAGGGCGATCACGGCGACCACGGCGACCACGCCGCGGTCACCTCCGGACAGCTCGAGGGAGCCCGCCGCGAGGGTGAGCCGGGACATCCGTCCTCCTGGTGGTTCCGAAACGCGGTGCACGCCGGCTCGCGGCGCGCACGGAACTACGCTCGCTCGGTTCGAGCGGCGACACGATGGGCCAGTCTAGGCGTTTGTCCGGTTCGTGCTGGCAGCGCCCCCGTCGTTGGGCGTACTCGGCGACGCGGTGTCCCCGCCAGCCATGGTGCGCCTCCAAGTACCACCATTGGCCCGTTGATGGGCCTTTGACCACCGCCATCGCAACAGAGTCTGCCCCTGGCTTCGGTGCTTCATCGCGCCGCCGCTCGCCGTAGGCTGCCCTGGCGATGAGCGGTCCCACTGACGCACACACTGACGAACACACTGACGAACACGCTGACGAGCGCGGCGCGTGGTTGCTTCGGCGTGTGCTGGCCGGCACGCCGGAGGGCGAGTCGCCGCTGACCCACGTCGAGGTGCTGCCGGCCCGCGCGGCGTGCACGGTGGACTGGCCGGACTGGACACCGCAGGCCGTGGTGGACGCGTTGCGTTCGGCGGGGATCAAGGCGCCGTGGTCGCATCAGTTGGCGGCGGCGGACGCGGCCTGGCGTGGCGTGCATGTGATCGTCGCCACCGGCACGGCGTCCGGCAAGTCGCTGGCCTACCAACTGCCGGTGCTGTCCGCGCTCACCGTCGACCGGCGCGCCACCGCGCTGTACCTGTCACCGACCAAGGCGCTGGCCGCCGACCAGCTGCGCGCCCTGTCCTCGTTCGGCCTGGGTGGGCCGGTTGGGCTACGGGCCGCGACGTTCGACGGGGACACCCCGCTGGCCGAGCGTGACTGGGTGCGCGCGCACGCCCGCTGGGTGTTCACCAACCCGGACATGCTGCACCGCTCGATCCTGCCGGGGCACGGCCGCTGGTCCTCGTGGCTGCGGCGGCTGCGTTACGTGGTGGTGGACGAGTGCCACACCTACCGCGGCGTGTTCGGCTCGCACGTGGCGCTGCTGCTGCGGCGGCTGCGCCGGGTGGCGGCGCGGTACGGCGCGTCACCGGTGTTCGTGATGGCTTCGGCAACCACCGCGGCGCCGGCGTCGTTCGGCTCGGTGCTGCTCGGGCTGCCGGTCACCGCGGTGACCGAGGACGGCTCGCCGCGTGGCACCCGCACGGTGGCGTTGTGGGAACCGCCGCTGCTGCACTCGCTGGCCGGGGAGAACGGCGCGCCGGTGCGCCGGTCGGCCGGTGCGGAGAGCGGACGCCTGCTCGCCGACCTGGTGGTCGAGGGGGCCCGCACAATCGCGTTCGTGCGCTCCCGCCGTGGCTGCGAGCTGACCGCGCTGGGTGCGCGGCGGCTGGTGGCCGAGGTGTCACCGGAGCTGCGCGACCGGGTGGCCGCCTACCGGGCCGGCTACCTGCCGGAGGAGCGGCGCGCGCTGGAGCAGGCGCTCGCCACCGGCGAGTTGCTCGGCCTCGCGTCGACGAACGCGCTCGAGCTCGGGATGGACATCGCTGGGCTGGACGCCGTGGTGGTCGCCGGCTTCCCCGGTACGGTTGCGTCGTTCTGGCAACAGGCCGGCCGGGCCGGCCGCTCCGGCGACGGTGCGCTGGTCATCTTCGTCGCCCGCGACGACCCGCTGGACACCTACCTCGTGCACCACCCGTCGGCGCTGCTCGGCCGGCCGCTGGAGGCCTGCGTGCTGGACCCGGCCAACCCGTACGTGCTCGAGCCCCAGCTCGCCTGCGCCGCCGCCGAGCTCCCGCTGACCGAGGCCGAGGTGCCGTCCTTGTTCGGCTCGTCGGCGCCCGCGGCGCTGGACTCGCTGGTGACGCAGGGTTACCTGCGGCGGCGGGCCGCCGGCTGGTTCTGGGCGGTCGCCCGCGAACGGCCGCACGGCACCGTCGACATCCGCGGCTCGGGCGGCACGCAGGTCGTGGTGGTGGAGTCCGACACCGGCCGCATGCTGGGCACCATCGACCCGTCGTCGGCGCACACCCAGGTGCACCCCGGCGCCGTCTACCTGCACCAGGGCCGCTCCTATGTGGTCGACGCCCTCGAGCTCGACGAGTCGCTGGCCCTGGTGCACGCCGAGGAACCGTCGTGGAACACGTCGGCCCGCGAGGTGGTGGACATCGCGGTGGTCTCGGTGCTCTCCTCGGCCCGGTTCGGCCCGGTCGGGGTGGCCCTCGGCGAGGTGGAGGTCACCTCGCAGGTCGTCGGCTACCTGCGCCGGCTGCCGTCCGGCGAGGTGCTCGACCACGTGCCGCTCGACCTGCCGCCGCGCTGCCTGCGCACCCGTGCGGTCTGGTACACGGTCTCATCGTCGCTGCTGGCCGCCGCCGGGCTGGACGCGGCGCGGGTGCCGGGCGCCCTGCACGCCGCTGAGCACGCCGCCATCGGCCTGCTGCCGCTCTTCGCCGTGTGCGACCGCTGGGACATCGGCGGCGTCTCCACCGCGCTGCACCCGGACACCGGCGAGGCCACCGTGTTCGTCCACGACGGCCACCCCGGTGGTGCCGGCTTCGCCGACCGCGGGCACGCTGCCCTCCGCCCCTGGCTGGCCGCCACCCGAGACGCCATCGCCGCCTGCGAGTGCCCGGCCGGCTGCCCGTCCTGCGTCCAATCCCCCAAGTGCGGCAACGGCAACGAGCCGCTCGACAAGTCCGGCGCCCTCCAGCTCCTCGACACCGTCCTCGGCTACCTCGAATGATCGGTTGAAACGACGCGGCCGGCGCGGCGGGGAGATCTACGCCCTGGGTTTCGGCGGATCCACCCCGCTGCGCCGGCCGCGGACACGCAGCTGCGGTGCGCTGGGGAAGCGGCTACCCGTTCATCGATGGCTGCGTGTCGTTGCGGCGAGCACCGCTGTGCCCGCCTCGGTGGGCCGCCGGCTGTACAGGGCGTCCAGAACGGCCTGCTGTACATCCGTCGAGCGCGGCACGTGCCAACCGGAGACCTCCGGCTTGACCCGCCAGTGCACGACCCCGTGCACGAAGGGCGAGGGCGGCAAGGGAATCCAACTGCCGAGCCCGTGCAGCACCACCTCTGGGTGGCTGGCGAGGTCCGCGCACAGCGGCTCGCCGGCGATCACCGGGAACAGCCAACGGCCGGTCGGAGTGGCCGCGATGGGTGCCGGGAACCCGACATTGCGCAGCTCGGCGGCCGTGTGCCTGCCGATCTCCGCGGACAGGTCGAGCACGTCGTACACCAGCCCGGTGGCCAGCAGCAGGGAGAACGGACGACCGGACCACAGGGCCGCCACCTTCTCGGGGCCGGCGCTGGCCTGCTTGATCCAGTCGTCGTGCAGCGGAACGGGACCGTGCTGCGCGGCCGTAGCGCGGCCGACCCAGGCCGACCCATC
>DASXTS010000396.1:0-9512 GCA_036505275.1 Pseudonocardiaceae bacterium
GCGCACCATGAGCGTGGTCAGCAGCACGGCGTCCGCGCTGACCGGGCCGGTGGGGAATGCGGCGGCGCGCGGCACCGCGTTCGGCGGGGAGTACAGCGCGTACCCGGCCGGCACGCCGTCCGCATAGACGATCTTCCCGCAAGAGCCCCACTCCAGCAGCACGCTGGAGACCCAGGCCTCCTTCTCCAGATCGGTCTGCCCGAACTCCTCGGCCTGCTCCTTCAGGTGCGGCGCGAGCTCCCAGAACACGCAGTGCCGGCACTTCTTGGGTAGATCGCCGAGATTGTCCAGGGTGACGCCAGACACACGACGTGACACCACACCTCCAGCTGCGCCTGGCTCTAGGACCGCGGTCGAATACCGGTCGTGTCCCGCCGTCAAGGATAGGCGCTACCGGTCTCGCCCGGAAGGCGTAAGGGCGACCCGCCAGGCCGGCATATGGGGCAAAGGAGTGTTGCCTTCGTGACTACGAGTAGTGAGCGGTGCGCTTACACTCGGACGACGGCAAACCGGAGCGACGGAGCTGCGATGACGAAACCGGAGCGCGAGACCGCGGTCGTTGGCCGGGGCGGGCGAAGCCTGGACCCGCATCTGTCCCGTTACGCCCAGCGCACCGCCGGCATGACGGCGTCGGAGATCCGCGCGCTGTTCGCGGTCGCCAGCCGGCCGGAGGTGGTCTCACTGGCTGGTGGCATGCCGCACCTCGCCGCGTTGCCACTGGACACACTGGCCTCCGAACTGCGCGATCTGGTCGTCAGCGACGGGCTGACCGCGCTGCAGTACGGCTCCGCACAAGGGCTGCAGACGCTGCGGGAGCAGATCTGCGACGTGATGGCGATCGAGGGCATCCGGGCGCATGCCGACGACGTCGTGGTCACCGTCGGCTCGCAGATGGCGCTGGACCTGGTCACCCGGATCTTCTGCGACCCGGGCGATGTGGTGGTCGCCGAGGCACCGTCCTATGTCGGCGCGCTGGGCACGTTCGTGGCGTACCAGACCAATGTCGTGCACGTGGAAATGGACGACGAGGGGCTGGTGCCGTCGGCGCTGCGGGATGCGCTGGCCGCGCTGGCGTCGCAGGGCCGGCGGCCGAAGTTCCTGTACACCATCCCGAACTTCCACAATCCGGCCGGGGTGACCCTGGCGGTACGGCGGCGGGCGGAGATCCTGCAGATCTGCGCCACGCACGGGCTGCTCGTCGTCGAGGACAACCCGTACGGGCTGCTCGGCTTCGATGCACAGATCTACCCGGCGCTGCGCTCGATGGACACGGACAACGTCGTCTACCTCGGCTCGTTCTCCAAGACCTTCGCGCCGGGGCTGCGGGTCGGCTGGGCGCTGGCGCCGCACGCGGTGCGGGAGAAACTGGTGCTGGCCGCCGAGTCGGCCACGCTGTGCCCACCGGCGTTCACTCAGGCCGTGGTGTCCCGGTACCTGGCGGCGCACGACTGGAAGGGCCAGATCAAGCTGTACCGGGAGGCCTACCGGGAGCGCCGGGACGCCACCCTGGCCGCCCTGGAGCATCACCTGCCCGACGGCTGCCACTGGACCCACCCGGACGGCGGCTTCTATGTCTGGCTGACCGTACCCGAGGGCCTGGACACCAAGGCGATGCTGCCGCGGGCGGTCACCGAACGGGTGGCGTACGTGCCGGGTACGGCGTTCTACGCGGACTCGTTCGGCAGCCGGCAGCTGCGGCTGTCCTTCTGCTACCCGACCCCCGAGCGGATCAAGGAGGGGGTCCGGCGGCTGGCCTCGGTGCTGGCCGGCGAGCTGGAACTGCTGCGCACCTTCGGGTCGGTGCACGAGCGTAGGCTGCCCGGACCGCAGTCACCGGCACCCGACACCGCGTGACATCCATGGGCCCGGTGGTGACACCGTGGTGACACCGAGCCGTTCTTGGTCTGGAGGAAACTGGTGAGCGAGCGGACCGTCGCCGTGCTGGCTGGGGGGCTCTCGCACGAGCGGGACGTGTCGATCCGATCGGGACGGCGGCTGGCCGCCGCGCTGCGGGACACCGGGCTGATCGTGGAGGAATGGGATGCAGACGGCTCGTTGGTCGGGCGGTTGATCACCCGGCGGCCGGATGCTGTGGTGGTCGCCCTGCACGGCGGGGCCGGGGAGAACGGCGCCGTGCAGTCGGTGCTCGAGATGCTGGGCGTGCCGTTCGTCGGCACCGACGCCGCGGCGTGCCGGCGGGCCTGGGACAAGCCGATCGCCAAGGCGCGGCTCGTCGAGGAGGGCCTGACCACGCCGGACTGGGTCGCCCTGCCGCAGTCGACGTTCCGCGATCTCGGCGCGCAGGTCATGCTGGACGCGCTGGTGGATCGACTGGGCCTGCCGCTCATGCTCAAGCCGGACCAGGGCGGGTCGGCGCTCGGCGCTCTGGTGGTGCGGGCGGAGGCCGAGCTGCCAACCGCCATGGTGGGCTGCCTGGCCTACTCGGACACGGTGCTGGCCGAGCGGTTCGTCGACGGCGTCGAGGTGGCCGTCACCGTGATCGACACCGCCGAGGGGCCGCAGGCGCTGCCCGCAGTCGAGATCGAGCCGGAGAGCGGCGTGTACGACTACGCCGCCCGCTACACCGCCGGCTTCACCACCTTCCACTGCCCGGCGCGGCTCGAGCCGGCGGTGGCCAAGTCGGTGGCCGACCTCGCGGTTCGGGCGCACACCGTGCTCGGCCTGCGGGACGTCTCGCGCACCGACGCCATCGTGCCGCCCGACGGCGGTCCGGTGCAGTTCCTCGAGGTGAACGTGTCGCCAGGGCTCACGGAGACCTCGCTGCTGCCGATGGCCGTCGAGGAGTACGGCTCCACGATGGGCGCGGTGTTCCGGGAGCTCATCGAGCGGGCCATCGCCCGCGGCTAAAGGCTAAAAGATCTCGCAGGACAGGCCTCAAGCCTCGGCCGGATCTCGCAGGACGTCGGCCGGGTTTCGCAGGGCCTCGGCCGTTTCACGTGAAACGTCGTCGCGGGTGACGCGGGGCGCCATGGTGGCCAGTGCAGCGCCGGCCACGACGACGCCGACGGTGGTGAGCACCATGGCGAGCAGCGGGCTGTTCACGGCCCTGCCGGTGGCATCGGCCACCACGCCGACCGCGGCCCACACCGCCGCCCAGACCACCGACGCCACCGCGGTGAGCGCGACGAACCGCCGTGGCCGCATCCGCAGCGCGCCGGCAGCGACCGGTGCCAGCGTGTGCCCCACGGCCACGAACCGCACAGCGATCATCGCGGTGAACGAGGCGCGCCGCATCAGCAGCTCGCCGAGGCGCCATCGGTGCGCGCCGAGCCGGCGGCCCAGCCGGCTGCACCTGATCCGATCGCCGGTGCGCAGTCCGAGCCAGTAACCGCCAGCCTGCCCGAGAAAAGACCCCGCTGACGCGGCCAGCACCACCAGCGGCAGGTGCTGCCAAGCCGCCGCACCGGCGGCCAGCACCAGCACGACCTCGCCGGGCAGCAGGGTGCCGAGCAGTAGCGTGGCCTCGAGGGCACAGACCACCACGAGCAGCACGGCCAGCCAACCGACCGGCATGCCGAGGTACGGCCGCACATCCGGCACGGTCACGCTCCCTGCCCGGTGATCAGTCTGGCGGGATCAGCCTGATGGCCGGCCCGGCCGGGCGCATCCGATTTCTACCCGATTCGGAGGAATCGCCGGGACCGATATGCACCAGGGTGCGGTCCTGGTTCACCCGATGGGTTCACCTGACTGCGCGGCGCCGATGGTGGCGCCGATGGTGGCGCCGATGGCGAGGACGGCCCCGAGGATGTGGAATTTCCCCATTCCTACTGGGTGAATGTCACATCGTCGCCAAATGGGCGAGCCGGCGCCACCGGCTGGTCGCGGTGCATGAGCGCCACAATGCGCTCCAGGTCGTCGACCGAGCCGAACTCCACGACGATGCGGCCCTTGCGGCGGCCCAGCTCGACCTTGACTCGGGTGTCGAAGGTGTTCGACAGCCGCTCCGCGAGATCCTGCAACCCCGGCGCCTGCAGCGGTTTGCGCCGCGGCGGTCTCGGCCGGATCGGCGCCGCGCCGCGGGCCAGCAGCACGGCCTCCTCGGTGGCCCGCACGGACATGCCCTCGGCTACGATCCGCGCCGCCAGATCCTCCTGCGCGCCAGCGTCCTCGAGGGCGAGCAAGGCGCGGGCGTGGCCGGCCGACAGCACTCCTGCTGCCACTCGTCGCTGCACCGCGACCGGCAGCTTGAGCAACCGGATGGTGTTGGTGATCGCCGGGCGGCTGCGGCCGAGGCGGTCGGCCAGCTCCTCGTGGGTGACCTCGAACTCGTCCAGCAGCTGCTGATAGGCGGCCGCCTCCTCCAGCGGGTTGAGCTGCACCCGGTGGATGTTCTCCAGCAAGGCGTCGCGCAGCATCGCGTTGTCCGCGGTCTGCCGCACGATCGCCGGAATGCGGTCCTGGCCGGCCTCCTGTGCCGCCCGCCACCGGCGCTCACCCATGACCAGCTCATAGGAGCCGAAGCCGGTCTCACGGACCACGATCGGTTGCAGCAGACCGAACTCGCGGATCGAGTGCGCCAGTTCGGACATCGCCTGCTCGTCGAAGACCTGCCGCGGCTGCCTGGCGTTGGGTCGAACGGCTTCGATCGGCACCTCGCGGTAGATCGCGCCGATGGACACGTCGATGGTTGTGGTTTCACGTGAAACCGCCAACGCCGCCGTGCTCAGATCGACCGGCGGGCCGATCGGGGCCGGCCGGCGAAGCCGGGCCACCCGTTCTGCCGCGGTGCCGGCCCCCGCCGACGGGCCGGTCGGGATGAGCGCCGCGAGGCCACGGCCCAGCCCGCCCTTGCGTGAATCGGTCATGCGCTCTCCTCCCCATTGCCACGCATGGCGATCTCCCTGGCCGCGTCCAGGTAGCTCATCGCGCCGCGCGATCCCGGATCGTAGGTCAGCACCGTCTGGCCGTACCCCGGTGCCTCGGAAACCCTGACGCTGCGCGGGATGACGGTCCGCAGCACCAGGTCGCCGAAGTGGCCGCGGACCTCGCTGGTCACCTGATCGGCGAGCTTCGTGCGGCCGTCGTACATCGTCAACAGGATGGTGGAGATGGTCAGTGACGGGTTGAGGTGCCGCTGCACCAACTCGATGTTGCTGATCAGCTGGCCGAGCCCCTCCAGCGCGTAGTACTCGCACTGGATGGGGATGAACACCTCGTTCGCGGCAACCATGGCGTTCACCGTGAGCAGGCCGAGCGACGGCGGGCAGTCGATCAGGACGTAGTCCACCTCGAGCCGATCCACCGCCTCCGGCGCCAGCGCCTCCTTCATCCTCGACTCGCGGGCCACCATGGCCACCAGCTCGATCTCGGCGCCGGCCAGGTCGATCGTGGCCGGCACGCACAGCAGATTCTCCGAGTGCGGGCACTGCTGGACCGCATCGTGCAGCCCGATCTCGCCGAGCAGCACCTCGTAGATCGACGCCGTGCCGGAGCGGTGCTCGACGGACAGCGCCGTGCTCGCATTGCCCTGCGGGTCGAGGTCGACGACCAGCACCCGAAGTCCTTGCAGTGCGAGGCCAGCGGCCACGTTGACTGCGCTGGTGGTCTTGCCGACGCCGCCCTTCTGGTTGGCCACGGTGATCACCCGCCGGCGCGCCGGCCGCGGCAACCGATACGAGTCCGGGTGCAGCACGCGAGCGGCGCGTGCAGCCTCCTCGGCGATCGGCGTCCAGCCGTCGTGCCCGGCGGGTGCCGCCTCGCTCGGTGTCGCCGTTTCACGTGAAACGGCGACACCGGCCGCCGTCCGCTCCCGGCCCACGCTCACGAACGCCTCCTCCTCGGTACCCGCGGATCGCGCCGGCCCGCGTCCCTGCCGCGCGACGGCGGCCCAGTGTCCCGCGAGACGATGACGACCCTGCTAAGAGGATCCACGATTCCCTCGCCACATTCGTGCACCCGCACCGCGCGTCCGCCAAGTGCGCCAACCGCCGCGCGGTCGCGGTCCACTTCAACGGCGGCCGTCCGGCCCTTCATGGCCACCATCAGGCCGCCCTCGACCAGTAGCGGCAGCGCCCAGCCGGCCAGCCGGGCCAGCGGAGCGACGGCGCGAGCCACCACCACGTCAACGCCGCCGAGTTGTGCGCGCACCGCCGGCTCCTCCGCCCGCCCGCGCACTACCCGCACCGGCAGGTCAAGCTCGCCGATCACCTCGCGCAGCCAGGCCACCCGTCGGGCCATCGGCTCCAGCAGGGTGACCTCCAGCTCGGGCCGAGCCAGCGCCAGCGGCAGCCCCGGCAGGCCGGCACCGGAGCCGAGGTCCACTACCCTCGCGCCGTCGGCGATCACCTCGCCGATCACCGCACAGTTCAGCAGGTGCCGCTCCCACAGCCGGTCCATCTCGTGCGGACCGATCAGCCCGCGCTCCATTCCGGAGCCGGCGAGCGCCGTTGCGTAGCGGACCGCCAGCGGTAGCCGCGCGCCGAACACCAGCTCGGCCGCGGCCGGTGGCGCGGAGACATCGTCCGGCACTCGTGCCGCTTCTAGGCCGACCGGAAGACCACCACGCGGCGGCGCGGCTCCTCGCCCTCGCTCTCGCTGTGCACGCCTTTGACGCCCGCCACCGCGTCGTGCACAACCTTGCGCTCGAACGGCGTCATTGGTGCCAGCTTCACCGAGTCTCCCGTCGACAACGCCGTCTCGGCCGCGCTGCGACCGATCTCGGCCAGCTCGGTGCGGCGTCCCGCCCGCCATTGCGCTACGTCGAGCATCAGCCGGCTGCGGGTGCCGGTTTCCTGCTGGACCGCGAGTCGGGTCAGCTCCTGCAGCGCCTCGAGCACCGACCCGTTCGGGCCGACGAGCTTCTGCAGGTCCTCGCCGCCGTCGATGCTGACCACCGCCCGGCTCGCCTCGACATCGAGGTCGATGTCACCGTCGTAGTCCAGCAGGTCGAGCAGGCGCTCCAGGTAGTCGCCCGCGATGTCCCCCTCGCGGACCAGCAGGTCCTCGGCGGACGCTGCGGTGCCATTGCGTTGCCCGGCCGGGGCGTCCACGGTGGAACCCGCCCTGTCGTCGGGATCCGCGCCGGGGCTGGCACCCACCTCCAGGGTGTCGGACACGGCAGTCTCCTCTCCACGCACGTCGGCTTGGCCGCGACGGATCAGCGCCGCTTGCGGCCTTTCTTCTGCGGCACGCGCTGCGGCTGCCTGCGCTGCTGCGGCTGCGATCCGTTGTCGCTCGCCTTCGGCGGCTGGCCACTGGCGGCGACGCTGGGAACGTCCTTGGCGTCCTGGACCTCCCGCCCGGCGGTGTCGCCGCGGCCGTCGGCCGACCTCCCGGCGGCGGGGGAGTCGGCCGGCCGTGCGTCGGAGGCGGTCGAGGTGGCACCGGGGGCGTCCGGGGCTTTCGGGGTGTCCGAGTCAGTAACCGAGTCCGAAGCGGTAGACGCCTCAGATGGCTGTGCGTCGGCGCCGCGCTTGCCCTTCTGCACCGGCTTCTGCCCCGGCCTGGGCGCGAGGGACTGTCGCTGCGCGGCCGCCGCCTCCTTCTTCTCGGTCTCCTCGCGATCGATCTTGCGGTACACCACCCACTGCTGGCCGAGCGTCCACCCGTTGTTCGCCAGCCAGTAGATCAGGATCGCGATCGGGAAGAAGATGCCACCGACCAACACGCCGAGCGGGAAGATCCATAGCATCAGCTTGTTCATGATCGCGGCCTGCGGGTTGGCCGCGGCGGCCGCGCTCTGCCGCTCGACCGAGTGCCGCGCTGTGATGTGTGTGGCGATGCTGGCCGCGATCATGAACGGTATCGCGACCGCGATCACGTGCGGCCGGTCGGTGCCCAGCGCCGCGAGCTCGTGCGCGGGCATCCGGATGAACGCCGAGAGCTTCGCGCCGAACAGATCGGCGTCGATGAACGAGGCGACCTCGGGCTTGTTGAAGATGTAGTTCTCGTTCTTGCCCGGCTTGAACTCCCTGAGCACCTGGAACAGGCCGATGAACACCGGGATCTGGACAAGGATCGGCAGGCAGCCGCCGAGCGGGTTCACGCCGTGCTCGGACTGCAGCTTCTGCATCTCCGCGGTCAGCTTCTGCCGGTCGCCCTTGTACTTCTCCTGCAGCTTCTTGATCTGCGGCGCGAACTCCTGCATCTTGCGCATCGAGCGCACCTGCGAGACGAACGGCTTGAACAGCAGCGCCCGCAGGGTGAACACCAGGAAGATCACGGACAGCGCCCAGGCGATGCCGCTGTTCGGCCCGAGGAACGGGATGGCACCGAACACCTTGTGCCAGAACCAAAGGATGGCCGATACCGGGTAATAGATGAAGTTCAGCACGAGAGGGTCTCCTCGGCGGGGGCGGGTGCCGCGGTGGTGCTTGCCGCTGGCTCGGCTGATGACTCGATGGGAAGCTCAGCCGGTGGCGGCACCGGGTCGTAGCCTCCAGGATGCCAGGGTGCGCAGCGCAACAGCCGGCGCACGGTGAGCCAGCTACCCCGCAGCGGCCCGTGCACCTGCAGCGCCTCGATCGCGTACGCGCTGCAGGACGGCTGGAAGCGGCAGCTCGGCGGGATGAGCGGTGAGACGAACCGTTGGTATCCCCGCAGCACCGCCACCAGAAGCCACACCGCGGCAGCGGTCGCCCGGTTCACGGCGCGACCCGATGGGCGTCCGCCAGCCGGAGCCGGCGCAGCACCGCGTCCAGGTCCATGGCCAGCTCGGCGCTGGTCGCGGTGGCCGCCGGTGGCAGCGCCCTGACCACCAGCAGGGTTCCGGCCGGCAGCACTGAGAGCCGCGAGCGGACCAGGTGCCGCAGCCGGCGGAGGACGCGGTTGCGGACCACCGAGCCACCGACCGCCCGGCTCACCACGAACCCGATCCGCGGGACCGCCACCGGCGCGGCCGGTTCGCCCGGCTCGATCAGGGCGTGCACCACCAGCGTCGGCCGGCCGGCCCGGCGGCCGCGACGTACCGCGGCGCCGAACTCGACGCGTCTGGTCATCCTGGCGGCAGCTGGAAGCACCGTATCGGTCAGGCTGACAGCTTCTCGCGGCCCTTGCGACGGCGGGCGGTGAGGATCGCCCGGCCGGCGCGGGTCCGCATCCGCAGCCGGAACCCGTGGGTTCGCGCCCGCCGGCGGTTGTTGGGCTGGAACGTGCGCTTGCCCTTGCTCACTTGGTCGCCTACTCCCGATCGGTGCGCTGCAAAGTCTGTCGTCTCCTGACCCAGAGTGGATCGGTCAGCGGGCGCAACACAGCGCACCCGACACGCGGGAGACCTGCCAAGGCTACTCCAGCCATCCGCGTGGTCGTCAAAACGGGGCACGGCGCCGCGACACGCCGGTAGCGGGTAGGTGCTTGCTCCTTCTGGAATCTTGTGGCAAGCGCCGAGGGTTGTTAGCGTGCCCCCTCGCGGTTGGAGCGGCTCGTAGAGAGGGCGGGACTGCCGGCACCGCGGATCGAGGGACGTCGGGGTACCACGGGGGTGCACCCGCCATTCGGCATACTGTCATGCACAGTTGTGGACAGACCTGTGGACGCCTTCGACCCGTCGC
>DASXTS010000397.1:0-8643 GCA_036505275.1 Pseudonocardiaceae bacterium
GCGGCCTCGGCGGGTGCGGCCTCGGCGGGTGCGGCCTCGGCGGGTGCGGCGGTGCCGGTGGAGGGGAGCGTCGGCGCGGGCGCCGGCGCCACCGCGGGACGGCTCAAGGGCGGCGTTGGCACCGCGAGCACCGTGCTGGCCACCGGGCACACCGTGGGCGCCGTGGTGGCGGCCAACCCCATGGGCGAGGTGATCGACCCCGACACCGGCCTGCCCTGGGTGCCCGCGGTGGCCGCCGACCTCGGCCTGGTGGCGCCGGACCCCGCCGAGGTGGCGGCCGCTGCCACGGCCACCCCGCCGGTGGCCAGCCGGCTGAACACCACGATCGGGGTGGTCGCCACCGACGCCGCGCTCACCAGGGCGCAGTGCCGCCGGTTGGCCATGGTCGCCCACGACGGCCTCGCCCGCGCCGTGCGCCCCGCGCACTCTATGTTCGACGGCGACACGGTGTTCGCCCTGGCCACCGGCACCGCGGCCGCGGGCCCGGTGGCGCCGCCGGAGCTCAATGCGCTGTGCGCCGCGGCCGCCGAGGCGTTCGCCACTGCGGTGGTCAGAGGTGTCCTCGCCGCCACCTCCGTCGGCGGCGTGCCCGCGTACCGCGACCGATACCCGTCGGCCCTCCCCTCCCGCGTGTCCGCGCGTACGGACACGTGAAACGGCGTCCCGTGCACATGGCAGGGCACGTTCGCAAGGTTCCGTAGCTGCGAACACACGTGTCCGCTCGCGCGGACACGCCGGGACGAAACGTGCTGACGGCGCGAACACACGTGTCCGCTCGCGCGGACACGCCGGGATGGGGTGAGCCAGGTCAACTCGCGCGGAGACGCCAGGGGTGGGCGGGTTCCGTACCATGGACGGCGTGTTGGTGATCCGGCGGGACCTCGTCGAGGCGATGGTGGCGCACGCGCGGCGCGACCACCCGGACGAGGCCTGCGGCGTGATCGCCGGGCCGGACGGCCCGGACCGCCCGGAGCGGTTCGTCCCCATGGTCAACGCCGCCCGGTCGCCGACGTTCTACGAGTTCGAGTCGGGCGACCTGCTGCGGCTCTACCGCGAGATGGCGCGCAACGACGAGGTGCCCGTGGTGATCTACCACTCGCACACGGCGACCGAGGCGTACCCGTCGCGCACGGACATCCGGCTGGCCAGCGAGCCGGACGCGCACTACGTGCTGGTGTCGACCCGCGATCCCGCCCAGCACGAGCTGCGGTCCTACCGCATCGTCGAGGGCCGGGTCACCGAGGAGCCGGTCGAGGTGGTCGAGTCCTACATGTTCGCGCACACCGGCGCGGACGACGTGCCCGACTGTCGGTAGCGCCTGCCCGCGCTCCGCCCACCGCTAGCGCCCACCTCTGCCGCTTCCCGAGGAGTACGTCCCATGGCTGTGTTCGTTTCCATCCCGACCATCCTGCGCACCCACACCGGCGGCGCGAAGACCGTCGAGTCCACCGGCAAGACGCTGGGCGAGATCATCGACGACCTGGACGAACACCACGCCGGCATCAAGGCCCGGCTGGTGACCAATGGCTCGCTGCACCGGTTCGTCAACGTCTACGTCAACGACGAGGACGTGCGGTTCGCCGGTGGGCTGGACGCCGCGGTGAACGACGGCGACACCGTGACGATCCTGCCGGCCGTGGCAGGCGGGTAAGGCACGGGTAAGGCAGAGACCCATGGCGCGCTACGACACCTTCCTGGACTCGCTCGGCGAGACGCCCCTGGTCGGGCTGCCGCGGCTGTCGCCGAGCGACAGCGTACGGCTGTGGGCCAAGCTGGAGGACCGCAACCCGACCGGCTCGATCAAGGACCGGGCGGCGCTGGCCATGCTGCGCGCCGCCGAGCGGGACGGCCAGCTCAAGCCCGGCGACACCATCCTCGAGCCAACCTCGGGCAACACCGGGATATCGCTGGCCATGGCGGCCAAGCTCGGCGGCTACCGGTTGGTCTGCGTCATGCCAGAGAACACCTCGATCGAGCGCCGGCAGCTGCTGATCGCCTACGGCGCCCAGATCGTCTACTCGCCGGCGGCCGGCGGCTCCAACCAGGCGGTCGCGGTGGCCCGGCAGCTCGCGGCCGAGCACCCGGACTGGGTCATGCTCTACCAGTACGGCAACCCGGCCAACGCAGACGCGCATTACCGCACCACCGGGCCGGAGATCCTGCGCGACCTGCCGTCGATCACGCACTTCGTCGCCGGGCTCGGCACCACCGGCACCCTGGTCGGCGTCGGCCGGTTCCTGCGCGAGCAGAAACCGGACGTGCAGATCATCGCGGCCGAGCCGCGGTACGGCGAGCTGGTGTACGGGCTGCGTAACCTCGACGAGGGGTTCGTGCCCGAGCTGTACGACCCGGACGTGCTCACCGGCCGGTTCTCGGTCGGCTCGTACGACGCGCTGCGCCGCACCCGCGAGCTGCTCGAGGTCGAGGGCATCTTCGCCGGCATCTCCACCGGAGCGGTGCTGCACGCCGCGCTCGCCGTCGCCGAGAAGGCAGCCGGCGTTGGCGATGCCGCCGACGTGGCGTTCGTTGTCGCGGACGCCGGCTGGAAGTACCTGTCCACCGGCGCCTACTCGGGCCAGCTGGACGAGGCGGCGGAACGCCTGGACGGCCAGCTCTGGGCGTAGCCTCGGCGGCCGTGCCACCAGCCACGGACGCCCCGATCGGGGTCTTCGACTCGGGGGTCGGCGGACTGACCGTCGCCCGCGCAATCATCGACCAGTTGCCGGGCGAACGCCTCCGCTACGTCGGGGACACCGCGAACGGGCCGTACGGGCCGCTGCCGATCGCCGAGGTGCGCCGGCACGCCCTGGCGGTGGCCGACGCGCTGGTGGCCGACGGCGTGAAGATGCTGGTGCTGGCCTGCAACACCGCATCCGCGGCGTGCCTGCGCGACGCTCGCGAACGCTACGAGGTGCCGGTGGTCGAGGTCGTGCTGCCGGCGGTGCGGCGGGCGGTGGCCGCCACCAGAAACGGCCAGGTCGGCGTGATCGGCACGAGGGCCACCATCACCTCGCGTGCCTACGAGGACGCCTTCGCCGCCGCCGCACATGTCCGGGTCAGCTCGGTGGCCTGCCCCAGGTTCGTGGACTTCGTCGAGCGCGGCATCACCTCCGGACGGCAGGTGCTCGGGCTCGCCCAGGGCTACCTCGAGCCACTGCAGCGCGCCGGCGTGGACACCCTGGTGCTCGGGTGCACGCACTACCCGCTGCTGTCCGGCGTGCTGCAGCTCGCGATCGGGCCGGATGTCACCCTGGTGTCTTCGGCCGAGGAGACAGCCAAGGACGTGCTGCGCGTGCTCACCGAGCAGAACCTGCTCGTCGACACGGAGCCAGCGGAGCCAGCCGACCCAGCCGAACCAGCCGACCCAGCCGAACCAGCCGACCCAGCCGACCCAGCTGATCCGCCACGGCACACCTTCCTGGCCACCGGCGACCCTGGCCAGTTCGCCCGGCTGGCCAGGCGCTTCCTCGGCCCCCAGCTCGACGGGGTATCGGTCGCCGGCCGCGCGTGAACGCGACGCCAGTCCGGTCGGCAGCCCGGCGCGACCTGACTGCAGTCGCGTTCGTGCGCGGTCCCACCACGACGGCGTGCGGTGTGCCGCGGCACGTGCTCCGGCGTCGCCGGCACGGGTCGGTGCAGGATGAACGGCATGCGCCTGACCGTGCTCGGCTGCAGCGGCAGCATGCCGGGCCCCGACTCGCCGGCGGCGGGCTACCTGGTGCGGGCCGGCGAGCACGCCATCGCACTCGATCTGGGCAACGGCACGATCGGCGCCATGCTGCGCCACATCGACCCGTTCGTCCTGGACGCGGTGGCGCTCTCGCACCTGCATCCCGATCACTGCGCGGACATGACGGCGCTGGTGGTGTACCTGCGATACCGTCCGACGCCACCGGGAGCGCGGCGCCGCCTGCCGGTGTACGGGCCGTCGGAGACGGCGACCCGGTTGGCCAGGGCGTACGCGCCGTCGGCGGCCGAACTGGCGACGACGGACCTGTCCGACGTGCTCGACATCCGGCCGCTATCCAACGGCGCTGTGCGGATGGGGCCGTTCGAGCTGACCGCGGCACCGGTGGCGCACCCGTGCGAGTCGTACGCGCTGCGGGTGCGGCAGGGCGGCACGACGCTGGTGTACACCGGCGACAGCGGACCGTGCGACGAGCTGTCCAAGCTGGCCGCCGGAGCCGATCTGCTGCTCGCCGAGGCGACCTGGACCGACGATCCCAGCCGGCCGAAAGACCTGCACCTTTCCGGCGTCCAAGCCGGCCGCCTCGCCGCCACCGCCGGTGCCGGACGGCTGCTGCTCACGCACATCGCGCCGTGGACCGACCCGTCCGCGGTGCTTGCCGAGGCGCGCGAGGTGTTCGACGGCCCGGTCGACGTGGTCGCCGCCGGCCGCAGCTACGACGTGTAACCGAGATGTAACCGCGGGGCTCAGGACCCGCCGCCGACGCCCTTCCAAACGGCCGCCGAGCCACTGTGCCCGATCCGCACGATCTGCACGGTGGCGGCGGTGGCGGTGAAGGCGACCAGCGCGGCGGCCACAATGGCGACGCGCCGCCATGTTCGGGTGACCCGCAGGGCGCCGTCCCCGTCCCCGGACCCCGCAGAGGCCCCCGCTGCGGTGTCGGCGCCGCGCTCCCGGTCGGCCAGCCGGCCGGCGATCACCAGCAGCAGCACGGCCACCCCGTACGCCAGCGCGAACGGCAGCAGGTTGTTGCCGAGCTCGGCGTGCCGGTCAATGGCGGGGTTGGCCGGCAGCACGTTCTTGAGCTGGTTGCCGGTCCTGGTGGCCAGCGGCACGGCTGCCACGCCGACCGCGGTCAGCGCGAGCACCGCCGGGCCGAACCGGCGGCGCCAGCTCGCCCGCGCGGCGATCACCAGACCGCCGAGCGCGGCCAGCGGTAGCAGCACGACCACCGCGTGGACCAGCAGCGGATGTGCCGGGATCCCGTCGATGGTGATCAGGTCCCGCTGGATGGGGAGCACGCTGGGAGCGTACGGCGTGCGCCGCGACGCGGTTCAGCAGCGTGGCTGATCGCCATGGTTGATCGGTTCGGCCGTAGGGTGCACCGCATGTCCCGAGCCGACGGCAGGAACGACGACCAGCTGCGCGACGTGCGGATCGCCCGCGGCTACCAGGCGTGGCCGGCCGGGTCCGTGCTCGTCGAGTTCGGCCGGACCAGGGTGATCTGCGCGGCCAGCGTGCAGACCGGCGTGCCGCGCTGGCGGGTCGGCTCCGGCCTTGGCTGGGTGACCGCCGAGTACGCCATGCTGCCCTCGGCCACCCATACCCGTTCCGACCGCGAGTCCGTGCGGGGCCGCATCGGCGGCCGCACCCATGAGATCAGCCGGCTGGTCGGCCGGGCGCTTCGGGCCTGCATCGACCTCGCCGCGCTCGGCGAGAACACCATCGCCATCGACTGCGACGTGATCCAGGCCGACGGCGGCACCCGCACCGCCGCGGTCACCGGCGCCTACGTCGCGCTGGCCGACGCGGTGACCTGGCTTCGCGCGGCGAAGAAGCTCAACGACCCGCAGCCGCTGTCCTGCTCGGTGGCCGCGGTGAGCGTCGGGGTGGTCGGCGGCCGGGTGCGGCTGGACCTGTCCTATGAGGAGGACTCGGGGGCCGAGGTGGACATGAACGTGGTGGCCACCGACGCCGGCACGCTGGTTGAGCTGCAGGGCACCGGCGAGGGCGCGACCTTCCCGCGCTCGACCCTCGACCGGATGCTGGACGCCGCGCTGGACGGCTGCCGCCAGCTGACCGCCATCCAGCAGGAGGCGCTGGCCGCGCCATATCCGGGCACCCTGCCGTGACCAGCCTGCTGCTCGCCACCGCCAACCAAGCCAAGCTCGCCGAGCTGCGGCGTTTGCTGGCCGCGGAGGCGGTCGGCGGGCTGACCGTCCTCGGGCTGCCCGACCTTTCCGGATACCGCGAGTCCGGATACCGCGAGTCCGGATACCGCGAGCCGGTCGAGGACGGCGCCACGTTCGAGGAAAACGCGGTGATCAAGGCGCGGGCCGCGGCGGCGGCCGCCGGGCTGCCGGCGCTGGCCGACGACTCCGGCTTGTGCGTGGACGCCCTGAACGGCATGCCCGGCGTGCTGTCCGCCCGGTGGTGCGGCCGGCACGGCGACGACGAGGCCAACCTTCGGCTGGTGCTTGCGCAGGTTTCCGAGGTGCGAGAGGCCCGGCGCGGCGCGCGGTTCGACTGCGCGGCGGCCCTGGTGCTGCCGTCGGGGGAGGAGCACGTGCTCCGCGCCTCCTGGCCGGGAACGCTGGCGTGGGCGCCCCGAGGCCGCAACGGGTTCGGCTACGACCCCATCTTCATTCCCGCCGGCGAGACCCGTACCTCCGCCGAGCTGGATCCCGAGGAGAAGGACGCCCAGTCCCACCGCGCCATGGCGTTGCGCGCCATACTCCCGCACCTACGCGCCCTCGCCCGGTGCGCCGATACTTGACCAGCCATCGGGTTCGAAGGAGCGCGCCATGACCGCAGTGACCGAGAACAGGCTGGACGAGCGGCTCGTCAGGCGGCTCGTCGGCCGGGTGGTGAGCAGCACCGGCGAGACCGCGGACACCGTGGCGCCGTTCACGGGCGAGCGGCTGGCTGCCGTGCCGGTGTCGTCCACGGAAGACGTCGCGACCGCGTTCGCCAAGGCACGGGTCGCCCAGCAAGCGTGGTCGTCGACCAGCGCACGCAAGCGCGCCGAGGTGCTGCTCCGCTACCACGACCTCGTGCTGGACCGGCAGGACGGGCTGCTCGACCTGATCCAGTGGGAGTCCGGCAAGGCCCGCAAGCACGCGTTCGAGGAGATCGCCGACCTGGCCGTCACCGCGCGTTACTACGCCCGCCGCGGCCCGGGTTTCCTGCGACCCAAGCGAAGGGCCGGCCTGCTGCCGGGGCTCACCAAGACCCATGAGCTGCACCACCCCAAGGGTGTGGTCGGGGTGATCTCGCCGTGGAACTACCCGCTGTGGCTGGCCATGACCGACGCACTGGCCGCGGTGCTGGCCGGCAACGCCATCGTGCTCAAGCCGGACGCGCAGACCCCGCTGATCGCGCTGGCCGGTATCGAGCTGCTGCACGAGGCCGGGCTGCCGGAGAACCTCTGGCAGGTCGTCTGCGGCCCGGGCCCGGTGATCGGCGGGGCGATCATCGACCTGGCCGACTATGTCTGCTTCACCGGCTCCACCGCGACCGGCCGCACGGTCGCCGAGCGGGCCGCGAAGCGGCTGGTCGGGTGCTCGCTCGAGCTCGGCGGCAAGAACCCCATGCTGGTCTTCGAGGACGCGGACCTGGACCGGGCCGCCGAGGGCGCGGTCCGTGCCTGCTTCTCCTCGGCCGGCCAGCTGTGCATCTCGATCGAGCGGATCTACCTGGCCGGCGGCATCCGCGAGGAGTTCCTCGGCAAGTTCCTGCAGCGGGTGCACGGGATGCGCCTGTCGAACGGGTTCGAGTTCGATGCCGACATGGGCTCGCTGGTCTCGGCGCGGCAGCTGGCCAGGGTCACCAGGCACGTCGACGACGCCGTAGCCAGGGGGGCTACCGTGCTGGCCGGCGGCACGGGCCGGCCGGACCTTGGCCCCTACTTCTTCGAACCGACCGTGCTCACCGACGTCACGCCGGACATGGCGCTGTTCGCCGAGGAGACCTTCGGGCCGGTGGTCTCGGTGTACGGCTTCGATGACGAGGTGCAGGCCGTTGCGCTGGCGAACCGGACCCGCTACGGCCTCAACGCCAGCGTGTGGACCCGCGATCAGGACCGGGCCGCCAGAGTGGCCGCGCGGATCAGGGCCGGTACGGTCAACGTCAACGAGGGCTACGCGGCGGCGTACGGCTCGCTGGACTCGCCGATGGGTGGCATGGGCGAGTCCGGTCTCGGCCGCCGGCACGGCCGGGAGGGCCTGCTGCGCTTCACCGAGACCCAGACCGTGGCGGTGCAACGGCTGCAGGGGCTCGGCACGCCGCCCGGGTTCACCGACGAGCGCTGGGCCCGCACCCTCGGCGGCACGCTGCGGACGCTGAAGAAGGTGGGCTGGCGATGAAGGCGTGGCAGGTCACCTCACTCGGCGCGCCGGCGGACGCGCTCGAGCTGGTCGAGCTGGCCGACCCCACCCCGGGGCCGGGTCAACTTCTGGTACGGGTGGGCGCGGCCGCGCCGTCCTATCCCGACCTGCTGATGTGCCGCGGGGAGTACCAGATCAAGCCGCCGCTGCCGTTCACCCTCGGCGTCGAGGCGGCCGGCACCATCGAGGCGGTCGGCCCCGACGTGCACGGTTGGGCGCCGGGCCAGCGGGTGCTCGGCATGCTGGAGACCGGTGGTCTGGCCGAGCTTGCCCTGTTCGAGGCGGCGCAGGCGTTCGCGGCACCCGCGGAGCTGGACGACGCCGAGGCCGCCGCGCTGCACATGAACTACCAGACCGCGCACTTCGCGCTGCACCGCCGGGCGGGCCTGCGCCGGGGCGAGACGGTGCTGGTGCACGCCGGCGCCGGTGGCGTCGGATCGGCCACCATCCAGCTGGCCGTTGCCGCCGGTGCCCCCGTGGTCGCCGTGGTCGGTGGGCCGGAAAAGGCCGAGGTGGCCACCCGACTCGGCGCGGAACTGGCTGTCGACCGGCACGCCGCCGACTTCGTGG
>DASXTS010000398.1:0-8900 GCA_036505275.1 Pseudonocardiaceae bacterium
GCGCGGTCGAGCTCCTCGACCTCGCCGACCGGCCGGAGGTCGCGTCGTGGCTGCTCCGGATCCGCAAGCAGCTCGAATCCGCGGGCTCCCAGGTGGAGGAGGAGCAGGCGCAGGCCTGTGTCCGGGCCGCGTTGGACGCCGGCATCACCACGTTCGACACCGCCGACGTGTACGCCGGCACCAGGGCGGAGGCGGTGCTCGGCCGCGCGCTGGCGGGCCAGCGCCGGGAGGGCCTGGAGATCTTCACCAAGGTGTACTGGCCGGTCGGTCCCGGCCGCAACGACCGCGGCCTCGGGCGCAAGCACATCATCGAGTCCTGCCACCAGTCGCTGCGCCGGCTGCAGACCGACTACCTGGACCTCTACCAGGCGCACCGCCACGACGACACGGTCCCGTTGGAGGAGACCATGCTGGCCTTCGCGGACCTGGTGCGGGCCGGCAAGGTGCTCTACCTCGGGGTCAGCGAGTGGACCGCCGAGCAGATCACCGCCGCGGCGCAGCTGGCCGCCGAGCTGCGGGTGAACCTGATCTCGAACCAGCCGCAGTACTCGATGCTGTGGCGGGTGATCGAGGCCGACGTGATACCTGCCTGTCAGCGGCTCGGCATCGGCCAGATCGTGTGGTCGCCGATCGCGCAGGGTGTGCTCACCGGCAAGTACCGGCCCGGCCAGCCGCCGCCGAGCGGGTCCCGGGCCACAGATCAGTCCGGCGGCGACGCGTTCATCTCGCGGTGGCTGCGCGACAACGTGCTGGCCGCGGTGGCCGACCTCGAGCCGATCGCCAGGGACTGCGGCCTCTCGATGGCCCAGCTCGCGGTGGCCTGGGTGCTGCAGAACCGCAATGTGGCGTCGGCCATCATCGGCGCGACCCGCCCGGAGCAGGTGCGGGACAATGTGGGCGCGTCCGGCGTCACGCTGCCGGCCGACGTCATGGAGGCGATCGACAAGGTGCTGTCCGACGTGGCCATCACCGACCCGTCGCTGACCGGCTGACCGGCCGCCCGGGCCGCGTCACAGGGGTCCGTCAGGGCTGCGGCGGGTGCAGGCTCATGGGCCCGTACACCCGTTGGTCCCCGTCCATCAGGGTCACCTGGTCGATGCGCGCGTCGAGCAGGTCCGACCAGGTCTCGCCGAGCCAGCCTTCGGCCTCGTCCCGGCCGTCGAACGTGTCGCCGGGCCCGTCGACGGTGGCCCCGGACGCGTCCTCGTATTGCCAGCGATAGGCCATGACGGTGACGGTACCGTCCGGCCGTGCAGTTCCCGCCGATTGTTCCCCCCGACCGGACGTCGCATGGCGAGGCCGTCGCGGCTCGGCCACAGCCGGCCGCCGGACTGGGGCGGCTGGCCGTGCTCGGGTCGTGGCTGGCGGCCTGCCAGGGGATATGCCCGCCCCGGCCGTTGGCCCGGCCCCGGCTGGTGCTGTTCACCGGCGACCACGGCGTCGCGACCGAGCGGCCCGAGGACACCGCCGGGCTGGTGGCCGCCGTCCTCGCCGGTGACGCCGCGGTCAACGTGCTGGCCACCGCGGTCGGCGCCACGGTCCGGGTGGTCGACCTGGCGGTGGCCACCGACACGCCGGACGCCGCCGGCCGGCACACGGTGCGCCGTTCGTCCGGGCCGATCGACACCGAGGACGCCCTCTCGGCGGATGAGGCGACGGCCGCGCTCGATGCCGGCCGGGCCATCGCCGACGACGAGGTGGACGGTGGCGCGGACCTGCTGATGGCCGGCGACCTCGGCGCCGGCGCCAGCACACCTGCCGCCGTGCTGGTCGCGGCGTTGTGCGGCGCCGAGCCGGTGGCCGTCGCCGGCTTCGACAGCGGCGAACGCGACGGGACTGGCGGCTTCGACGACGCCGCGTGGATGCGCCGGACCGTGGCCATTCGTGACGCACTGCGCCGGGCCCGCCCGGTGACGGCCGACCCGGTCGCTCTGCTGCGCACCGTCGGTGGCGCCGACCTGGCCGCCATGGCCGGCTTCCTCGCCCAGGCGGCGGCGCGCCGCACCCCGGTGCTGCTCGACGGCCTGGTGGTCGGCGCGGCCGCGATGGTGGCCGAGGCGCTGGCCCCCGGCGCCAGGGACTGGTGGCTCGCCGGTCACCGCAGCGCCGAGCCGGCGCACGACCTGGTGCTCAGCCACCTGCGGCTCACCCCGCTGCTCGACCTCGGAATGCGCCGCGGCCAGGGCACCGGCGCCCTCGCCGCCCTCCCCCTGGTGCAGCTCGCGGCCCGGCTGGCCGCGAGGTCGTGAGTGGCAAATGGTGTTGCAACACCATTTGCCACTCACGGGGTGTGCAGCACGCGCATCCAGCCGTGGGTGTCGGGGACGGCGCCGCGCTGGATCGCGGTGAGCGTCTCGCGTAGCCGCATGCTGATCGGGCCCGGCTGGCCGGCGCCGATCGTGAACTCGCCGCCGGCGTACTTGACCTGGCCGATCGGGGTGATCACCGCGGCGGTGCCGCAAGCGAACGCCTCCGTGATCTCGCCGGAGGCGGCCTTCTTCTCCCACTCCTCGGTGGAGATCCGCCGCTCCTCGGCGGTATAGCCGAGCTCGCGGGCCAGGGTGAGCAGCGAGTCCCTGGTGACGCCGGCCAGGATCGTTCCGGTCAGCTCGGAGGTGACCAGGTGGGCGCCGTCCCCCTCGCCGAAGACGACGAACAGGTTCATGCCGCCCATCTCCTCGATCCAGCGGCGCTCCACGGCGTCCAGCCAGACCACCTGATCGCAGCCCATTTCGGCGGCCTGCGCCTGGGCCGCCAGCGACGCGGCGTAGTTGCCGGCGAACTTGGCAGCGCCGGTGCCGCCCGGCGCCGCGCGCACGTACTCGGTCGACAGCCACACCGTGACCGGCTTGATGCCGGTGCGGAAGAACGGTCCGCTCGGCGAGGCGATCAGCAGGTACAGGCAGCTGTTCGTCGGCCGCACGCCGAGGCCCACCTCCGTGGCCAGCATGTACGGCCGCAGGTAGAGCGACTCTTCGCCGCCGGCCGGCGGCACCCAGTCCGCGTCGACCGTGAGCAGCTCGCGTAGCGACCCGATGAACAGCTCCTCCGGCAGCTCGGGCAGGGCCAGCCGGCGGGCGGACGACCTGAACCTGGCCGCGTTGACCTCCGGCCGGAACGAGGCGATCGAGCCGTCCGGCTGCCGGTAGGCCTTGAGCCCCTCGAAGATGGCCTGCCCGTAGTGCAACACCATGCACGCCGGGTCGAACTCCAGCGTGCGGTACGGACCCACCTCGGCGCCGTGCCATCCGCAGTCACGGTCCCATCGCACGGTCACCATGTGATCGGTGAAGTACTGCCCGAACCCGGGGCCGGCCAGGATCTCCGACCGGCGCTGCGCTGCCACTGGCTGCGGGTTGGGCGTGCGTGTGAACGACAAAGAGGACGTCATAGTGAAACGGTAGTACGTCCTACTATTTCAGTTCCACCGCTGCCGCGCGCAGTAGCTCGGCGGCCGGCATTTAGCGGCGGTGCGCTCGAACGTCCAACCGGACCCAGGTGACGTCGTAGCTGCCGTCGGCCCGGCACAGCCGGTCGACGCCGGCCAGCGCCTCGGCCCGGAAGCCGGCCCGCTCGTCCGGTGGCATGGTGTGCTCGTAGGCTTGCAGGCATTGGCTGGAAAGCCACCCGGTCAGCTCGTCGCGGGTGAACGGGCGTCGTTGGGCGGCCAGCCGCACCCACCCGTCGTCCACCGTGAAGCCGGCCGCCAGTACCACGTCGAGGTACTCGCCGGCCTGGGGGAACGTCCACGGGCTGATCGGCCCGCCGTGCCGCGCCGAGATTTCGTCGAGCATCGCGACAACGCTCGCCACATTGTCCCCGCCACCGGCCTCGAGCCGCAGCAGCCCACCGTGCCGCAGCAGGCCGGCGGCCGCGGCCAGCACGGCAGGGTGGTCGGCGAGCGGCACCCAGTGCAGTACGGCCCGGCTGACCACCGCGTCGAACGGCCCGGCCAACCGGTCGAGGCCCTGCGCGGTGCCGGGCACGAAAGACTGGTTCGGCCGGGCCGCGGCGCGGGCCTGCTCGATCATGGACGGCTGCGGGTCGAGGCCGACCACGTGGCCGTGCGGCACCAGGTCGGCGAGCTTGACCGTGAAGTCGCCGCTGCCGCAGCCGACGTCCAGGATCCGCGCGGTTGGCGGCAGGTCGATGCCGGCGAGGAACTCGGCGTCGTAGCGGCGGTGGTGCGCGGTGTTCGCCGCGTAGCTCGGGCCGTCCCACGGCGGCAGCCACAACGCTCCCCTGCCGTCAGCGGACATGTGGCACCACGAAGGGCGGCTTGACGATCGTGCAGGGCAGCGGCCGGCCACGCACGTCGATGGTCACCTCGGCCCCCTGCTCCAGGCCCGCCGCGGCCATGGCCGCGGTGTCCAGCAGGGCCAGCGCGATGCCCGTCCGCAGCGTCGGCGAGAACGTGCCGGACGTGGTCTCGCCCAGCTTCTCCCGCTCGCTCGACAACACCGGCATATGCGAGCGCGGCACGCCGCGGCCGGTGGCACGCAGCCCCCACAGCCGGCGCGCCGGGCCGGCCTCGCGCTCGGCGAGCAGCGCCTCCCGGCCCCAGAACGCCGGCTTGCGCCAGCCGACCGCCCAGCCGGCGCCGGCCTGCACCGGGGAGATGTCCGGCGAGAGGTCCTGGCCGTGCAGCGGGTAGCCCATCTCGGTCCGCAGCGTGTCCCGCGCGCCGAGCCCGCATGGCCGGCCGTGCAGCGCGCCGGCAGCCGTGGTCAGCGCCGTCCACAGCTGCCGTGCGTCGTCCCAGGCCGGCAGCAGCTCGTAGCCATGCTCGCCGGTGTAGCCGGTGCGGCACACCCGGACCGGCCTTCCGTGCCATTCGGCGTCGGCGAACGCCATGTACTCCAGCTCGGACGGCAGTCCGACGGCGTCCAGCACCCGAGCCGACGCCGGCCCCTGCACGGCCAGCACGCCGTACCGGGTGTGCAGGTCGGTCACCTCGATGCCGGGCGGGGCGGCCGCCTGCAGCCGGGCGACGACCTCGGCGGTGTTCGCCGCGTTCGGCACGCAGAACACCTCGTCGTCGCTCACCAGGTAGACGATCAGGTCGTCAACCACGCCGCCGTCCGCGGTGCAGCACAGCGTGTACTGCGCCTTGCCGGGACCGATCCGGTCGAGGTCGTTGGTCAGGCACTCGTTGACGAACCGGGCCGCGCCAGGGCCGACCACGCCGGCCTTGCCGAGATGGCTCACGTCGAAAACGCCGACGGTCTCCCGGACCGCGGTGTGCTCGGCGATCACGCCGTCCGGGTACTGGATCGGCATGTACCAGCCGCCGAACTCGGCCATGGTCGCGCCGCGCTCGCGGTGCAGCCGGTGCAGGGGGCTCTGTCGAAGCTTCGTAACCACGAGGTCGGACCGTACCGCCCGCCGCGTGATCACGGCCGCGATCTCGAGTGCCAGCCGGTGAGCGCGGTGCCGGCCACCAGCACGGCGGCCGTGGTGAGCACCCGCTGCCAGGGCAGGCTCACCGCCAGCACCGCACAGCCGGCCACCCCCAGGTACGCGGTCCACCGCGGCCAGCGGCGCCCGGCCGACGGCAGCCGCAGCGCCGCCGCGTTGGTGATCGCGTAGTAGACCAGCACGCAGCAGGCCGAGAGCGCGATCGCCGCCACCGGCCCGGCCAGCACCGCTACCACGGCCGCCACGGTGCCGCCGGCCAGGTCGGCCCGCCAGGGCGTGCCACGGCCGCCGATCGCGGCCAGCGACCGGGGCAGGTCCGCCCGCCTGGCCATCGCCAGCACCGTGCGGCTGATCGCAACCAGCACGGTGAGCAGCACCGACACCATGGCCACCGCGGCGCCGGCGCGGACCATCGGGGTGAGCCGGGCCGCCGGGGAGGCCGCCACCACGTCGGCCAGTGGCGCGGTGGATCCGCTCAGCCCTGCCGGGCCGAGGGCGTGCAGCGCCGCCAGTGCGGTGAGCAGGTACACCGCCAGCGCGACGCCCAGCGCCAGCGGGATGGCCAGCCGCAGCGTCCGCCCCGGGTTGCGGACCTCCTCGCCGAGGGTGGCGATGCGCGCGTAGCCGGCGAAGGCGAAGAACAGCAGCCCGGCTGCGGTGAGCACGCCGTACGCCCCGCCGACCGGTGCCGCGGTCACCTCTGCTGGCGGCGCTGCCGGCGACGCCAGTCCGGCCGCGATGACGAAGGCCAGCACCGCGAGCACCGCGGCCACGAGCACCCTGTTCGCCGTCACGGTCCACCGCACTCCGGCGACATTGACCGCGGTCACCACAGCCACGGTGAGCACCGCCACCGCGGCGGCGTGCCGGGGCAGCAGGTACCCGCCGAGGGCACCGGCAGCGGCCGCCGCGGAGCACGTCTTGCCGGCCACGAACGCCACCCCGGCGACCCGTCCCGGCCAGCGGCCGAGCCGCGCCGTGGCGTACACGTAGGTGCCGCCGGACTCGGGGTGCGCCGTGGCGAGGTCCGCGGCGGAGAAGGCGTTGCAGGTTGCCACCGCGGCCGCCAGGGTGAGCGCCAGCGGCAGCCACGGGCCGGCGGCGGCCGCCGCCGGGGCCAGCGCGGTGAACACGCCGGCACCGAGCATCGCGCCGAGCCCGAGCAGCACGGCGTCGACGACCCCGATGCTGCGCCCCAGCGCGGAGTGGCGAGACAGGCCGGGCTCCATGCTGGGCACTGTGCCAGAGCGGCCGCCGTTAGCATCTCGAAGCAACACGCTGCATGGAGGCCCCCGTGACCACGCCCAAACTCGCCCTCACCGACACCACCGCGGCCTCGGCCGTCGCGGACGCGGTCGTGATCGGCACGGTGCAGGGCACCGACGGGCTGCGGCTGGCACCGGGCGCCGAGCAGCTGGACGAGGCGTTCGGCGGTGGGCTGATCGACACCCTGGCGCTGCTCGGCGCCACCGGTAAGGCCGACGAGGTGGTCAAACTGCCGACCGGCGGCGCGGTCGCCGCACCGGTGCTCGTCGCCGTCGGGCTGGGCAAGCCGAACAGCGTCGGCGGGGTCAGCGCCGAGCAGGCCCGCCGGGCAAGCGGCGCGGCGGCCCGCGCCCTCACCGGGGTCGGTACCGCGGTCAGCACGCTGTCCGCGGTGGATCTCGGCGCGGCCGCGGAGGGTTCGGCGCTCGGCGCGTATGCCTTCACTCGGTACCAGACCAGATCCGACGACGGCGGCAGGCCGCTCGGCCGGGTCGAGCTGCTGGTGCCGTCCGCGAAGGACCGCGCGGCGGTGGCCGAGCTCAAGCGGGCCGCCGTGGTCGCGGAGGGCGTGGCCGGCGCCAGGGACCTGGTGAACACTCCGCCCAACGACCTCTACCCGGCCTCGTTCGCCGAGCGGGCCGCCGAGCTGGCCGGCAAAGCCGGCATGGAAGCCGAGGTGCTCGACGACAAGGCGCTCCGCCGCCGCGGCTTCGGCGGTGTGCTCGGGGTGGGCCAGGGCTCGTCACGTCCGCCGCGGCTGGTGCGGCTGCACTACCGGCCGCCATCCCCGCGGGCGAAGGTGGCGCTGATCGGCAAGGGCGTCACCTTCGACACCGGCGGAATATCGATCAAGCCGGCGCCGGACATGGACGTGATGACCAGCGACATGGCCGGCGGCGCCGCGGTGGTGCTGGCCGGTGTCACAGCCGCCCGGCTGAAGCTACCGGTCGAGGTGATCGTCACCGTGCCGATGGTGGAGAACATGCCGTCCGGCACCGCCTACCGGCCCGGCGACGTGCTCACCATGTACGGCGGCAGGACAGTCGAGGTGCTCAACACCGATGCCGAGGGCCGGCTGATCCTCGCCGACGCGATCGTGCGGGCCTGCGAAGACCAACCCGACTACCTCATCGAGACGTCCACCCTCACCGGCGGGCAGATGGTTGCGCTCGGTAACCGGCTTGCCGGCGTAATGGGCGAGGAGCGGCTGCGCGACCGGGTGACCGGCCACGCCAAGGCCACCGGTGAGGGTGGCTGGGCCATGCCGCTGCCCGAGGAGCTGCGCGCCGAGCTGGATTCCAAGATCGCTGATATCGCCAACATCACCGGCCACCGCTGGGCCTCTATGCTTACCGCCGGCGTGTTCCTGCAGGAGTTCGTCGCCGACGGCCTGCCCTGGGCGCACATCGACGTGGCCGGGCCCGCGTACAACACCGGTACGGCGTACGGCTACACCGGCAAGGGCGGCACCGGTGTCCCGGTCCGCACCCTCTGCGCCGTGCTCGCCGACATCGCCGACAACGGCTGACCGGCGCCGCCACGGCAGACTAAAGCACCGGTGTGGCCGTTCCGGCCGTGCACGCTGGCCAGCCCGACGACCCGCATGATGCCCACCGTCAGTTCGTCGTCGGGCGGCCCCGGCCCGTCCGCGGCCAGGGCGGCCACCGCGGCCTGTGCGACGTCGCGGCCGCCTGCATAGACAATCCGGACGGGCTTCCCGACCCCGCCGAGCTGGGCGGCCGGCTGCCCTTCCGCGGCCTTGCCGGAGACCCGTTCGACCTGCATCGGCCTACGGTTATCCCCCGGTTATCCCAGCGATCACCGCGCTCACCATCCGGCTGCGCCCCTACCCGGCGGAACCGATTTTTCTTGCGCCGTGATCCGGCTCCGAGACCCCACACTCCGGCACGGCGGCCAGACGGTGCGGTTCCACGCGGTGATCACGGCCAATGGCATCGAGGACGAAACGGAGCACCTACGTAGCGCGTCGGCAATTGCGGACCGGTTTGGTATACCGTATTCGTCCTATAACGCCGCCCAGTCGGCCGAGCTGTTGGGCTTCACCACCGACCTGGCCACGGCATTCGAGCGGTATCGCGCCGAGTTCCCGGAGGACGAGGCAGAGGTTGTTGGGACGTACTGGGTGCAGGAGGTAAACCGGTTGGCCGCGGCCGCGGCGAACCGGACGGCGATCATCTATGGGTTCAACCAGGAAG
>DASXTS010000399.1:0-3191 GCA_036505275.1 Pseudonocardiaceae bacterium
GGACATCAACAAATAGCGCATCATCCGGGCGTCAGTGTCACCAGGCTGTTCATCGATGGTTCGCGCCCATGCTCATTCATCTAATGGCTTCTGCCGGGCGGCTGCGGCAGGCTCGGTTGGTGGTAGCGGCTGGCGGGTCAGCACTTGATTCATCTGGCCCGTTGAGGTCTATGCGCAGACCGTGCGCCCGCTGGTCGTGAGGGGATGGAACTGCTACTGGGATGACGTGCCACGTTGGCGGTGAGCACTTGACCGTTAGATCGCTGCTGTCTCCTCCGCGCTGCCGATATCGGTGTGCTGCCGGGAAGGGGGAAGGCGATGTTGTTCGTCGGTGACGACTGGGCTGAAGATCATCATGATGTGGAGGTCATCGGCGAGGACGGACGGCGGTTGGCGGCTCGGCGGGTGCCCGAAGGGCCGGGTGGTATCGCGGCGTTGCATGCGTTGATCGCTCGGTTCGTGCCGCAGGAGTGGGCCGAGCTGGATCCGGTGACGGCCGCGGCGCGGGTGAAGGTCGGCATCGAGACCGATCGTGGGCCGTGGGTCGCGGCGCTGATCGCGGCCGGCTATGAGGTGTTCGCGATCAACCCGATGTCGGTGTCGCGGTATCGGGATCGGCACTCCACGTCGGGGGCCAAGAGCGACGCCGGTGATGCGCATGTGCTCGCTGAGATCGTGCGTCTGGACCGGGCCCATCACCGGCCGGTCGCGGTGGATTCGACGTTGAGTCAGGCGATGAAGCTGGTGGCCCGCAGCCACCAGAGCCTGATCTGGGAACGCACCCGTCACGTGCTGCGGCTGCGCAGCACGCTGCGGGAGTACTTCCTGGCTGCGTTGGCTGCGTTCGAAGACCTGGACTCGAGCGAGGCGTTGGAGTTGCTCGCCGCGGCACCGGATCCGGATCGCGCAGCTCGACTGTCGAAGGCGAAGATTGCCGCCGCGCTGCGGCGCGCTCACCGACGCAAGGTCGCCGAACGAGTCGAGGTCATCTACTCGACGCTGCGGGATGAGGCATTGCGGCAACCGGATGCCATCCAGTCCGCGTTCGCGCTGATCACGGCGAGCGAGGTGCGGGTGATCAGCGCCCTGACCGGCGAGATCGACAGCCTTGGTGAGGTGGTGGCTGACCATTTTGGCCGGCACCGGGACGCTGACGTCTACGCCAGCCAGCCCGGACTCGGCGTGACCCTCGGCGCCCGGATCCTCGGCGAGTTCGGCGACGCGCCCGGCCGTTACGTCGACGCCCGAGCCCGACGCAACTACGCCGGCACCTCACCGATCACCAAGGCCTCCGGGAACAAACGCGTCGTGCTGGCCCGCTACGCCCGCAACCGAAGACTCAGCGACGCAGTGCGCCAATGGGCACTCGGGTCGCTGCGAGGATCATCCGGAGCCCGGACCGATTACGACGCCATGCGCGACCGAAAGATCGGACACGAAGCCGCGCTGCGGCAGCTCGGCAACCGCCTCGTCGGCATCCTGCACGGCTGCCTGAAGACCCACACGCTCTACGACGAAACCACCGCCTGGGCTCACTGGAACACCCTCGCTGCTTGACATCGAAAAAGCCGGGATGTCTGCGTGACGAAGGGGCGCGTCCCACTCGGTCCGCGACGTCGGTGGATCGGCTCATTGTGCGGGCCGCCGGTGATAGCGTCCCGCCGGTGCTTGCTCTCACTACGACCGGCACTTCTCCCCATGTTGAGCTGACTGTTGTTGCCGACCCGGTGCCGCTGCCTGACCAGGCGCTGGTGCGGGTCCGGGCGTTCTCCCTCAACCGTGGCGAGGTCGTCCGCCTGCCAGAGTTGCCCGAAGGGTCGATCACCGGCTGGGATGCCGCCGGTGTCGTTGAGCGGGCAGCCGCTGACGGCAGCGGGCCGGGCGTGGGCACGCGGGTGGTCGGTCTGGCCAGAGCCGGCACCTGGGCGCAGCTCGCCGCGATCCCCACTGCCGTACTGGCGCCGATCCCGGAACAGGTGTCCGACGTGCAGGCCGCCACGTTGCCCACAGCCGGTATCACGGCGCTGCGGTGCTTGGAGGTCGCTGGGCTCCTGCTCGCCAAGCGGGTGCTGATCACGGGTGCGACCGGCGGCGTTGGGCGGATCGCGGTCCAGCTTGCTCACGCCAGCGGTGCGCACACCACCGCCCTCGTGCGCGATGCTGCCGCCTCCCAAACACTGCTGCGCAGCCTGGGCGCTCGAGACGTCGTTCAGGAGGTCGACGGTGACTTCGACGTGATCCTCGACGCGGTGGGGGGTGCCACGTTCGGGCAAGCCATCGAGCACATCGCCCCACACGGCATTGTGGTCAACATCGCGACCCAGAGCGCCGAGGAAACCGTGACCTTTCACGGCGCACGGTTCGACCGGGCGCCCGGCGCGATCATCTACACCTTGGACCAGTTCGACGAGACCACGGCGCACGCCAGCGGAACCGATGACCTCAACCGTCTATGCGCGCTCGTCGCCGACGGCCGTCTCGACGGCCAAGTTGAACTCGAACACTCCTGGCGCGAACCCACCCCAGCCCTCGAGGCCGTATTGCACCGCCGCATCGGCGGCAAGGCCGTGCTCCACGTCGACTGACCACCTCGTCGCCGACGCAGTCACGGATCGAACGCCCGACCGCGGCAACGCCCCCATCACCAACAGCGGTATCCGGACCGCGATCGGTCGATGGTCGCGAATGAGCCGGCCGAGCAGCAATGCGATTGCCTGAGTGTCCACTAAGGACAGTCAGGGGGACATCCGTCGGCGCCACCGCGCGGCCCGCCGGCCGTGGCGGGTGACGAAGGCGGCCGCCGCCGCGAGCCACCAGGCTGACCGACCGCCCGAGTCGTGTGACGCCGCTCGGGTTGTTGGCGTGGATGCCGTTCGCGGTGCTGTCGTCGTCGACGTGACCGAGGGTTCGGTGGTGGTGTGCGACGGCGTGGACGTCGACGGGGTCGAGGTGCGGGGTGTCGTTCGCTGGTGGTGGGGTTTGGTGTGCCTGGTGGGGCCGGCCGGGTGCTTGATTGCAAACGATGGCACCGCGACCTGCTGCCCGGCCAGCAGCGACGTCGAGATGTAGTCGCCGATCATGGCGGTGACGGTGGCATGTGCCGATGTTGGTTGAGCCGCGAGTCTGACGGCTGGATCGTCTTCCTGCCGTTTACCACGGTCTTCGGCGCTACACGTCAGCTGCGACGCTAC
>DASXTS010000400.1:0-2737 GCA_036505275.1 Pseudonocardiaceae bacterium
CGCCGAGCAGCGAGCCGCCTGCGCCGTCGTTGGCGTCAAGCACCTGACCGTCCTCGAACATCCGGACGGCGTGCTCGTCTACGGCCTCGACCTGCGCCGGGACATCTGCCGGGAAATCCGCCGGTTCAAGCCCGACGTCGTACTCGGCACCGGTTACGAGATCGAGACGCCCTATGGCTTCGACCAGGCCGACCACCGCGCGGCCGGGCTCGCGACGCTCGACGCAGTGCGCGACGCGGGCAACCGGTGGGTCTTCCCGGAGCAGGTCGACGACGAGGACCTCGAACCGCACTCCGTGCGCTGGCTCATCGTCCCCGGGCTCGCCGGCTTCGGCGCGACCCACGGCGTCGAGGTCACGGGAGAGCCGCTGCGCCGCGGTGTCGCCTCGCTCGAGGCGCACGCCGCCTACCTCGCCGCGCTCCCGGACCACCCCGCCCCCCAGGACATCATCCCGAAGTTCACCGCGATGAGCGGCAAAGCCATGGGCGTCGAGCACGCCGTCCTGTTCCGCGCCCATGACCTGCAGGCACCACCGGAGTTCTTCACCGAAGCCATGCAGGACTGACTCGGGGTCACCGGTGACGCGGCCGTGCGGATCTGCCGCTGACAATGCGCGCGGGCCGTCGGCGCCCATCACAGTGCGTGCGCTTTTCGGTCGTGATGACTGGTCGGCTCCGTTGGCCGAGTAGTCGGTCATGTCCGGCACCGTGGGTGGTCACCTGCTGTGGTGGCCGGGGGCGTCGGTCTTCCAGTTGCCGCCTGCCTCGGCCCACACCTTGGCGACGTGCTTGTCGTGGTAGCCGAGGGCGTCGGCGATGACGGGTGCCGGGGCTTGAAGGACGAGCTGGCGCAGGGCGGCGACTCGGGTGGCCTGCGCGGGGATGCCGACTTGGTGGACGAGCGGCAGCAGCGTTCGGGGATGGAGCGGTTGTCCGGCCCGCTTGCCGGGGAACAGCCAGCGGCTAGCTGGGTTGGTGGCGCTGGTCAGGTTCTGCCGGTTGTCGAGGAGTTCGAGCAGGATGCCGGCGAGTGCTTCGGGGACTGGCGAGGGTGGCTCGCCGAGGCGGATGAGGATCTGGTCGCCGTCGCGGAGGACGTCGTCGATGGTGAGGCGGACGATGCGGCTGGCGGGCTGGGCGTAGAGCAGCATCAGCCCGGCGGCAGCTCGGGAGCGTGCGGGTGGGGCGTCGTTGGTCAGGACGCGCCGGAGCAGGGCTAGGCGGCGGGTCTTGGTGAGGCGTTCGCCAGCGCGGGTGCGCAGGGTGGGTAGGGTCAGCTTCGGCATGTGGTGTGCGTTGATTGCCCAGGTCAGGAACGCTCGCAGGTTGCGTTTGTGGTGCTCGGCGGCCTGGGCGTGCCAGGTGTCGAGGTCGGCCTGGGTGCAGCCGCCCAGGTGGCGGTCGCGCTGGTCGAGCCAGATCAGGAACCGCTCAGCTTGGGTAAACTGCGCGCCAGCGAACCGACGGGCGGCCTCGGTCAGCGGGCGCCTAGCGGCGCGGGCGCGCAGCCGCGGGATCTGGTGCCACAGGCCGAACTGGCGCAACAGCTGATGATGCGGCTTCCCGGCGAGGGCGGTGAGCCGGTGGTGCAGCCAGGTCTGCGCGTGCAGGCGCTGCTTGTCGACGATGGGCAGGACGCCGCAGGCCATGAGCAGGTCGCGTAGGTGCGTGACGGTGTGCCAGTTCGGCAGGTTCTGCAGTGCCTCGTGGGTGAGCGGCACCCGGCCCGTGGCGAGGTCGCTCAGCAGGTGCTGGACTTGTTGGCTGCGGAGCCAGCTCAGTCCGTTCTTCGACTGGGGCATGGCCAAGACCGCGGCCATCAAGGGGGCGAGCGGCGGGTGGACGAGACCGGTGCCATCGTCGAGTGCCTGGTGGAGTTGGTCGGACAGGGTGCAGCGGCTGCAGAGCCGTCCGGTGTGCAGGTGGCCCTCGAACCCGCAGCGGTCGCAGAAGAAGTCGCGGGTGATGCCGGCACAGTCGCGACAGATCGGCGTGGCGTCAGCGCGGCGGCCGGGTAACAGCCGGTCGACGCCGCAGCCAGCGCAGCGCCCGCGTGACTGCACCGCCTTGGCGTAGCAGGTGCGGCAGATCGCGCCCTCCCAGTTCGCGGCCTTACCGGCCCGGCGGCCGCACCGGACACAGTCGCGGACGTGCCAGCGTTCGTACTGCTCGGCGCTCTTGTAAGACGGGCTCATCCCTCGGGGCGGATGCGGGCGCGCTTGGGCCGGATCGTGGTGTTCAAGTCGACCACGTTCGTGTCGCCGCCGGCGGCCTTGCGGGGCGCGGTGTTCTCGGCCTTGGTGGCGATCAACTCGGCCGGGGAGCAGTCGAAGATGTCGCAGAGCGCGGCCAGCACTGGCAACGAGAGCCGTTCGGGGGTCTGGGTGACCAGCCGCCAAACCTGCACCGAGGACAGCTTGACGCCACGATCGTGCAGGTGGGGCTCCAGGTCGGTGACGGCGAACATGCCGGCTGCGGCCATGACCTCGCGCAGCCGCCACCTGTAGCTGACCTGCCGCTTCATCGGGCCCATCCCTGCGCGCGCATGGTCCGTACGGCTGGGGTGCCCGGCTTGTCAGTCATTGTTGTGGGTCGCAACCGCTCGGACGGGAGGGAGCGCGGGGGGCTGGGTCGGGTCGCCGGTTGGAACCATGCGCATTACTGCCTCTGGCATCGCGCCAACCGTGAACGCGCGGACGGCTGGCCCGACGGACACGGTGACGAACGACGCCACGGGC
>DASXTS010000401.1:0-6839 GCA_036505275.1 Pseudonocardiaceae bacterium
GGCTCAATCAACGGCTCAGCCGCCTGACCGGCCACCGGCCCGTCCGCCGGCCCGTCGCCGGGCGGCTCCTGCCTGGCCGCCTCGGTCAGCTCGCCGACCCGATGGGCACCGCGCCGGCGGCGGTGCCGTCCCCGTCCGAACACCGCGTCAGTCCTCCGTATCCCGACCGGACAGCCCGCTCGAGCCACCGGTCGAGCCGTACCCACCGGCCCCGCGGACCGACTCCGGAAGCCGCGCCACCTCCCGGAAGGCCGCGTGCTCAACGCGTTGCAAAACGAGCTGCGCGATCCGGTCGCCGCGGCGCAGCCGCACCGGCTCACGTAGATCGTGGTTGACCAGGCACACCCTGATCTCGCCGCGGAACCCGGCGTCGATGGTGCCGGGCGTGTTCACCACGGAGAGTCCGACGCGCGCCGCGAGTCCGGACCGCGGGTGCACGAACGCCGCGTAGCCGGCCGGCAGCGCGATCGCGATCCCGGTGCCGACCACCGCCCGCTCCCCCGGCGCCAGCTCGACGTCCCTGGTGGTCACCAGGTCGGCGCCGGCGTCACCTGGGTGCGCGTACCTCGGCAGTTCGATGTCCGGATCGATGCGGGTCAGCAGCACCTCCACGCCGTCCGGCGCAGCACCGGGCCCGCAGGCACCGGGCGGATCGGCTGCTGGCATGGGCGGCGAGACTACCCTGGCTGGCATGACCGACGGGCCGCCGGCCGATACCCCAGCTGCCTCGGCCGCGCACGCCCCAGCCAGCACCGGCGAGCCGGCGGACTCCAGGGCGGTGTTCGACGAGCGGCTCTCGGTGCCGCTGTGGTGGTGGCTACCCGCATTCGGGGTGGCCACGCTGCTCGCCGCGGAGGTGCACATGGGGTATCCAGGGGTGCGGTCGTGGTTGCCGTACCTGCTGCTGCTGCCGCTGGCCGCGGCGGCGCTGATCATGCTAGGCCGCACCAGGGTGCGGCTGGCCAGCGGTGAGCTCTGGGTCGGCCGGGCGCACGTGCCGACCCGGTTCATCGGCGACGTCGAGACGATCAAGGCGAAGGACAAGCGCCGTGTCCTCGGACCAGAATTCGATCCCGCCGCGTTCCTGATGCATCGGGCATGGATCGGCCCCATGCTCCGGGTGCGGTTGACCGACCCGGACGATCCGACGCCCTACTGGATCTTCAGTGTGCGCCGGCCCGATAGGCTGGCCGCGTCACTGCGAGACGAGCCGAGGTTGCGAGACGAGTCTTAGGCTGCGCAGTCGCGGCAGATGTACTGCCCGTTGCGGTCCTCGGCGAGCCGGCTGCGGTGGTGCACCAGGAAGCAGCGCGAGCAGGTGAACTCGTCTGCCTGCTTCGGCAGCACCTTGACAGTAAGCTCCTCACCTGACAGGTCGGCACCGGGTAGCTCGAAGTTCTCCGCCGAGTCGTCGACGTCCACATCGACGACCGCGGACTGCGCCTCGTTGCGTCGCGCCTTAAGTTCTTCCAGCGAGTCCTCGGCCAGTTCGTCGGCCTCGCTGCGACGCGGGGCGTCGTAGTCGGTAGCCATGGTTGTGATCCCCACCCCTGCGTGTTGACGGGTTCTCTCGTGCGCTGGACAACGTCCTGGTTGCCCGGTTTGTGCCCGCCCCCGATGTGACGCAGATCTCGTCTGGGTGGATCGTTTGCGGTGTCCGGAGCGGGCAGAGGGTAGCCCACGTTTGGCGGCCTGCACAGTGCTTGTTGGCGGTGTGTCGGGTTGACTTTCTAACGGCCGTCGCGTTCGTGCCGCGGTGCGCCGACGGTGACCATTCGCGGTCGGGCGACTCCGAATGGCGATCACTGTGATCTGGATGCAACCTTGGGACCGGTCTGGTCGATTGACCGTTGTGAGCCGGCGAGACCTAGGCTGACCAGCAACTCCAATCCAAACCACCGCAACCGGCAGGAGGCCAGGCCGTGGGGATGCCTGACCCCGTTCCAGCTCGGCGGGTGACGGGTTACCGTCGGCGCCGCCCGCTGCCGGCCATCAGCCTGTTGGTTGTGCTCGGGCTGGTTGCGGCCATCGTGTGGATTCGGACTCTCGACACCGCCGACCAGCGCACCGATGCGGCCTGCGCGCCATCCACAGCCGTGCTCGGCGATCAGCAGCCGGCCCGTGGCGACGTGATGGCTATCAATGCCCTGGAGGACGTCGACCCGCTGCCACCGGACGCCGTGAAGGTCAGGGTGCTGAACGGCAACGGCCAGCGCGGTCAGGCCGGCCTGGTCGCCGGTGTGCTGTCCATCGACCTGGGCTTCGCGAAGGCCGGCGAACCGGCGAACGACCCGATGTACCCCGATTTCGACATGGACTGCCACGCGCAGATCAGGTTCGGCCCCAACGGCCTCGCCGCCGGGCGCACGCTCAGCCTCGTGGTGCCCTGCGCCGAGTTGGTCCGCGACGCCCGGCCGGACGACACCGTGGATCTGGCGCTCGGCCGGCAGTTCGACTCGCTGCGCCCGACCCAGGAGGTCAAGGACGTCCTGCGGCAGCTCACCGAGCTGGCCGCTCAGCCGGCCAAACCGAGCGGCGGTCAGCAGGGCGGGCAGACCACCGTCGACCCGGCCCTGCTCGCCGCCGTCCGGGCCAGCGCTCGCTGCTGAGAGCCCACCCGGGCCACCGGGCCACCACACTCACCCCCGTGAACGCGATAGCAGTCCGGTCGCGCCTCGCTCGGACCTGACTGGCGTCGCGTTCACGCGGGATGGCCAGCGGCGCCGCCGCCCGAGTCACCGCCGCCCGAGTCACCGCCGCCTGAGACGACGCCACGCACCAGGTCGTGCAGTGCGGCCGCAATGCCGGGCGTGGCCGCGATGGTGACATCCGCGCCGAGCCCGTCTGGGTCCGACCCGTCCGCGGTGGGCACCCTCAGCACCGCGCCGGCCTCGGCGGCGATGAGCGAGCCACCGGCCCAGTCCCACGGCGAGAGGCCGTGCTCGACGAAGCCGTCCAGCCAGCCGGCCGCCACCGAGCACAGATCGAGCACGGCCGAGCCGCACCGTCGCAGGTCGCGGCACCGGCTGACCAGCTCGGTGGCCAACCGCGCCTGCCACGTGCGCCGCTTGGCCAGGTAGGAGAAGCCGGTGCCGATCAGCGCCACCGGCAGCCGGTCCGCGCCGGACACCCGCAGCGGCCGCGAGTCCAGCGTCGCGCCCATGCCGCGGGCCGCGCTCCACACCCGCCCGGACGCCGGCTCGACGACGGCGGCCGCCACCGACTCGCCGCGCCACTGTGCCGTCACCGATACCGCGTACCACGGCAGGCCGTACAGATAGTTGACGGTGCCGTCGATCGGGTCGACCACCCAGCCCAGGCCGTCGCCTTGGCCGGCCACGGAGCCGAACCCGCCCTCCTCCTCGCCGAACACCGGCTCCCCCGGCCGCAACTCGGCCAGCCGCGCCCTGATGAACCGCTCCGACTCCCGGTCCGCGGCTGTGACCACGTCCGTCTCGCTGCTCTTGGTGTCCACGTCCCTCACCGCGGCCGACCGGGCCCCGGCGACCAGCGCAGCGGCCTCGCCGGCCACCGACACCGCGACCGACCGCAGCAGGGCCAGGTCGATGTCGTCAGTCATCGGCGGTGTTATCGGGCTTTGTCATGGCACTACTCTGCCCCATCCGGTTTTGCGCACTACGCTGCGCGAATGGCAGGCAGCCGTGGCTTCGGCATCGACGTCGGTGGATCTGGGATCAAGGGCGGCACGGTCGACCTGGACACCGGAACCCTTGTCGGCAAGCGGCGCCGAATCGTGACGCCGCAGCCGTCCACCCCGGAGGCGGTGGCCGCCGTCGCCGGCCAGATCGTCCACCATTTCGGCTGGCACGGCCGGCTCGGCGTGACCATTCCTTGTGTGGTGAAGAACGGCACGGCCTACTCGGCGGCCAACGTGGACCCGAGCTGGATCGGCACGGACGCCGTCGCGGTCATGGCCAAGGAGATCGGGGAGCCGACGCTCGTGCTCAACGACGCGGACGCCGCCGGGATCGCCGAGATGCACTATGGCGCTGGCCGCGACGCCAGCGGCGTGGTGGTGCTGCTGACCTTTGGCACCGGCATCGGCAGCGCCGTGTTCTCCGACGGCGAGCTGGTGCCCAACACCGAGTTCGGTCATCTCGAACTGGACGGCGCGGACGCCGAGGACTTCGCCGCCGCCTCCGTCAAGGACGAGCAGAACCTGTCCTGGGCCGACTGGACGCCGCGGGTCAGCAGGTACCTGCAGGCGCTGGAGCAGGTGATCTGGCCGGACCTCATCATCGTCGGCGGCGGAGTGAGCAAGCAGGCCGACAGGTGGCTGCCGATGCTGGACAACCGCACCACGGTGGTGGCCGCGCAGCTGCGCAACGACGCCGGAATCGTGGGTGCGGCGCTGGCCGCCCATGCCTGAGGCGGCCCTCGGGGCGCGCCCCAGGCGCGTCCGGGCGCTCCCCGAGATCGCCGACGCGCGGCGCACCGATTCGCTCACGCATCCCGCTGGCGTCGTTACAATGGAGCGGTGCCGGTACCCGAAGACCGACCGGGCACCCCCTCAACCTGCCGGTTGCCGAGGATCATGATGCTTGGCGCCGTGGTGTAACTCGAGTACCTAACGTCGCGAAAGGGCCTACGTGGCAGCCGCAGACACCGCAACCCGACGCTCCGCCACGACCGCTGCGCGCGGCGCCAAGTCGGCGACCCGCAGGGACGCAACGGCTGCTGACGTCAGTGCCGACGCTAGTGGTGACGTCAATGCTGACGTCACGACTGACGTGGATGCTGACGTGGACGCCGCCGATGTCGACGCCGAGCTCGCCGGGGTCGACGACGACCCGACAGCGGACGTGCAACCGGGTGCGGCCAAGAATGGACCGATCGGCCCGGCGCGCAAACCGGCCGCCAAGAAACCGGTGAAGAATCCGGCGGCCAAGGACGAGGTGAAGACTCCGGCGGCCAAGGACGAGGAGTCGCCGCCGGCCGAGCCGGAGCTCGGTCCGACCGATGATCTGGAGGCCGACCTCGAGGCCGACCTCGACGTCTCCCCGGACCCCGGTGATCTCGCCGCCGTCGAGATCGAGGAGATCACCGTCGACGCGGACACCGACGACGTCGGCAAGGAGCCAGGCGCGGAGGACTTCGTCTGGGACGAGGAGGAGTCAGAGGCGCTGCGCCAGGCGCGCAAGGACGCCGAGCTCACCGCCTCCGCCGACTCCGTGCGCGCCTACCTCAAGCAGATCGGCAAGGTGGCGCTGCTCAACGCCGAGGAGGAGGTCGAGCTCGCCAAGCGGATCGAGGCCGGCCTGTACGCCGCCGAGCGGGTCCGCAAGTTCGAGGACGCCGGCGAGAAGCTCTCCCCGCAGCTGCGCCGGGACCTGCACTGGATCATCCGGGACGGCGAGCGGGCGAAGAACCACCTGCTGGAGGCCAACCTGCGGCTCGTGGTGTCGCTGGCCAAGCGGTACACCGGCCGTGGTATGGCGTTCCTGGACCTGATCCAGGAGGGCAACCTCGGCCTGATCCGCGCCGTGGAGAAGTTCGACTACACGAAGGGCTACAAGTTCTCCACCTACGCCACCTGGTGGATCAGGCAGGCGATCACCCGGGCGATGGCCGACCAGGCCCGCACCATCCGCATTCCGGTGCACATGGTCGAGGTGATCAACAAACTCGGTCGCATCCAGCGTGAGCTGCTCCAGGACCTCGGCCGCGAGCCGACGCCGGAGGAGCTCGCCAAGGAAATGGACATCACCCCGGAAAAGGTGCTGGAGATCCAGCAGTACGCCCGCGAGCCGATCTCGCTCGACCAGACCATCGGCGACGAGGGCGACTCTCAGCTCGGCGACTTCATCGAGGACTCCGAGGCCGTCGTGGCGGTGGACGCGGTGTCGTTCACCCTGCTCCAGGACCAGCTGCAGTCGGTGCTGGCCACCCTCTCCGAGCGGGAGGCCGGTGTGGTGCGGCTGAGGTTCGGCCTCACCGACGGCCAGCCCCGCACCCTGGACGAGATCGGTCAGGTCTACGGGGTGACCAGGGAGCGCATTCGCCAGATCGAGTCCAAGACAATGTCCAAGCTGCGCCACCCGTCCCGCTCCCAGGTGCTGCGCGACTACCTGGACTGAGCAGACTCGCCACTTGCCGCGCTGACCAGCAGAAACACCGACCAACTCGGCCAGACTGGACACGCATAGCGCTATCAGTCAAGATAACAGGGTGACCCGACGCCGAGCCCCCACCGCTGTTGACCTCGCCGCGTTGCTGCCGTCCTGGGAGCTGGCGCTGCGCGCCGAACGCAAGAGCCCGCAGACCGTGAAAACCTACGGCGATGGCGTGCGCCGGTTCCTGGCCTGGTGCGCACAGGCCGGCCGGCCGGCCACCCTGGACCGGCCCACCGTGGCCGGGTTCGTGGCCGAGCTGCTCGACGCCGGCGCGCAGGCCGCGACCGCCCGGTCCCGGCAACTGGCCCTGAAGCGGTACAGCGGCTGGCTGGCCGAGGAGGGCGAGATCGACACCGACCTGCTGCTCGGCACCAAACCACCGAAGCTGGACGTGAAGGTCGTCCCGACACTGACCGACGACCAGGTCCGGTTGCTGATCAAGGCGTGCGCCGGCCCGGACATGTGGCACCGCCGCGACGAGGCGCTGGTCCGGCTGATGGTCGAGACCGGCGCCCGAGCCGGCGAGGTCGTCGCGATGGAACTACCGGACGTCAACCTGCCCGACGGGCTGGTGACCGTGCGCCGCGGCAAGGGCGGCAAGGGCCGCACCGTGCCGTTCGGCGCCCGCACCGGACGGGCCATCGACCGCTACCTACGCGCCCGGCGCTCGCACCGGCTGGCCGCCACCCCGGCGTTGTGGCTGGG
>DASXTS010000402.1:0-16540 GCA_036505275.1 Pseudonocardiaceae bacterium
CGGGCCACCCTCGACCAGCAGCGCCGCCGCGAGACCGAGCTTGCCGCGCTGGTCGACACGGCCCGCGACCTCGCGGTGCTGCGCGACCTGGACGCGGTGCTGGTAGCCATCGTGCGCCGGGCGCGAACCCTGCTCGGCACCGACACGGCCTATCTCACGCTCGTGGACGATGCCACCGGCGATACCCACATGCGGGTCACCGACGGCTCGGTCTCGGCCACGTTCCAGCGGCTGCGGCTGCCCCGCGGGGCCGGCCTCGGCGGCCTGGTCGCGATCACCGGCGCGCCCTACGCCACCGCCGACTACCTGCACGACGAGCGGTTCCGGCACACGCCTGAGATCGACACCAGCGTCCTGGACGAGGGCCTGGTGGCGATCCTCGGCGTGCCCTTGGCGCTCGGGCACCGGGCGTCAAGTTATTCGACCCAGGATTACTCGATACAGGGCAGCCGGGTGATCGGCGTGCTGTTCGCGGCCAACCGCCGGCACCGTCCGTTCGCCCGCGAGGAGGTCGACCTGCTCGGCTCGCTCGGCGCGCTGGCCGCCGTGGCCATCGACAACGCCCGGCTGCTCGCCGAGACCCAGCAGGCCATCGCCGAGGTGCGGGCCGCCAACGAGCTCGTCCGCCAGCACAGCACCCAGGTCGAGCGGGCCGCGGACGCCCACGAGCGGATGACCGCGTTGGTGCTGCGTGGCGGCGACGTGCCGGACCTGGCCTCGGCGGTCGTCGAGGTGCTTGCCGGCAGCCTGCTGGTGCTCGACGCCGAACGACGGGAGCTGGCCTCCGTCGGCAAGGCGGCCCACGCGGCGAGTGGGCTCGACCTCGACGGGCTGGCGGACGTGCTGGCCACGGCGCGCCGCTCGGCGGGATGCGTCGGGGTGGCCGAATCGCCGCTCGGCCCGTGCACCGTGGCCGCCGTGCTGGCCGGCGGCGACCCGCTCGGCTACCTGGTGCTGCACGGCCGGCAGCCGCTGGCCGGCACCCTGGACGGCGGCGAACGGCGGATCCTGGAACGGGCCGCGCAGATCACCGCGCTGCTGCTGTTGCTGCGCAGGGCCAGAAGCGAGGCCGAGAACCGGCTGCGCGGCGAGCTGCTGACCGACCTGCTCGCGGCGCCCGAGCGGGACGGCCTGCGCGAACGGGCCCTACGGCTGCCGCTGGACCTGGACACCGACCACGTCGTCGTCACGGCGTCCGCCGACGCCGTCGGCCGGCACCGGCTGGCGTCGGCGGCCGCGGTCCTGGCGAGCGACCGGCACGGCCTCGCCGGGGAGTACCAGGGCGTCGTGGTGTTGCTGGTGCCGGCCCTGGACGGCACTGACACCGGTGATGCCGCGGTGCTGGTCCGCAACCGGCTGGCCGCCGCGGTCCGGGCCAAGGTCACCGCCGGGGCGGCCGGTCCGGCGCGCGGCCCCGCCGGGCTCGCCGAGGCCTACCGCCAGGCCCGCCGGTGCCTCGACGCGCTGCACGCCCTCGGCCGGCTGGGCGAGGCCGCCTGCCCGGCCGACCTCGGCTTCGCCGGCCTGTTGCTCGCGCAGGCCGACGGCGCGGCCGTCGGCCGCTTCGTGGCGGACACCATCGGGCCGATCCTGAGCTACGACGCCCGCCGCGGCACCGAGCTCACCGCCACCCTGCAGTCCTACTTCGCGCACGACCGCAGCCCGGCCAGGTGCGCCGTGCCGCTGCACGTGCACGTCAACACCGTCACCCAGCGCCTTGACCGGATCCGCCAGCTCCTCGGCGACGAATGGCAGCACCCGGACCGCGCCCTGCAGGTGCAACTCGCCCTGCACCTGCACCGCCTGCGCGGCTGAGGTGGTTGGTGTGCCTCCAAGTACCACCATTGCGGCGGAAATGGGCCTTTAACCACCGCGATTGCGGCTCGCGCACCGTCATTGCGAGCGCGGGAACGCAGTTGCTGGCGTCACATAACCATGGCGTCCGTTGTGTGTCCGCCACACGTGGTCGCGCGGCACGTCACACGGCCAGCATGTGCGGCATGCGTACAGTCAGCGCCGCCCTCGGCGTCGCGCTCGCGGTATCTCTTGCGGTGGTACCGGCGGCGTCCGCCAGCCAAGACGATCACTGTGCCGGCCTCGGACGGCTGCACGTGCCGGCCGCCGAGCTGCAGCTCACGGCCTGCCTGGACGACCTGACCACGGCGGGCACGACCGGGACCGCCTACACCGACCCGGCGGACTGGGCCGGGCTGCACCCGCCAGGCGCGGTGAACCCGAGCGGAGTGCCAGGCATCCAGATCGACGGGTACTTCCCGGACACCTCTACCACGAACACCAACCACGGCTGGCGCCACGACTCCCAGTTTGTGATCAGGCTGCCGGACGACTGGAACGGCGGGCTGGTCGTCTCCGGGTCGCCCGGCGTGCGCGAACAGTACGCCAACGACTTCGTGATCTCCGACTGGGTGCTGGCCCGCGGCTATGCGTTCGCGGCGACCGACAAGGGCAACACCGGCTTGCGGTTCTTCGAGGACGGCGCGCAACCGGGTGACGCCATTGCCGAGTGGAACGATCGGGTCACCCAGCTCACCATCGCGGTCAGGGCCACCCTGGCGCAGCGCTACGGCCACCCGCCGACCACCACGCTGGCCGCCGGCCTGTCCAACGGCGGATACCTGGTGCGCTGGCAATTGGAGAACAATCCGTCGCTGTACGACGCCGGGCTGGACTGGGAGGGCGTGCTCTGGCGCTCCGAGGGGCCCAACCTGCTGACGTTCCTGCCGCCGAGCCTGCGCGGCTACCAGCGCCTGGCCGCCGGTGACCCCACCGGAGCGGATCAGGTGATCGCCGCGGGCTTCCCGGCCGAGTCGTCCTTCCTGTGGCCCTTCCACTACCAGGTGTACTGGGATCTCACCCAGCGGATCTACCGCGAGGAGCTCGACCCCGAGTTCGACGGCGCGCTGACCGCGGGCGTCCCGTTCTGCGCCTCCGGCACGCCGAGCTGCGATGCCGACTACGACTACTTCAGCCGGCCGGAGGCCGTCCGCGAGGCCATTGACAAGATCGCGCTCACCGGTCGAACCGGCCGGCCGATGATCACCCTGCACGGCACGCTGGACGCGCTGCTGCCGATCAGCAAGGACTCGGACGTCTACCGGGGGCTGATCGAGGCCGCCGGTCGCGGCGAGGCGCACCGGTACTACCGGATCGAGGGCGGCAACCACGTCGATGGCCTGTACGGGCTCTTCCCGGACCGGCTGCGGCCGATCCTGCCGTGCTTCCACGCCGCGCTGGCCGCCATGGAGGGCTGGCTGGCCGGTACCGCGCCGCCGCCGAGCGCCACCCTGCCACGCCCGACCAGCGGCGACCTGGTCAACACCTGCTCGTTGGCGGGCTGACCCCGCCCGTGAGTGGCAAATGGTGTCAGAACACCATTTTCCACTCACGACTTATCCACAGCTAGAGTTCACGGCCGATGGCCGTCGAACCGGGGTTGCACGCCGCCGTCGAGCACACCGTGACCGACGCCGACACCGCAGTGGCACTGGGCAGCGGTGACGTGCCGGTGCTCGGGACGCCCCGGCTGCTGGCGCTGGCCGAGGCGGCAACGGTGGCCGCGCTGGCCGGCCACCTCGCCGACGGGCAGACCTCGGTCGGCACGAGGGTCGAGCTGGACCACCTTGCTGCCACACCGGTTGGCGCCGTGGTGCGGGTACGCGCGGAGCTGGCGGCGGTCGACGGCCGGTCGCTGCGCTTCGCGGTGACCGCCACCGACGGGTCCGGTGCGGTGATCGGGCGCGGCACGGTCAGCCGCACGGTGGTCGATCGCAACCGCTTCCTGTCCCGGCCGTGACGGCTGTCGGCATGCGACGCCGCCTCACACGGCCGCCTCACACGCCGGTTGTGGTGCGGGGGTAGACCACGGCTGGGTCGGTCACCACGTTCACCAGGTACGGCACTCCCGAGTCGAAGGCGCGCTTGAGTGCGGCGCCGATGTCGCCGGGGCGGGTGACCAGCTCGCCGGCGCCCCCGAGAGCGCGGACCACCTCGTCGTAGCGGGTCTGCGGCCGCAGCTCGGCGGCCACGTCATAGCCGTAGAGGAACTGCATGGGGTGCTTCTCCAGGCCCCAGATCCCGTTGTTGCCGACGATCATCACCACGGGCAGCTCGTGCCGCACCAGGGTGTCGACGTCCATCAGCGAGAACCCGGCGGCGCCGTCGCCGAGCAGCAGCACGACCTGCGGAGCCGGCCGCGCCAGCCGCGCCGCCATGGCGTAGCCGAGGCCGGTGCCGAGGCAGCCGTACGGGCCGGGGTCGAGCCAGCAGCCGGGCTGGCGGGGCTCGATGAACTTGCCGGCGAAGGACACGAAGTCGCCGCCGTCACCGATCACGACGGCGTCATCGGTGAGTTGGCGGAGCAGTTCCCGGTAGATCCGCGCCGGGTGCACCGGCTCGGCGTCGCTGTCCAGCACGGCGGCGTCGCCGGCCACCGCGGCGTCGGCCGCCGACCGCAGCTCGGCCACCCAGTCGGCGTACCGCCGCGGCGTCGCCCCTGGAGTCGCCTCCCAGGCCGAGACCAGGCCGTCCAGCACCAGGGTCAGGTCGCCGGCGGCCGAGCCGGCCAGGGTGGCGTGCCGGGACACCTGGCCGGCGGAGTCGGCCAGGTGCACCACCCGAGCAGAACCGAACACGCCGTACCCCAGCCGAAAGTCCAGCGGGGTGCCGACCACGATCATCAGGTCGGCCTGCTTGAACGCCCGCGAGCGGGCCCTGGTCACCAGCAGCGGGTGCCCAGCCGGCAGGATGCCGCGGCCCATCCCGTTGGTGATCGTGGGCAGGCCGATGGCCTCGGCCGCACGTCGCGCGGCGTGCTCGGCACTGTCGGCCCACACGTCCGACCCGAGCACCAGAACCGGGTGTGCCGACTCCGCCAGCAACGCGGCGATGCCGGCCAGCGCGTCCGGGTCGGGCTCGATCGGCGGCCGCGGCGGCCCGTCCGGCAGCACCGCGGAGGAGCGGCTGAACAGCCGGTCCATCGGCACGTCGAGGAACACCGGACCGCGGTGCGGCTCGGAGGCGATGTCCAATGCGCCGTGCACCGCGGCGGCGATCATGCCGGTCTCGTGCACCGTCGCGGCGTGCTTGGTGACCGGGGCCAGCAGCGGCGGGTGGTCGAGCTCCTGAAGGCTGCCGGTCCCCCAACGGGTCTCCGGCGCCCGCCCGCCGATCACCAGCAGCGGCGAGCCGTTGAAGTGTGCCGTGGTCACCGCGCTGACCCCGTTCGTGACGCCCGGCCCGGCGGTGAGCACGGCCAGCCCGGGCGTGCGGGTCAGCTTGGCGGTGGCCTCCGCGGCGAACACGGCGCTCTGCTCGTGCCGCACGTCGACCAATCGCATCACCGGCCCGCCGGCAGAGTCGCCAAGGCCCTTGACCGCAGCGTCGTACAGGGGGAACACGTGCGCCCCGGAGAGCGTGAACATGGTCTGTACGCCGTGCGCCAGTGCGGCCGCGACGGCCAGCTGGCCGCCGTGGCCATTGAGCTCGCCCACAGATCCTCCCAGGAGTCTGGTAACAACTGACCGTACGTTGTAGCGGCCGGCGGGCCGGGCAGCCCGACCCGACCTTAAAGTGGCGCCCGTGCCCGTCATGTTGCACGAGGAGCCGCCATCGTGGCTCCGCGTCCTGCTCGTCGAGGACGACCCGGCAGACGTGTACCTGGTGTCCGAGCTGCTCGACGAGGTGGACGCCCCGGTGTTGCTGACCGTTGCCAGTTCGATCGCCGAGGTGCTCGACGCCGGCATGCTGCAGGGCGCCGACTGCGTGTTGCTCGACCTCAATCTGCCGGGCACCACCGGTGGCCTGGACGGCCTACGGCGGCTGCTGGCCGTCGACCCGGCGGTAGCCGTCTGCGTGCTGACCGGCACCGACGACGAGTACCTCGGCGCCGCCGCGGTCGCCGCCGGCGCGCAGGACTACCTGGTCAAGGGCGCGGTGGACGGCACCCTGCTGAACCGGGCCATCCGCTACGCCGTGGAGCGCCGCCGGGCCCAGATCAACCTGCGCCGGCTGCGCGAGGCTGAGCTGTACGCGGCCGAGTCGGCGCGGCTGGAGCGGGGGCTGATGCCGGGGCCGCTGCTGGCGGGCAGCGGCGTGTCGGCGCTGCCGTTCTACCGGGCCGGCCGGCGCAGCGCGCTGCTCGGCGGCGATTTCTACGACGTCGTCGAGAAGCCGGACGGCACCCTGGACGCCATCATCGGCGACGTCTGCGGGCACAGCGTCGACCAGGCGGCGCTGGGCGCGCTGTTGCGGGTCTCCTGGCGGGCCCTGGTGCTCGGTGGGGTACCGGAGCCGGCCGTGCTGCCCGCGCTGCAGCAGGTGCTGGCCACCGAGCGGGCACATCCGTCGCTGTTCACCACGGTGTGCACCATCCAGATCGTGGACCGCACGGCCTCGGTCCGGCTCGCCGGGCACCCGGCGCCGGTGCTGCTCTGGCCGCGCCCGGCACCGGTGGCGGCGGCCGTCGGCTTGCCGCTCGGGCTGGCTGACGACGCCAACTGGGAGCGGGCAGAGGTGCGGCTGCCGGACCGGTGGGCGATCATGATGTACACCGACGGCCTGATTGAGGGCCACGGCCCGAACCCGCCGGAGCGGTTGTGGGACACCGGGCTGCTCCGGCTGCTGGACTCCGAGCACAACACGCCGCTGACCGACCTGCCCGCCAGGCTGGTGGAACGGGCCGAGGTGTTCAACGACGGACCGCTGCCTGACGACGTGGCCATCCTGGTGCTGACCGGCGAGCCTGAGGTCGACGAGGACCGCGAGCCGGCCGCGAGCGACCAGGCGGCTGGCGCCGCCACGGGTTCGGCCGTGGCTGGTGGGGGTTGACAACGGTCACCGGCGGGTCGGCGCCCCGGTCGGCCCCTTCCACCTGGCCGGCCGGGACGCGGCCGCTGCCAGACTGGCCGCCCTCGGCGCAGCCGGAGCCCGGCGAGGGCTGGTCGCTGCGCCGCTGGGTGCTGGCGGTCGGCGCGGTCGTGGTGCTGTTCGCCACCACCGCCGTCGGGCTCGGCTCCTACGCGCTCACCCGGCTCGCCGACACCCGCGCGGTGGTGATCGGCCAGGTCCATCCGGCGCTGCGGGCCACCCAGGATCTGTTGACCGCCATGGTGGACCAGGAAAGCGCCGTGCGCGGCTACAGCCTCACCGGCCGCGACGAGTTCCTCACGCCGTATTTCGAGGGCATCCAGGCCGCCCAGCAGGCCGTCGACGAGCTGCGGCTGCTGGCTGACACCAGCCACGTCGGCGACCTCGCCGGCCAACTTGACGTCGTGCTCACCAGGGCACAGGACTGGCGCACCACGTTCGCCACTCCCACCATCGCGAAGATCAGGGAGACCGGCCGGCCGGCCAGCCCGGTGGACCCGGAGGTGGGCAAGGCCAAATTCGACGCCGTGCGGGCCGAACTGGCCACCATGCAGAAGGACCTGAACACCAGACAGGCCGACGCCACCACCCGGCTGACCGACGCCGCGGCGTTTCTGGGTGCGGTGTTCGTCGGCGTCGGGATCGGGCTGGCCGCGCTGGTGATCGCGGTCGCAGCCTGGCTGCGGTTCGCGGTCATCACGCCGCTGTCCCGGCTGGCCGGTGAGGTGCGGCTGGTGGTCTACGGAGACGCCCACCGTGAGGTGCGCGGCCGCGGCCCCCGCGAGGTGCTGGAGCTGGCCGGCGACATCGACGCCATGCGCCGGCACATCCTGGCCGAGCTGGACGCCCTCGAGGTCGCGCACCGGCGGCTGGATGAGCAGACCAGGGATCTGGAGCGGTCCAACCGCGACCTGGAGCAATTCGCCTATGTGGCCAGCCATGACCTGCAGGAGCCGCTGCGCAAGGTGTCCAGCTTCTGCCAGCTGCTCAAACGCCGCTATGGCGGCCAGCTCGACGAGCGGGCCGACTCCTACATTGCGTTCGCGGTCGACGGCGCGATCAGGATGCAGCGGCTGATCAATGACCTGCTTGCCTTTTCCAGGGTGGGATGGGTGACCGGGCCGGTCGAGCGGGTGGACCTGAACGCCGTTGCCGCGGCCGCGCTCGCGCAGCTGGAGGCGGTGCGCGAGGATGCGAACGCGATGATCATCGTCGACGGGCTGCCCACCGTGCGCGGCGATGCCACGCTGCTCACCCAGTTGCTGGCCAACCTCATCGGCAATGCGCTGAAGTTCCGCCGGCCTGGGGTTCGGCCCGAAGTCACGGTGACGGTGCGCCCGCACCATGAGGGGTGGGAATTCGCCGTCGCCGACAACGGCATCGGCGTGGAGCCGGAGTACGCCGACAAGGTGTTCGTCATCTTCCAGCGGCTGCACTCGCGGGAGGCCTATCCGGGCACGGGCATTGGCCTCGCAATGGCAAAGAAGATCGTGGAGTACCACGGCGGTCGGATCTGGCTCGACCGCGACCGCACCGACGGTGCCACCATCCGGTTCGTGCTCCCCGCGGACCTCCCGGCGGACCGGCCCGCGGACCTGCCCGCGCCGCCCGCCTCGCCCGCTCTGCCCGCCTCGCCCGCCCTGCCGCCCGACCGTCCCGCCGACGCCGAGGAGCCCCCGCGATGACCCATCAAGAGGCACGCGTGATCAGCGTGCTGCTCATCGAGGACGACCCCGGCGACGTCCTGATGACCCGGGAGGCGTTCGAGGAGTTCCTCGACAACCGGCTCGAGGTGGTCAACGACGGCGCCGATGCGATCTCGTTTCTGCGTCGTGAGGAGCCATACCAGGAGGCGCAGCTGCCGGACCTCATCCTGCTCGACCTCAACCTGCCCCGCCGCGACGGCCGGGAAGTGCTCGCCGAGATCAAGGCCGACCCGGACCTGCGCCACATCCCGGTGGTCGTGCTCACCACGTCTGCCGCCGAGGAGGACATCCTGCGCAGCTACCAGCTGCATGCCAACGCCTATGTCACCAAGCCGGTCGACTTCGACGCCTTCGTTCGGGTGATCCGTCAGATCGACCACTTCTTCGTCAGCGTGGTTCGGCTACCGGCCGGGAATTCTGGCCATTAGTGGGACACTAGGCCATTCGAGTGTTGCATTCGTACGAATTGCGGACGCGGAGTAGTCATTTCCCGCACGGCGAGTCGACGGTGACACGCCGATGGTCGACAATGGCCGAGTGACCGCCGAGCCGACGCCCAGCCGACCACGCGCAGTAATGCGCCGCGAGCCGGTGCAGCGACGCAGTGCAGCGAGGGTCGCCGCGATCCTCGATGCGTGCGCGGCGCTGCTCGACGAGTTCGACTACGACGAGCTGACCACGTCTAAGATCGCCGAACGGGCCGGCGTTCCGATCGGCTCGCTGTACCAGTACTTTCCGGACAAACGGGCGGTTGTGCAGGCGCTGACCATGCGCAATCTCGATGGATTCTCCGCCAACGTGGAGCGCATCTTCACCGGCACGGTGCCGGCCGGCTGGCGGGATGCGATCGACCGGGTGATCGACGCCTACCTCCGGATGCTCGACGAGGTACCGGGCTTCGGCCGGATCCGGTTCGGCGACGTTGTCGACACCCACCTGCTCGACCCGGAGGACGACAACGATGCCGTGCTAGCGGCCAAGCTGTCGCAGTTGTTCGCCAAGAGCTACCAGGTGCCCGACTCCGGGGAGCTGCGGCTCGCGTTCTGGATGGTAGTCAAGGTGGCCGACGCGCTGATCAAGCTGGCGCTCCGGCTCTCCGCAGACCAGCGGGCGACCGCGCTGGTAACCACACGCGACCTGATCGGCCGGATCCTCGGCCGGCACATGGACAGCGGCCCAGCCTGACCATGACGGACAGCTGGCGTAACTGGGCCGCGAACGCGACGTGCTCCCCGGCACGGGTGCTGCGGCCGACCACCGAGGAGCAGCTCGTCGACGCCGTGGTAGCGGCCGGTTCGGGTGACGCGGAGAGTGGCCCGGGGCTGAGGGTGGCCGGCGCCGGGCACAGCTTCACGCCCATCGCGTGCACCGACGGCACGCTGCTCGACCTGCGGAACTACCGAGCCCTGCTGGCCGCGGACACCGGCACCGGGCTGGTCACCGTGCAGGCCGGCATGCGGCTGTCCCGGCTGAATGCCGAGCTCGCCACCCTTGGGCTGGCCATGCCCAACCTCGGCGACGTCGCCTACCAGACGGTGGCGGGCGCGATCTCGACCGGCACCCACGGCACCGGGGCCCGCCTGGGGAACTTGTCCACCGCGGTCGCCGGTCTGCGCCTGGTCGCAGCGGACGGCACCGTGATGTCCTGCTCGGCGGCGCCCGCGGAGAACCCCGAGCTCTTCGCCGCGGCCAGGGTCGGGCTCGGGGCGCTCGGCGTGATCTCCACCGTCACCCTGCAGACAGTGCCGGCGTTCACCCTGCACGCCGTCGAGGAGACCCGCCGGGTGGACGCGGTGCTCGCCGAGCTGGACGCCCTGGTGGACGGCAACGACCACTTCGAGTTCAACTGGTTCCCCGGCACCGGGTACGCCATGACCAAACGGAACAACCGGGTGCCCGGGCCTGCGCGGCGGCGCGGTCGGGTGTCGGCGTTCATGAACGACATCATGCTGTCGAACGTGGTCTTCGGCACGGTGTGCCGGGCCGCGGTGCGCGTTCCGCCGGCTTCCGCCGTGCTGCGCGCGGTGGTGCCCAGGCTGGGCACCAGCTCGTACTCCGATGCGAGCCACCGGGTGTTCACCTCGCCTCGACTCGTGCGGTTCGTCGAGATGGAGTACGCCATGCCGCGGGCGGCCTTCTCCGAGGTCTTCGAGCGGGTGCGCCGGGTGGCCGACCCCATCGCGGCCCGCGTCGTCTTCCCAGTGGAGTGTCGCTGGGTGGCCGCCGACGACATCCCGCTGTCCCCGTCGTCCGGCCGCGACACGGCATACGTCGCCGTGCACGTGGTGCGCGGCAACCCCTACGAGGACTATTTCCGCGCTGTCGAACGCATCCTCGACTCCGTCGGCGGCCGGCCGCACTGGGGCAAGGTGCACTACCAGACCGCCGATGTGCTCGCCGGCCGGTATCCCCGCTGGTCGGAGTTCCGGGCGTCCCGCAAGCTCATGGACCCCGCCGGCCTCTTCAGCAACCCCCACCTGGACCGCGTCCTGGGTCCACCCCCCAGCTGATCCTCGAGCGTGTCGCCGTGTCCGCGTGTCCGCGCGTCCGGACACGCGTGTCCGCGTGTGCAGCCCCGCGTGTCCGCGCGTCCAGCCCCGCGTGTCCGCGTGTCCGGACACGCGTGTCCGCGTGTCTGGACACGTGAGTCGGGAATCTCCTCACAAGGGACCGGGCCGGATCGACCGAAGCGCCCAAGACGGGCGACCGAAGCGACGGACACGGGCGACCGAAGCGGCGAACACGGGCGACCGAAGCGGCGAATACGGGCGACCGAAGCGGCGAACACGCTGGGGGAGGTGGACGCGGCGCGGGGGTCAGAAGCATTCGGTGGCCAGGACGGTGGGTGGCCGGGGTCCGACGTCGGGGGCGAGGACGCCGAGCAGGGCGACGGCAGCGGGGCGCCGCACACCGGCACGCCGTCGGACAGCTCGACCACAAGCCCAACCAGCGCGGGGCCGGACGGCGTGAGCGCCCGCAGACCGCGCGGCAGGTCGTTCGGCGGCTGCACCGCCGTCCGAACATAGGAGCCCACCAGAACGGCGGCGCCCACCCGGCAGCGACGGCGCCGTCGGGGCGCGCCAGGCGCCAGCCGTCGACCAGCCAGGGGCCGTCGACACCGTATCCGGGGTGAACGGCCGGCGCCGCGTTACCCGATCGCTGGTCGCTCGTTGGGTCGAACGGGACACCAGCGGCTCCCGGGGGAGTGGGAGGGGTCGTCCCCGGCGTTGGGCGGGCGCCGGGGACGGCTCGGCCGCACGGGAGCGGCACGCCGCTGGCGCACCGTCGGTCACACGGTGCACAATGACCACGCGGGTCACTCTGGTCTGCCGTTCGGCGAGGAGTAGGGGAAGACGCCCTCGTCGAGAAGCGGAGGTCCGGCTGTGAGTACCCGTGGCGTTGTGTACGTCCACTCGTCGCCGGCCGCGGTCTGTCCGCACGTCGAGTGGGCGATTTCGGGCACCCTCGGAACCCGGGTCAGCCTGCAGTGGACCGCGCAACCGGCCGCCGCGGGGCACTTGCGCGCCGAGTGCAGCTGGACCGGCCGGGTCGGTATCGGCGCCGCGCTGGTCGCCGCGCTGCGTGCGTGGCCGATGCTGCGCTTCGAGATCACCGAAGAGCCCAGCCACGGGGTGGACGGCGAGCGGTTCTGCCATGTGCCGGGGCTGGGCCTGTGGCGGGCGCGGACCAGCGCCAACGGTGATGTCGTCGTCGGCGAGGACCAGTTGCGCGCGCTGGTGGCCGCCAGCCGCGGGCCGGAGGCGTTCGCCCACCAGGTGGACCAGCTGCTCGGCGCGGCCTGGGACGACGCCCTGGAGCCGTACCGGCGGGCCGGCGATGGCGCGCCGGTGGCGTGGCTGCACCAGGTCGGCTGAGCATCCGGCTGCCACCGTGCCAATCGCAAGTACGGGGCTGTGGCAACCTGAAGCGGTGAACGGCCGGCAGCCCATGTACCAGCGGGCCTGGGTGCTGCCGGTCCTCGCGGTGGTGGTGATCGGCGCTGGAGCGGTGGCCGGCCTCGGCATCCGCGAGCTGGCCAGCCGCTCCACGGCCACCGGCCCGAGCACGAGCGCGCCGAGCGTCACGACCACCGCCGGGGAACGGCCGGGGTCGGGCATCGTCGAGCTATCCCAGGACGCCGCGGCGCACCCTCAGGCCGATGCCGTCCGCGCGCTGCTGCAGCGGCACTTCGACGCCATCAACAACCGCGATTACGCCGCCTGGGCCAGCACCGTGGTCGGCCGGCGCAGCCGCGAGATGCCCGAGCCCAAGTGGCAGGCGGACTACTCCTCCACCAAGGACGGCAGCATCCTGGTGCACCGCATCGAGCCGAGTCCGGACGGCACGATCGTGCTGCTCTCCTTCACCAGCACGCAGGACGCGGCAAAGGCGCCGGCCAGCCTGCCAGGCTCGACATGCACGAACTGGTGGGTCAGCTACCGGGTGGTCGAGGAGCGCGGGCAGCGGCGCATCGACGCCGGCGTCCGGCACACCACCCTCAATGCCAACTGCGCGGCGGGCTGAGGCAGCTACCAGCCCGTTGTTACAGCGGGATGTTGCCGTGCGCGCCGCGCCCAGCCGGCGCTGCGGCCAGCGCCTCCACGAGGCGGCGGCGGGTCTGCGAAGGCTCGATCACCTCGTCGACCACGCCGATGGTCAGGGCGCGGTTGACGCCGCCGGCGATCCGCTCGTGCTCGGCGGCCAGCCGGGTGTGCAGGGCCTCTCGGTCGGCCTCGTCGGCGGCGGCCAGCGCCCGCCGGTGCAGAATGCCGACGGCGGCTTTGGCGCCCATCACGGCCACCTCCGCCTCCGGCCAGGCGAACACGTGGGTGGCGCCGAGGGCGCGTGAGTTCATCGCGATGTAGGCCCCGCCGTACGCCTTGCGGGTGACCAGGGTGACCCGCGGCACGATGGACTCGGCGAAGGCGTGCAGCAGCTTCGCGCCACGGCGCACCACGCCCTCCCACTCCTGGCCGACGCCGGGCAGGTAGCCCGGCACGTCGACGAGCACCACCAGCGGCACGCCGAACGCGTCGCACATCCGCACGAAGCGGGCGGCCTTCTCCGCCGAAGCGCTGTCCAAGCAGCCACCGAGCCGGATCGGGTTGTTGGCGATCACGCCGACGCTGCGCCCGCCGAGCCGGCCGAGGCCGACCACCACATTGGGCGCCCACCGCGGCAGCAACTCGGCAAAGCCGTCGTCGTCGTCGACCAGCCGCTGCACCAATGGCCGGACGTCGTAGGCGCGTTGCGGCCGCTCGGGTAGCAGCGCGCGCAGGTCCTCCTCGTCGCCCACCTTGCGCAGGTCGAACATGCCCGGCCTGGCGAAGAAGCCGGTGATGTGCCTGGCCCGCTGGTAAGCGTCGGCCTCGTCGGCGGCAACCACATGCACCACGCCGGACTTGCGCCCGTGCGCGGCCGGGCCGCCGAGGGCCTCCATGTCGACCTGCTCGCCGGTGACGCTGCGCACCACGTCGGGGCCGGTGACGAAGATCCGCCCGTGCGGAGCCATGATCACGATGTCGGTAAGTGCCGGGCCGTACGCCGCGCCCCCCGCGGCCGGGCCGAGCACCACGGAGATCTGCGGCACCCGGCCGGAGGCGCGCACCATCGCGGCGAACACCTGACCGACGGCGTCCAAGGCCTCGACACCCTCGGCGAGGCGGGCGCCGCCGGAATGCCACAGCCCGATCACCGGGCAGCGCTCGCGGACCGCGGTGTCGATGGCGTCCACGATGTGCCGGCAGCCCTCGGCGCCCATCGCGCCACCCATCTTGGTGGCGTCCGTGCAGTACACGATGACCTTGGCGCCGTTGATTCGGCCGCGGGCCGGGAACACTCCGCTCGCGTCGCGCGGCCGCAACGGGATCAGCGTTTCGGTGTCGAGCAGTTGGCCGATCCGGTGCTCCGGATCGCGCGACTCGTGCGGCGCGAGAGCCCCGGCGGTGACCTCAGGTCTGGTGGCCAGAGCGGTCATCGGGATCATCCCCCCTTGGTCGGAGTCGGATGGTCTGTCACGGACGGCACGCGCGTTCAGGCCGCTGTGAAGGCGAGGGCGACGTTGTGCCCGCCGAAGCCGAACGAGTCGTTGACGGCCGCGGTGAGCTGCACTTTCCGCGCGTCGGTCGCCACGTCGAGCTGCACCGCCGGGTCGAGGTTTTCCAGGTTGATCGTCGGCGGCACCAGGCTGTCGCGGATGGCCAGCACGGTGGCCAGCGCCTCAACCGCACCGGCCGCGCCGAGCAGGTGGCCCATCGCGGATTTGGGCGCGGTAACTACGGGATGGTTGCCGATCGACGCCCTGATCGCGGCGGCCTCGGCCACGTCGCCGACGAGTGTGGAGGTGGCGTGCGCGTTCACGTGCCCGACGTCCGCCGGGTCGATGCCACCGGTGCGCAGCGCGGCGCGGATGGCCCGCGCGGCACCGGTGCCCGCCGGGTCGGGAGCGGTGATGTGGTGCGCGTCAGAACTGGTGCCGACGCCGGCCAGCCGGCCGTACACCCGGGCGCCGCGGGCCGCGGCGTACTCGGCGCGCTCCAGCACGAGGATGCCGGCGCCCTCGCCGAGCACGAAGCCGTCACGGTCGACGTCGAACGGCCGGGACGCCCGCTCGGGCTCGTCGTTGCGGGTGCTCATGGCGCGCATCTGGGCGAAGCCGGCCACCGGCAGGGGGCAGATCGACGCCTCGGCGCCGCCGGCGATCACCACGTCCACCTCGCCGGCCCGCAGCATCCGCCAGGCCAGCGCCAGCGCCTCTGCGCCGGACGCGCAGGCTGAGACCGGCGCGTGCACGCCGCCGAGCGCCCCGAATGCCAGGCCGACGTGCGCGGCAGGGCCATTCGGCATCAGCATCGGGATGGTCAGCGGTGACACCTTGCGCATGCCGAACTGCTCGAGCAGGTCGTCCTGGTGCAGCAGGGTGAGCGCACCACCGATGCCGGTGCCGATGACCACGGCGAGCCGTTCCGGCTCGACCGCGTCGGCCGGGTTCGCCGGCAGGCCGGCGTCGGCCCACGCCTCGCGCGCCGCCACCATGGCCACCTGCTCGCAGCGGTCCAGCCGGCGGGCCTGCACCCGCTCCAGCTTCTCGGTCGGCTCGACGGCGAGCTGTGCGGCGATGGTCACCGGCAGGTCGAACTGGTCCGTCCAGTCGGCTCTGATGGGCCCGACGCCGCTGCGGCCGGCCACCAGGGCGTCCCAGGTCGACGCGACGTCCCCGCCGAGCGGGGTGGTCGCGCCGAGCCCGGTGACAACCACATCCGACACATCCGACACATCCGACACATCCGAGACACCAGTCATAGTGCTCACTTCAAATTCGAGGCGATGTAGGTCACCGCATCGCCGACGGTCTTCAGGTTGGCCAGCTGGTCGTCCGGGATCTTCACGCCGAACTTGTCCTCGGCCTGCACCGCGATCTCCACCATGGACAGCGAGTCGATGTCCAGGTCGTCGACGAAGGACTGGCCTTCGGTGACGTCGGCGGCGTCTACGCCGGCGACCTCCTCGACGATCGCGGCCAGCTCGGGCAGGATCTCCTCGGTCTTCACAGGCTGGTTCCTTTCTGACAGGTCTGATTCGGTCCACAGTGGAGTCCGCGGACAGACGGGATCCGGGTCACGGGCATGCGGGTCACGGGCATGCGGGTCACGGGCAGATCACCACCTGCCCGGCGTAGGTCAGGCCGGCACCGAAGCCCACGAACAGCATCACGTCCCCGCTGCGCACAGTGCCGGCGGCACGCATGTGGTCGAGGGCGAGCGGGATCGAGGCCGACGAGGTGTTGCCGGACTCGACGATGTCGTCGGCGACCACCACGTCCGCCCGGCCACCGGCCGCGCGCAGCCTGCGGGCGATCGCCTCGACGATGCGCAGGTTCGCCTGGTGCGGGATGAGCACGTCGATGTCGGGCGGCGCCAGCCCGGCCAGCTCGATGGCCCGCAACGCGA
>DASXTS010000403.1:0-2499 GCA_036505275.1 Pseudonocardiaceae bacterium
GGACGCCATCCGGCTTCTGCCAGTCGCGCGTGTCGATGGTCCAGGTGCAGATCCGGTAGCCGAGGGTGTACGCGATGTTGGACACTCGCGAGTTGTAGGCACCGTAGGGTGGTCGCAGCCGGTTACTCCTGATGCCGTAGCGGATCTGCCAGCTCACTCCGGCATCCGACAGCAGCGTGAGGTTGGGGTGTGACCAGGTGTGGTTGAGCACCCAGTGCCCCTGCTGCCGAAGCGTCGAAACGATTCCTGGGTATTTCGATGCGTACTCGTTGATGAGGAAGAACATCGCCCGGATATTGCGCGACTGCAGATAGGCGCCGACGCGGGTGGCCCGGTATGGGTCGCCGTACGCCCAGTCATCGAAGGTGAGCAGCACGCGGCCTGACGTGTTGCCGCATCGCGAGTTGTAGTAGGTGGCCGCTTGAGCGGGGCCGGCCTGGAGTGTAACCAGGCCGATCGACACCACCGCCGTGGTTAGGGCGGTGGCTACCAGTTTTCGCCACATTGTTGGCCTCCCTAGACGAGCTAACGGCTGTTTGCCGTTATGAGGCGAGAAGCGGCGGCCATCTGGCCGTCTACCCGGGGCCGCGACGCCATCAAAGTCCGCAGCGGCCGCCCACCTGTCAGGTCACTGCCGGCTCGGGCACCACCGCGGCATCGTTCGGCATCGTCGCTTCCGCATGCCACCAAGACGCACAGGTCTGCCCGGGGGTTGCACCCGCTCCACCGGCCACACTGCCGATTCGCCGACCCGAAGTGCCAACTCACGCCGCGGGTAGCGCGCCGACTGGACGGCACCCACCGACTGGCGGCGCAAGATCAAACGCACTGACACGCCGCGCGTCGCGCGTCCGCTGCTTGGCGTGAACGGCAGGGCTATTGGGCACTGTCGGTAGCCGATCGTCAGGAGCAGCGTCGTTGGATGAGCACCTCCGTGTCGTTGTTGCCGGCCGGTCAGCCGGCGCCCCGCGCCGACCCCGAGCCGGACGGTCGTCGGGCGGTGGCGTTGGGCGGTGTCGGTAGCCGGTCGTCGGGCGGATCGTCGGTAGGGTGACGAGCTTCTCTTCGCTGGTGCCGGCGGCCGACGCGGCTCGTGCTGATCGGCTGCGGCTGCGTACCTGGTCCGGTTCACCGGGTCGGCCGCACCCCCGCCGAGCCAGGCCCTGCGCGCTTACCTGGCCTGGTCCGTCGGCCGCCGGCTCCTACCGCACCTGTGTGATCGACGGGGTGCTGGCCCAGTCGCAGCCGACTGCGTCCGCCGCCCGCGCGTGCCGGCCGAGTCACCCACACTCGGATTGACCCACCTGCAACTGGAGGCGCTGCTGACAGTGGCGTGGGGCTCGGCCGACCCGTTCGACATCGCGCTGGTCTGCCTGCTGGGGTTGCTCGGGCTGCGGATCTTCGATGCATGCGGCGCGAATATCGGCGACCTTGGCGAGGAGCATGGCCGTCGGCCGGCGGATGATCTTGGTCATCGGCGACGTCGACTTGACCGGCGATGACACAGAGTCGCACGTGGCGGTGCGGCTGCGGCGTTCGGAGCGAGTATCAACGCCTCACCCCTGGTCGTGGCCGCCGTGCTGAGCCTGTCGGCGCCGGACGAGCCCGCGCTGACGGCCTGAGCCCAGCCGCACCGCGCAGACCGGTCCGCCCATCGCCGGTCGCGCACGGAACGAACTTGTCGGTGGCGGTCGTTAGCATCCGGCCGTGACCGAAGACCGGGCCGTGACCGCGGGTCGTGTGCTGCGGGTGGCGGGCGCCAGCGAGCACAACCTGCGGGACGTCGACGTCGAGTTCGGCAGTGGGTTGACCGCCGTCGTCGGCGTGTCCGGCTCCGGGAAGTCGTCGCTGGCGTTCGACACCGTGCACCACGAGGCGCGTCGGCGGTTCCTGCAGACGCTGTCGCTTGGCTCGCCGTGGCTGCGGATGCCGCCGGCGCGGGTGCGCCGGATCGACGGCCTCGGCCCGGCCGTCGCGGTCGAGCAAAACTCGCTGAACCGCAATCCTGCCTCGACTGTGGCCACGTCGACTGGCCTGCACCCGTTCCTGCGGATCCTGTTCGCCCGGTTCGCGGAGGTGGCCTGTCCATCCTGCGGCCGGCAGGTCCGCGCATTGTCCGATGAGGAGCGAGTGGCGGCGGCGCTGGCGGCGGGTCCCGGCCCGGTCGAGGTGCCGCTGGTGCGCGGTGTCGAGGGCCGCCACGCGCGGTTGCTCGCGCTGCTGGCCGACCGGTTCGGCCCGGATGCGGTCACTGTGGACGGTGCCATGTGGACAGGCCGGGCGCCAGTGGCCGGCCGCTCCCACGACATCACCGTCCGGATTGGACGGCTGCCGGCCGGGGCTGCGGCCGGGGAGGTGCGGGCGGCGCTGGCCGCCGCGGACGCGCTCGGGTGCCCGGAGGTCCTGGTGGCCGGGGTGCCGCTGCTGCGCGCGCCGGTCTGCCCGGGCTGCGGGGCATGGGTGCCGCGGCTGCGGCCGGCCGACCTCCGCGACCCGCCG
>DASXTS010000404.1:0-3479 GCA_036505275.1 Pseudonocardiaceae bacterium
TCCCAGAGCTCCGGCCGCCGCGGCCGCACCGGGTAGGACTCCGGCCGCGGCGGCCGGCCCCACCGACGCCCGCGACGAGGTCGTCCCGCTGTCCAGGATGCGGCTGATCGTCGGCGACCTGATGAAGAAGTCGCAGAACACCGCCGCAGGCGTGTGGACGTCGGTCGAGGTGGACTTCGACAACGTGGAGAAGGTGCGGGCGAAGCACAAGGACCGGTTCAAGAAGGAGGTCGGCGCTTCGCTGAGCTACCTGCCGTTCATCTCCAGGGCGGTGTGCGACGCGCTGAGGGCGTATCCGACGGTCAACTCCTCGATCGACTTCGAGGCCAAGACCATGACCCTGCACCCCTACGTCAACCTCGGCATCGCGGTCGATCTCGACCAGCAGGGCCTGGTGGTGCCGGTGGTCAAGGACGCTGATTCGCTGAACATGCGCGGCATCGCCCGCAGGATCGCCGACCTGGCCGCGGCCGCGCGCGCCCGCAAGCTGCCGGCCAGCGATATGAGCGGTTCCACGTTCACCATCACCAACCCGGGCCCGTTCGCCAGCTACGCATCCTCACCGATCATCAACCAGCCCAATACCGGCATCCTCTGCACCGACGGCGTGAAACGGCGGCCGGTCGCGGTCGGCAACATGATCGCCATCCATCCCACCGGCATCGTCGGGCTGGTGTACGACCACCGCGCGTTCGACGGGTCGACGGCGTCGCTGTTCCTGATGCACCTGCGCGATTCGCTGGAGCAGCGGGACTGGGAAGCCGAGGTCGGCTGAGGTGACCGAGCGGCCCGCCGCGCACACGGGCGAGCCGGTGACCGTGACGATCGCGCGGCGGCCGGCACCCGGCCGGGAGGCCGAGTTCGAGGACTGGGCGACGCGGCTGACCGGGGCCGCCGCCGGGTTTAAGGGTTTCCTCGGCGCCGGGTTGCTCCGCCCGGCGACGGTCGGCCAGGACTGGCACGTTGTGTACCGGTTCGACTCGCCGGAGCACCTGGCCGCCTGGGAGCAGTCCGACGTCCGGACCACGCTGCTGGCCGCCGGCGAGGACCTGATGCGCACCACGGGGGAGCACCGGGTGACGGGCCTGGAGACCTGGTTCGCGCTGCCGGGACGGACCGCGCCGGCGCCGCCGCGCTGGAAGATGTTCGCGGTCTCGGCGGTGGCCATCTACTCGCTCAGCCTTGTGCTCAACCTGCTGCTCGGCCACATGCTGGCGCCCCTGCCGCTGCCGGTTCGGCTGGCACCGGTGTCCGGCTCCGTCACCGCGCTGATGACCTGGCTGGTGATGCCGCTGCTGGCGCAGCTGCTGGAGGGCTGGCTGTTCGCCCCGCCACGCTCGGTCCGGCGGGCTGGACAGCTCCGACACTAGGGTGGGTTCGTGGTAAACGTTCTGGTCTCGGGCAACGCCCAGCAGGTATCCGAGGTGGCCGGCGAGCTGCGCTCGCGCGGCGCCACCCCCACCGAGGTCGACGACCTCGCCAAGCTGCCAGCCGTGTGCGCGTCCGCCGGGCCGGGCGCCTTCGATTCCTACGTGCAGCTGCCGCAGACGTTCTCGGTGAGCGGCGACACCGCCATCGGCCAGGTGCAGCACTTCTACGCCGACGGCGTGTTGGCCCGGTTCCCGGCGCTGGCCGCCGCGCTGACCGCCCTGGGCGCGCCCGGCCGGGTGACCTTCGTCCTGGGGCACCTGCCACCGGAGGTGTCCACCCCGGACGACCGGGAGGCCAGGCGGGCACTGGTGCAGGTGCTCGGGCACGCGGCAAGGGCCGACGCCGGCGGGGAGCTTGCCGTGCGGGTGCTGCAGCACACCGCGAAGCCGCAGGAGATCGCGCTGGTCGCGCTCGGCAAGGACCCGTCACGTGAGGCGTACCTGGCCCGGCTGGCCGACATGAGCTACGACGAGTGGCGGGTTGAGCTCCTCGGTCTGGTGTCGGTGGAGACCTGACGGGCGCCTGGGATGGCCCGCAACAGGTTCGCCAGCAGCCAGGGCCGACGCATCGCATACGAGCTGCGCGGGGTGTGGCGGCGCGGCCGGCCGTGGCTGGTGATGGCGCAGGGCCTCGGCTTCGACCGCGCCGGATGGGCACCAGTGGTCCCCGGCCTGTGCCGGCGGTTTCGGCTGGTGCTGATCGACAACCGGGGCAGCGGGCGCAGCGACCCGGCGCCCGCCCCGTTTCCGGTGGCTGACCTGGCCCGCGACGTGATCACGGTGCTGGACGCGGCCGGCATCGCCAGGGCGCACGTGCTCGGCATCAGCCTCGGCGGCATGGTGGCACAGGAGCTGGCCATCTCGTACCCGCAGCGGGTGGACCGCCTCGTGCTGGTCGCCACCACCCCTGGCTGGCCATACGGGCATCCCATGCCGGCGCCGTTCGCCGCGCTCATGATGGCCAGCGGGCGGATGGACCATACGGAGGCGCTGCGCAGGCACGTGGAGAACGCGCTGTCCGCCAGCACGGTCGTCGAGCGGCCGAAGCTGGTCGAACGGTTGATCCGGCACCAGCAGGCGCACCCGACCGAGCCCGCCGCCTGGTCGGCGCTGGCCGCGGCCGGCGCCGGGTACAGCGGGCAGCGCCGGCAGGCCCGCATCACGGCGCGCACCCTGGTGCTGCACGGCGACGACGACACGGTGGTCGACCCGCGCAACGGCAAGCTGCTCGCCGAGCGCATCCCGGACTCGACCCTGGTGACCCTGGCCGGGCTTGGTCACCTGCTCTTCTGGGAGGACCCGGCGCGCTTCGTCGAGCTGGTGACCTCGTTCCTCACCCAGCCGTGACCGGAACGTTCTCGAGTTCCCACAGCTCGCGGTACGGCCCGGCGGTGTGCACGAGGTCGGCGTGCCGGCCGCGCTGCACCACCCGGCCGCGGTCCAGCACCAGGATCTCGTCCACCCCATTCCCGTCGACCCCATTCCCGTCCAGGCCGGTCAGCCGATGCGTGATGAGCACCGTGGTGCGCCCGGTGGTGGCATCGAGCAGGTCGCGGGTCAGATCGTCAGCGGTGGCCGGGTCCAGGTTCGCGGTCGGCTCGTCGAGCACCAGCACCGGCACATCGGCGAGCAGGGCGCGGGCCAGCGCGAGCCGCTGCCGCTGGCCGGCCGACATCCGGGTGCCGCGCTCGCCGACGTGGGTGTCCAGCCCATCCGGCAGGCCGTCCACCCAGTCCAGCAGCCGGGCGGCCCGCAGTGCCGACCGCAGTGCCGGTTCGCCGGCGCCGGGGTGGGCCAGCCGCAGGTTCTCCCGCACGGTCGAGTCGAACACGTGCGCGTCCTGGTCGCACAGCCCGACCACCCGGCGCAGGTCGTCGCCGGGCAGCTGCCGGACATCCGTGCCATTGAGCAGGTAGCTGCCGCCGTCGAGGTCCAGGAAGCGCAGCAGCACGGCGGCCAGGGTGGTCTTGCCGGCGCCGCTCGGCCCGACCACGGCCACCCGCCGGCCCGGCGGCAGGTCCAGGTCCACACCGTCGATCGGCGGCGGCG
>DASXTS010000405.1:0-15567 GCA_036505275.1 Pseudonocardiaceae bacterium
CAGGAAGTCGAGCGACCGCTTGACGATGGCCGGCACGTCCGACGCGTCCACCCACATGTGCCGGGCGCCGGGGATGAGCTCCAGTTCGACGGGAGCGCCGGCGGCGGTGAGCGCGTCGGCCAGCCGGATGCTCTGCCGGGCGGGCACCATGTCGTCCGCCTCGCCGTGCATCAGCAGGATCGGCGGCGCGTCCGAGCGGGCGAAGCTGACCGGGCTGGCCGCACGGGCGAGGTCCGGCACGGCGGCCGCTGGAGCGCCGAGGAGTTGGGCCTCGCGTGAGTCGGGGCCGCGATCGGCCGCGCCGCCGATCGTATCGACGTCGTCGGGCAGGCCGAGCAGGTCGGTCGGCGGGAACCAGGCAACCACCCCCTGCACCGCACGCGCGGAGTCCTCCACACCAAGGCCGGCTCCAAGGCCGGCTCCAAGGGCCGCCAGAAGCGCCAGGTGCGCGCCGGCCGACTCGCCCCAGAGGTAGACCCGGTCAGGGTCCACCTCCGGACGAGTGCGCAACCAGCCGATGGCGGCCCGGACGTCGTGCAGCGGCGCGGGGAAGGTGGCTTCGCCGCTGAGCCGGTAGTCGGCAGTCGCGACCACGAACCCGGCCTGAGCGAGCGAGGCGTAGAACCCGGGGCCGAGGGCAGGCAGCACCTGCTGCCGCGATCCGCGCCGCCACCCGCCACCGTGCAGGTAGACGATGGCGGGCGCGGGCCCCGGACCAGGCGGCAGGTAGAGATCCACCTCGAGCGGCCGGTGACCGAGGATCTCCGTGTAGACCTGGTTCGGTAGCCGCCGCACAGCAGCAGCCGACGTCACGCCGGTTGCGGCGTCAGCCGCTCGGCCAGTTTGTGGAACGCGCCGTCCTGCATGATCGCGAGCAGGTTGTCGGTGTCCTGCAGCACGGTGACGTCTTCGGTCGGCTCACCCACCACCAGCACGTCGGCGAGGTAGCCGGGTGTGAGCCGGCCCACCGGCAGGTCCATCACCTGTCCGCCGTACAACGTGGTCGCCCGCAAGGCCTCCAACGGCGAGTATCCGAACAGCTTCACGAAGAGCTCGAGGTCACGGGCGTTTCGCCCGATCGGGTTGTTCGGGAAGCCGTAGTCGCCGCCGGGCAGCACCCGCAGGCCACGCTTGCGCAGCTCGGGGTACAGCGCAGTCATGGCGGCCAGCGCCTTGACCGAGCCCATCTTCTCGGCCATCGCGGTGTCGATGCCGTACTCCGCGCCCTCGTACACATTGGCCCACATGATGCCGATGGCCGGCGACAGGAAGATCGAATCCTTGTGCTCTTCGAGCAGGTCGACCGCCTCGGCGTCGGCGTACGTGCAGTGGTAGATCGAGCGGAACCCGTTGCGCACCGCAAGCTTGATCGACTCGGCGGCTTGGGCGTGGCAGTTCAGCCAGACCCCGGACTCGCGCGCCTGCTCCCCCGCCGCGGCGGCCTCCTCCGCGCTGTACTGGGTGATCTGCGACCCGCCCTCGACGAACACGTCGTCGTTGCTGAGCAACAGCTTGACGGCGTCGAAGCCGATGGCGGCCTGCGCACGGATGAAGTCCCGAACCGCCGCAGGCCCGACCGCCTTGGGCTTCGGGCCGTCCGGGCCCATCTGCACCGGGTTGTTGTCGCGCTCGAAGGACGCGGCACGCATCCGTGGGCCGGGGGTCGCGCCGGCGGCGATCTCGTCGCGCAGCCACACCTCGGTGGGCACCGGGGTCAGCGACCCGGCCGAGTACGCGCTGGTGAATCCGTGGTCGAGCAGGATCTTGGCGTTGCGCCTGGCGATGCCCAGGTGCTCGTCCGGGGTGGGCATGTGGTGGAAGAAGCTGACGTCCAGCGGCGGGTTGAACGACGGATCGATGTGCCCCACGGCCGACGGGAAGGTCAGGTGCGAGTGCGACTCCACCATGCCCGGCAGGACGGTGCTGCCGCGGCAGTCGATCACCTGGTCGCCTGGCTCGGCGACGGTGCCGCCGCCGATGCGCACGCTCTCGATCTTGTTGCCGCGCACCACGACGTCGCCGGGGACGGCCGGTGCGCCCGACCCGTCGAACACCAGACCGTTGACGAACAGCACCCGTGCGTTGTTCTCGCTCATAGCTCGTGTCCTCACTCCACGGTGCCTGGATGGTTCAGGCACCAACCATGTTGTAACCGCCGTCGGCGACCAGGAAGCCGCCGGTGATGTGGTTCGCGTCCTCGGTGGCCAGGAACAGCGCCGTGCCGGCGAGCTCGGCCGGGGGCGGGATGCGGCCCATCGGGGTGGCCTTGCGCAGCTGCTCGCCGCGGCCGGACCGCCAGTCGTCCCGGCCGAGCGTGGCGTCTGTCTCGATGAACCCGGGCGCGAACACATTGACCCGCACGGTGGGTGCGAATGCGTGTGCGTATGACTTGGTCAGGCCGATGATCCCATATTTGGCCGCGGCGTACTGCGGGGCGCGGGCGCTGCCGCGCACCACCACTGTCGAGCCGATGTTGACGATCGAACCCCCGCCCTGGTCGAGCAGCCGGGAACCGAACTCGTGGGTGCAGAACATGGTGCCCTTGATGTCCACCGCGAGTACGTGGTCGATGGACTGCTCGGTGAGATCGCGCCAGGACATCTGCTCGCGGGCCACGTCGCCGACGTTGTTGATCACTGCATGCACCCGGCCGAACTGGCTCCACGCCTCGTCGGCCATCCGCTTGACCTGCGCCCAGTCGGCGATGTCGGCCTGCACCAGGTACGCCTTGCGACCCTCCGCCTCGATGCGGGCAGCGGTCCGTTCCGCGCCGGCTCGGGAGCTGCGGTAGTGCACCGCCACGTCGGCGCCCTCTTGGGCGGCCCGGACGGCGATCTCGGCGCCGAAGCCGGTGCCGGCGCCGGTGACCAGGACGGTCTTGCCGGCGAATCGTTGGGGAAGGGTCACGTCGGTTTCTCCTTGCGCGAATTGCAGCGAATTGCAGCCAATTGCAGCGAATTGCAGAGCCAGGTCAGACGAGGGTGCGGCCGCCATCGACGTACAGCACGTGACCGGTCACGAACGCGGCCTGCGCCGAGGCGAGGAAGAGGACGGGGCCGACGACGTCGTCGACGGTGCCGAGCCGCCCGGCCGGCACGAGCGAGACCATCTCCTCGCGCATGCCGGGCTTGTCGAGGTACCGCCGGGTGAGATCGGTCTCGGTGTAGCCGGGCGCGACGGCGTTGACCGTGACGCCGGCGGCGGCCCATTCGCGCGCCATCACCCTGAGCAGTTGGTTGACCCCGCCCTTGGTCGCCGCGTACGGCGCGTGGTGCCGGTGCGCCAGCAGGCCGGACACTGAGGACAGGAACACGATCCGGCCGTATCCGGCGTCCACCATCAGCCGGCCGGCGGCCGTGCCGGTCCAGAATGCGCTGTTCAGGTTGATGTCGATGATCTGCCGCCAGACCTCGTCCGGCACCTCCAGCACCGGGCGGCGGTCGTTGCTGCCGGCCGCGTGCACGAACACGTCCAGGCCGCGCAGGATCGCGGCGGCGTCGGCGACCGCGCGGCGGCAGTCGTCGGCGTCGGTGAGGTCGGCGGCGACGACCTTGACCTCGGTGCCGTGCAGGACTGCCCGCCGCTGCACCGCGTCCAGGCGCTGCTCGTCGATGTCGGTGACGACCACGCGCGCGCCCGCACCGGCCAGCGCCAGTGCGACGGAGCCGCCGATGCCGCCCGCGCCGGCCACGAGTGCCGCGCGTTCGCCCAAACCGAGCCATCCAGTCACAGCTCCAAGTGAACGGGGCGATCGCCGATGCCAACTATGGGCGTTCCATTGGTTAGCAAGGACCGGCGACCCGACTGTGCCGCGGCACGGGCGGCACCCGAGACTGATCGGCGTGACGCATCGGTTGCACCGCTTCACCCCGGATGAGCTCGACCCGGCCCAGCGCGAGCTGTACGACGCGATCGCCGGCGGCCCGCGGGCGGCCGGCCCACAGCTGTTCGCCCTGACCGACGCCGATGGCCGGTTGAACGGGCCCTTCAACGCGATGCTGCTCGCCCCTGCGGTCGGTCAGGCGCTGCAGCAGCTTGGGGCCGCGATCCGGTACCAGACGTCGCTGACCGACCGGGTGCGTGAGCTGGCCATCCTGCTGGTGGCCGCTCGCTGGGACTGCGACTTCGAGTGGTACGCGCACGAGGCGATCGGCCGCGCGGCCGGGCTCACCGAGGAGGAGATCGCGGCCCTGCGCGACGGCCGCGCGCCCGACCTTGCCGACCAGACCGAAGCGGTGGCCGTCCGCCTCGTGCTCGCCCTGCTCGACGGTGACGTGGACGACGTGACCTACCACCACGCCATTTCAACCATTGGCAATCGGATGGTGTTCGAGCTGACCGCCCTGGTGGGCTACTACGCAACGCTCGCGCTCCAGTTGCGGGTATTCCGCGTCCCCGTTCCCCAAGAAAGTGGACCCACATGAAGCTCGTCACGTTCAACGACGGACAGGTCGGCCGCATCGCCGGCGACCAGGTGCTCGAACTGGACACGGCGTCGATGCGCGAGTTCTTCCAGCGCGAGCAGCGGGTGCCGGAGACCGGCCGCCGCTACCCGCTGTCCGAGGTGCGGCTGCGCGCCCCGATCGTGCCGAAGAAGTTCTTCCACACCGCCGGCAACTTCCGGGAGCACCACGATGACCTGGTGCGGGTCAACTGGTCGCACCCGGTGAACAAGGGGATCGTGTTCTTCCAGAACGTGGACGCGATCATCGGCCCGGACGACCCGATCGTCTACCCGGAGCACCTGACCAAGGAGCTGGACTACGAGCTGGAAATGGCCGTGGTCATCGGCAAGCCGGGCAGGTTCTTCTCCGCCGAGGAGGCGGCCGAGCATATCGCCGGCTACCTGGTGTTCAACGACATCACCGCCCGCGACATCCAGCGGCGCGAGATGGAGTCCGGCGTGTTCTCCTTCTCCAAGGCCATCGACACGTTCTGCCCGATCGGGCCGTACATCGTGACCGCGGACGAGATCGAGGACCCGCACGACCTGGACATGGAGCTGCGGGTCAACGGCGAGGTCCGGCAGCGGTCGAACACCGGCCGCATGTCGGTGTCGATCCCGCAGCTGGTGGCCTACCACTCGCCGCAGACCTACAGCGCCGGCGACCTGATCACCACCGGCACGGTGGCCGGCGTCGCGGCGAGCACGGACGACCCGTTCGCCAACTACCTCAAGCCGGGCGACGTGGTGGAGGCCGAGATCGAAGGGCTCGGCGTGCTGCGCAACCCGGTGGTCTCCTGGCAGGAGGCGCACGGCAGTGCGCCGCCGGCCGCTGACCAGTGGATCTGACCGATGCGCCTGGGCAACCTCGCCGGCCGCGCCGTCCTGCTCGTAGCGGACGGCCCGGCAGACGGCCCGGCAGACGGCCCGGCAGACGGCACAGTCGAGGGCGCAGTTGACATAGCGAAGGCCAGCGGCGGGCGGTTCGGGCCAGACCCGATGGACGTGCTCGCCGGCTGGGACGCGTTCGCCGGATGGGTGGCCTCGGCGCGGCTGCCCGCCGGTGCCGCCTTCGACGAGCGCGATCTCGGCGCGCCGGTGCCGCGGCCGCGGCAGGTCTTCGCGGTTGCGCTGAACTACCGGCCGCACGCCGCCGAGGCGGGGTACACCCCGCCGGAGATCCCGCTGTTGTTCACCAAGTTCCCGAGCTGCATCACCGGTCCCTCCGTCACGGTCGACCTGCCGGCCGGCAACGTCGACTGGGAGATCGAGCTGGTTGCCGTTCTCGCCCGCGACGCCCACCGGGTCCCCGCCGCGGACGGCTGGTCCGCGGTCGCCGGCCTGACCATCGGCCAGGATCTGTCCGAGCGTCGCCTGCAGCTCACCGGCACGCCGCCTCAGTTCAGCCTGGCCAAGTCCTACCCCGGCTTCGGCCCGACCGGGCCGGCCCTGGTCACCGTGGACGAGCTGCCCGATCCGGACGACCTCGAGCTCACGTGCACGCTGAGCGGCGAGATGGTGCAGCATGCCCGGACCGGCGAGATGATCTTCTCGGTGCCTCGGCTCGTCGAGTTCGTCACCGCGGTGTGCCCGGTCTATGCCGGAGACCTGATCTTCACCGGCACCCCGGCCGGTGTCGGCAACCGGCGCACGCCGCCGCGGTTCCTCCGGCCGGACGACGTGCTGGTCAGCGAGATCGAGCACGTGGGGCGGATGCGCACCATCTTCGCCGGCTTCGGCCGCTGACTGGTCCGGCGAATGACGGCCGCCCAGTGGGAGATCCCCGGCGCCCGGCTGGCCGGTCGGCCCGGCAGCAAAGAAGATGCAACCACGTCAAGGTGTCTGCTCGCGCGGACACACCTGTCCGGTCGCGCGGACACACCTGTCCGTTCGCGCGGACACACCTGTCCGTTCGCGCGGACACACCCGGATTGCGGCGTAGCGCCGGGAAGGAGATGCCATGCGCACCCAGGTCGGGATCGTCGGCGCTGGGCCGGCGGGGTTGATGCTGTCCCACCTGCTGCATCTGCGCGGTGTCGAGTCGGTGGTGCTCGACGTGCGGACCAGGGAGGACATCGAGGAGACGATCAAGGCCGGGGTGCTCGAGCAGGGCACCGTGGACCTGATGACCCAGACCGGGGTCGGTGATCGGCTCAAGCGGGACGGTTTCGTGCACCACGGGATCAACCTGGCGTTCTCCGGCGGCGTGCACCGCATCGACCTGTACGACCTCACCAGCGGCCGCGCGGTGACCGTCTACGCCCAGCACGAGGTGCTCAAGGACCTGATCGCCAAGCGACTCGACGACGGCGGGGACGTCCGGTTCGGGGTCACCGACACCACCGTCGATGGTGTCACCGGAGACCGCCCGACGATCCGGTTCAGCTACCAGGGCCAGCGGCAGGAGCTGGAGTGCGACTTCGTGGCCGGCTGCGACGGCTCCCGCACCTACACCCGGTTCCTGATCCCCGAGGGCGAGGTACGCACCGACTTCTTCCGCCAGTACCCGTTCGCCTGGTTCGGCATCCTGGCTCAGGCCCCACCCTCGTCCGACGAGCTGATCTACGCGCACTCCGAGCGCGGGTTCGCGTTGATCTCCACCCGATCACCCAGCGTGCAGCGGCTGTACTTCCAGTGCGACCCGGAGACCAATGTCGACGACTGGTCGGACGAGCGGATCTGGGAGGAGATCCAGGCCCGCGTCGCAGGCGCCGGGGCCAGCATCAAGACCGGCACCATCTTCCAGAAGTCCGTGCTGCAGTTCCGGTCGTTCGTCTGCGAGCCAATGCAGTACGGGCGGTTGTTCCTGGCCGGCGACGCCGCACACACCGTGCCGCCCACCGGCGCCAAGGGGCTGAACCTGGCCGTGGCCGACGTGCACGTGCTGGACCGGGCGCTCGGCGCGTACTACGACGCCAAGGACACCGGCCTGCTGGAGTCCTACACCTCGACCGTGTTGCGCCGGATCTGGCGCGCGCAGCACTTCTCCTGGTGGATGACCTCCATGCTGCACCGCTTCTCCGACGCGACTGACTTCGACCTGCGCCGCCAGATCGCCGAGCTCGAAATGGTCACCGGCACCACCTCCGCCGCCAAGACACTGGCCGACAACTACGTCGGCCTGCCGCTGGACTGAGCAGCCCCGGCCGAGAGGTCACCGCCGCGCCCCGCCGAGCCGAGTCGATCAACGACGGCTTGAATCGTGACAGATCGCCTGCAAACGCCCCTGGGTCGACGCCCTTGACATCGGTAACCATGTCTGCCATCGTTCTATGAAACGTTTCAATTCGGCCTACCTCGAGGATCAACTCGCCGCGCAGCCCGGCACCGACCGAGAGTGATGTGACATGACCGACACCGCGACCGTGACCGCCACCGTGAACGAGGTGCTGCGGGCCCAGGCCATCGAGACCCCGTCCTGGGCATACGGCAACTCCGGCACCCGGTTCAAGGTCTTTCCGCAGCCAGGGGTGCCGCGCACCCCGTACGAGAAGCTGGCCGATGCCGCGATGGTGCACCGGCTGACCGGCGTCGCCCCGAGCGTGGCGCTGCACATCCCGTGGGACGCCGTCGAGGACTACGGCCGGCTGGCCAAGTACGCCGCCGACCAGGGGGTGCGGATCGGGGCGATCAACTCCAATGTGTTCCAGGACAACGACTACATGCTGGGCAGCGTCACCAACCCGGACCCGCGGATCCGACGCAAGGCGCTGAACCACCTGCTGGCGTGCGTGGACATCATGGACGCCACCGGGTCACGTGATCTGAAGCTGTGGTTCTCCGACGGCACCAACTACCCAGGCCAGGACGACATCCGCACGCGGCAGGACCGGCTGGCCCAGGCGCTCGCCGCGGTGTACCAGCGGCTCGGCCCGGAGCAGCGGATGCTGCTGGAGTACAAGCTGTTCGAGCCGGCGTTCTACACGATGGATGTGCCGGACTGGGGCACCGCCTACGCGCACTGCGTGCAGCTCGGCGACAAGGCGCAGGTGGTGGTGGACACCGGCCATCACGCGCCCGGCACGAACATCGAGTTCATCGTGGCGTTCCTGCTGCGGGCGGGAAAGCTGGGCGGCTTCGACTTCAACTCCCGTTTCTACGCCGACGACGACCTGATGGTCGGTTCCGCGGACCCGTTCCAGCTGTTCCGGATCATGCACGAGGTGGTCAGGGGCGGCGGCCTCGCCCCCGAGGCCGGCGTGGCCTTCATGCTCGACCAGTGCCACAACATCGAGCCGAAGATCCCCGGCCAGATCCGCTCGGTGATGAACGTTCAGGAGGCCACCGCCAAGGCCCTGCTCGTCGACGCGGACAGGCTCGCCGCCGCGCAGCGGGCCGGTGACGTGCTCGGCGCCAACGCCGTGCTGATGGACGCCTATAACACCGACGTCCGGCCACTGCTGGCGTCGCTGCGCCAGGACATGGGTCTGGACCCGGATCCGCTGGCCGCCTACGCCCGCTCCGGCTACGCCGAGCGGATCATCGCCGAACGCGCCGACGGCCAGGCGGCCGGCTGGGGCGCCTGAGCTACCCACCTGGAGAAGACGATCATGACGGATGGCACGCACCCCAACGTAGCCGCGCTGCTCGGGCGCGCGAACCGGCTGGGCTCCGACCCGGCGAACTCCAACTACGCCGGCGGCAACGCCTCGGCCAAGGGCGAGGTCGCCGACCCGGTCACCGGCAAGCCGGTGCGGCTGCTCTGGGTCAAGGGCTCCGGCGGCGACCTCGGCACCCTGGTCGAGACCGGCCTGGCCGTGCTGCGGCTGGATCGGCTGAACGCACTGGTCGACGTCTACCCCGGCGTCGAGCGCGAGGACGAGATGGTCGCCGCGTTCGACTACTGCCTGCACGGCAAGGGTGGCGCCGCGCCGTCCATCGACACCGCGATGCACGGCCTGGTCGACGCCGACCACGTCGACCACCTGCACCCGGACGCCGGGATCGCGATCGCCACCTCGGCCGACGGGGAGAAGCTGACCAAGGAGATCTACGGCGACCGGGTGGTCTGGGTGCCCTGGCGGCGGCCCGGTTTCCAGCTCGGCCTGGACATCGCCGAGGTCAAGCGGCGCAACCCGCAGGCCATTGGGGTGATCTTGGGCGGGCATGGCATCACCGCCTGGGGCGACACTTCGGACGAATGCGAGGCCAACTCGCTGGAGATCATCCGCGCCGCTCAGGAGTACATCGACGAGCGGGGCGCGGCCGAACCGTTCGGCGCCGTCGTCCCCGGCTTCGAGCCGATGCCGACGGCGGAACGGCACGCGCGGGCCGCGGCGCTGTTCCCGATCCTGCGCGGGCTTGCGTCGACCGACAGTCCCCAGGTGGGCCACTACACGGAAAGCGACGTGGTGCTGGAGTTCGTGGCCCGGGAGAAGCTGGCGGAGCTGGCCGCGCTGGGCACCTCCTGCCCGGACCACTTCCTGCGCACCAAGGTCCGGCCGATGGTGCTCGACCTGCCGCCGACCGCGCCGCTGGACCAGGTGACCGCTCGGCTGCGGGAGCTGCACGAGGCCTACCGGGCCGACTACCGCGCGTACTACCAGCGCTATGCCGAGCCGGACAGCCCGCCGATGCGCGGCGCCGACCCGGCCATCGTGCTCGTGCCCGGGGTCGGCATGTTCTCCTTCGGCAAGGACAAGCAGACCGCCCGGGTGGCCGGCGAGTTCTACCTCAACGCGATCAAGGTGATGCGCGGCGCGGAGGCCCTCTCCCGCTACCAGCCCATCGACGAGTCGGAGAAGTTCCGCATCGAGTACTGGGCGCTGGAGGAGGCCAAGCTGCGGCGGTTGCCGCCGCCGAAGCCGTTGGCCACGAGGATCGCGCTGGTCACCGGCGCCGGCTCGGGCATCGGCCGGGCGATCGCGCACCGGCTGGCCGCCGAGGGCGCCTGCGTGGTGGTGGCCGACCTGGACGCGGCCAACGCGGCCACGGTGGCCCGCGAACTCGGCAACACCGACAGGGCGGTCGCTGCAACCGTGGACGTCACCGACGAGGAGCAGGTGGCGCGGGCCTTCCGGGAGGCGTCGCTGGCCTTCGGCGGGGTGGACCTGGTGGTCAACAACGCCGGCCTGTCGATCTCCAAGTCGCTGCTGGAGACCTCGACTCGGGATTGGGACCTGCAGCACAACGTGATGCCGCGCGGGTCGTTCCTGGTGTCCAGGCAGGCCGCCCGCGTGATGATCGAGCAGGGTCTCGGCGGCGACATCGTCTACATCTCCAGCAAGAACTCGCTGTTCGCCGGCCCGAACAATGTGGCCTACGGCGCCGCCAAGGCAGACCAGGCGCACCAGGTGCGGTTGCTGGCCGCCGAGCTGGGTGAGCACGGCATCCGGGTGAACGGGGTGAACCCGGACGGCGTGGTCCGCGGGTCCGGCATCTTCGCCAAGGGCTGGGGCGCGCAGCGGGCCGCCGTCTACGGCGTGCCGGAGTCCGAGCTGGGCGCCTACTACGCCCAGCGAACCCTGCTCAAGCGGGAGGTGCTGCCGGAGCACGTGGCCAATGCGGTGTTCGTGCTCACCGGCGGCGACCTGTCGCACACCACCGGCCTGCACATCCCGGTCGACGCCGGGGTGGCCGCTGCCTTCCTGCGATGACTTCGACGACTTCGATGACTTCCATGACTCGGCAGTTTGCGGCGGCCGACCTTGGCGCGTCCAGCGGCCGGGTGATGCTCGCGCAGGTCGGGCCCGACCGGCTCGACCTGCGCGAGCTGCACCGGTTCGACAATCGCCCGGTCCGCCTGCGGGACGGTCTGCACCGTGACCACCTGCATTGGGATGTGCTGCGGCTCTACCAGGACATCCTGGACGGCCTGCGGCTTGCCGCCCGCGAGGGGATCACCAGTGTGGGCGTCGACTCCTGGGCGGTCGACTACGGGTTGCTGGACGCCACCGGTGCGCTGCTCGGCAACCCGTACCACTACCGCGACGCACGAACCGACGGTGCGCCGGACAAGGTGCACGCGCTGATCCCCTTCGGCCGGCTCTACGAGATCACCGGCTTGCAGTTCCTGCCGTTCAACACCGTCTACCAGCTTGCCGCAGCGGCCGGCACGCCGACCCTGGACGCCGCCCGCACGCTGCTGCTCATTCCCGACCTGCTGGCGTACTGGCTCACCGGCACGGTCGGTGCGGAGGTCACCAACGCGTCCACCACCGGGCTGCTGGATGCCCGGACCGGCGAGTGGTCGGCCGAGATCCTGGGCGCCGTCGGCATACCCGAGGGCCTTTTGCCGCCGCTGCGCCGGCCGGGCGACGTGCTCGGCCCACTGACCTCGGCGGCACGCACCGAGACCGGCCTGGATACCGGCACCGTTGTCACCGCGGTGGGGTCGCACGACACCGCGTCCGCGGTGGTCGGCGTGCCCGCCGAGGGCGATGGCTGGGCGTACATCTGCTCCGGCACCTGGTCCCTGGTGGGGGTCGAGCTGGAGCGGCCGGTGCTCACCGAGGACAGCCGGGCCGCCAACTTCACCAACGAGGGCGGCGTCGACGGCCGGGTGCGCTACCTGCGCAACGTCATGGGCCTGTGGGTGCTGCAGGAGGCCATGGCCACCTGGCGGCGGGCCGGTGAGCCGCACGATCTCCGCGCGTTGCTCGCAGCGGCTGCGGACGTCCCGGCGGGCGGACCCGTCGTGGACATCGACGACCCGGCCTTCCTGCCGCCCGGCGACATGCCGGCCCGGCTCGCCGAGGCCTGCCGCCGTACCGGCCAGCCGCCGCCCGACGGCGCCGCGGCGACGGTCCGCTGCATCCTGGACAGTCTCGCCGCGGCTTACGCCCGCGCCCTGCGGGACGCCGCCCGGCTATCCGGACGGCAGTTCGACCGGGTGCACCTGGTCGGCGGCCCGGCCCGCAACGAACTGCTGTGCCAGCTCACCGCCGACGCCATTGGACTGCCCGTGCTCGCAGGCCCGGTGGAGGCCACCACGCTGGGCAACGTCCTCGTGCAGGCCCGCGCCCACGGCACCGTTACCGGCGATCTGGACAGCCTGCGCGCCCTGACCCGCGCCACCCACGACCTCCGCCGCCACGACCCGACCCCGGTCCGTCGTGAGTGGTAAATGGTGTTGGAACACCATTTACCACTCACGAGCGTTACACCCGTCTACCGGCCCTCAGATGAGTTCGGCGATCATGCTGGCGGCCCTGGCGGCGCCGTCGGTCACGACCTGACGGCAGTCGACCGTGCGGCCGATGGTGGCGGCGATGGCGTCGGCGATGGCGTCGGGGCCGGTGGTGGCGTAGTCCAACCGCTGGCCCGCGCCGTAGCGGTCCAGGCGGTGGGCGACGTGGAAGTTCTGCTCGAAGTGGTGAGCGAGGGGGAAGTACAGGAACGGCCGGCGGTTTGCGGTGAGCTCCATGCACGTGGTCAAGCCGCCCTGCACGATCGCCAGGTCGGAGGCGGCGAGGTGCCGGTAGAGCTGGTGGACGTAGGCGCGCAGCTCGAGGCCGTCCCGCTGCGGGAGCGTGTCCGGATCGATTCTCGGGCCGGTGACGACCACCATCCGCAGTGCGGGAACCCGCCGCTTCGCCTCCGGAAACGCCTCGATCACCCGCCGCAGCAGATGCCCGCCGACGCCGGAGCCGCCGACGGTGACGATGCAGAGCTGCTCGTCGTCTCCATAACCAAGTTCACCGCGCAACGCCGCCCGGTCGGCGACGTCGGACGGATCGAAGCCGGTCACGTACCCGGCGAAGGAGTAGTGCTCGCGGGTCCAGTCGCGGATCAGTGGTAGGTCCGGCCCGAACGCGTCGGGCACGATGTCGGGCTCATCGCCGACGAAGATCGCGCGGTCGCGTACCCGCGGGAAGCGGGCGATGTGCTCGATCATCTCCGCGTTGTAGTCGGCGGTCAGGTACGCCTCCCGCTCGCCGCCGTCCGGCATCGGCAGCCAGCCGACGAAGTCGGTCAACCATGCGTAGGCGGCCCGTTTGTGCTCGGGGTTCTCGTGCAGGTAGTAGTCGAGCTCCCAGGCCTCGTCGCCGATCCAGAGGTCGTACCGCTCGTCGCGCACGAGGTCGTGGAACACCATGAAGTTGGCGAGCAGGATCTCGTCCATCCGCCGGATGGCCTGGAAGCAGTGCAGGTCGTGCTCCGCCGACTCGCTCTCGATGTGGCGGGATTCGTTTGCCAGCAGTGCACTTGCCGGGTGGATTCGCTCGCCGCGCGCCTGCAGAACCCGCGTCACCGGGTGCTGGGCGAGCCAGTCGATCTCGAGATCGGGATGGAGCTTGCGCAGCTCATCGGCGATGGCCACGTCACGCTGGGCATGGCCGAGCCCGATCGGCGAACTGATGTAGAGCGCCCGCCGCCGACGTGACCTGCCGCGCACCCAGCGCCGCGGCGCCGGCGGCTTGACGATGTCGCGCAGCAGCAGGTTGACCTCGACCGGATCGCGGACGTGCGGTGCGTGGCCGGAGCCCTCGAGGACGACAATCCGGCCGCCGGTGTGCTCGGCGAGGGCGATCCCGCGTTCGACGGGTTGGATCGAGTCGCGTTCCCCGTGGATGACGAGGACGGGGCAGCGGACCCGGGCCGCGAGCGCGCGTGCCTCGTCGGGTTCCATGCCCTGATTGGTCAGAACGAGCGTTTCGCCGGTTGTATCGAGGCCCCATCCGACGGTGTCCTCGATCGGCTTGGTGGAGTGCGGCTCGGTGAACATCTTCGACATGAAGAAGTCGAGGAAGCCCGGGTAGTCGCGAAGCCAGTAGTGCTTGTTGTACTTCGCCCAGCCCTCGTCGGTGTCCAACCGGTCCGCCCAGGAGTACACCGTCCGCTCCGGCAGCGGCGGCCCGCCACCTGGGTAGGCCGGGCCGATGAACACGGCCGCCTCGACGCGCCCTGGATGATTCGCGGCAAGCACCAGGCCCCGCTGTACGCCCAACGAGAAGCCGACCACGATCGCGCCATCGGTCTCCGTCGCATCCATCACCGCGATGGCGTCGGCCGCGAACTCGCTCTCGGCGTACGCCTCGGGCCGCGTTGGCCGGTCGGAGCGGCCGTTCCCACGCCCGTCGAAGGTGAGCACCCTGCAGTGCCGGGCAAGGTACGGGATCTGCATCTTCCAGTGCCGGGAGTGCATGATCGACCAGGTGGGCAGCAGCAGGACCGTCGGTTCGCCGGCGCCGAACACCTCGTAGTAGATCTTTACCCCGTCGCGGTCGACGTATCCCTCAGTGACCGGTTGGCATGCGCGCATCGTTCGCCCTCCCTGGCTGCGCCGAACCTTCCTCGAGTTCCCTGATGACCACGCCGAACCGGCGCAGCGCCGAGCGGATCGGCAGAACCTCCCGGTCGAAGCCGAGTAGCAGCAGTGCCTCCGCGCCGATGAACGCGGTGCCGACCAGGGTGCCCGCCTCCTCGGCGGTGAACGGACCCAGCGGGCCGTGGCGGCGCTCTGCCTCGCGGACCACCTCGACGAGCAGATTGAACCAGCCGCCGAGCAGCTTGCTGACCGCGCCGCGGATCTCGGTGTTCGACCAGCCGGCGGCGATCATCTCCTGCAGCGACCGCACATAGCCGGAGTCCAGGTCGTCCTCCAGGTAGTCGCAGGCGCGCTCGTAACGCTGCCAGAGCGGCGCGTCCTCGGCGTACAAGCGGGTCTGGCGCGCCAGGCGGCGCTGGTTCTCCGCCTCGAACAGGGCCAGGATGAGGCCCTGCTTCGAGCCGAAGTGGTAGTGCAGCTGACTCAGTGGCACCCGCGCCTCGTCGGCCACCTTGCGGGTCGACAGGCCCGCGTAGCCGTCGGCCAGCAGCCGGCGGCCGGCCGCCTCCAGGATCAACGTGCGGGTGTCGGTGGTGACCGCATCCACCACGGTGGGTCCTCTCCGTCTTGTTCTCGGTCGATCGACCGACCATGACGATAGCGCACGCTACGTCCATTACTCAAGCCTCATTTCGGTCGGTCGACCGACTCGGTGATGGCGCCTGGGTCACGATGCGACCGGCAGTTCGGCGAGCAGTTCGAGCTGGTCGCTACCCGGCTCCGGTGCCGCCAGCACCGCTCGGGCCAGCAGTTCGGCGTCGCGCAGCGCGTCGGTCATGCCGTCGTTGCGGGGCTTCTAGGCTTGCCCGGTGGCACAGCGGTACCCGGAGATCGAGCCGTTCGCGTCGGACCT
>DASXTS010000406.1:0-6449 GCA_036505275.1 Pseudonocardiaceae bacterium
TGCCTCGCCCCGGACCCGCACAACCCGCTCAACGATGTGTCGACCATGAACAAGATCATGGAGTACATGGCGATGAGCCGCCCGATCGTGTCTTTCGACCTGCGCGAGGCCAGGGTCTCCGCAGGTGAGGCCGCGGTGTACGCACCGGCCAACGACGAGCTGGAGTTCGCCAAGCTGATCGCCCGCCTGCTCGACGACCCCGGCGAGCGGGCCCGGATGGGTGCGCTCGGCAAGGCCCGCGTCGACGGCCCGTTGTCCTGGGAAAACTCCCGCACCGCACTACTGCGCGCATATGCCGCCGCGAGCGGGTGAGCACGCCTGGTAGAAGTGCCGGTTGTCACGTTTTAATGGGTCCTGTCCCTGTAACCAATGCGGTAGTCGCGACGACGGGTTGATGGGGTCTTGCGGTCAGCGCTCCACATCCCGTCTCGAGAGGAGAGGCTCCGGCGTTGGGTGACGATGCAGTGCGCCTGTCCTTACTCGGGCGGCTCCTTCGCAGGCGTTGGCGGTTCTTCGTGGTCATCGCCGAGGTGGGTGCCCTGCTCGGTGCCGGTCTCTGGCTGCTGCTCACACCCGGTTACCAGACCTCGACCAACGTGCTCCTACAGGGCTCGCGGACCTCCGACGAGCTCGTGACCGAGACGCAGGTGGCGATGAGTTCGGTGGTGCTGGACCGGACGGCGGCCGCGCTCGGCTGGAACGTCACCCGCCATGATCTGCAGGGGGAGGTCGGTGCCGTCGTCGGGGACGGCAACGTGATCATTATCACCGGCCGGGCCGGCACCCCCGAGCGCGCCCAGCAGCTCACCGACGCGGTGGCCAGGGAGTACGTCAACTTCTCCACGCAGCTCGCCACCGACGCCGGTGACGTGTCCGCCCAGGTCTTCCGGGAGCAGCGCGAGGCGCTCCGCCAGGAGATCACCAAGGTTAATGAGCGGATCACCGAGCTGCAGACTGCCGCCGCGGGTGGTTCCACGCCGGACGCCGTCCAGCTGCGCTCCGAGCTGCAGGAACTGCGCACCACGCTCACCCAGGCGATGGCGAAGCTGGACGAGGCCGGCGGTGGGTCCGGCCAGAACAACATCGTCGTCATGGGCCTGGCCGAACGGCCGTCCGGCCGGGCAGCCCCGACTCTGGTGCAGCTCGCCGCCGGTGGGGCGCTGGTTGCGTTCCTGCTCGGCGTGTTCGGCCACTTCGCCGCCGCCCGGTGGGATCGCCGGCTGCGCGACGACGCCGAGATCGCCGCCGCGCTCGGCTCCGAGGTGCTGGCCACGGTCGACGTGACGGACGAGCCAACGGCCGACCGCGGGGCCAAGCGGTCCACCTGGAAATCGCTGGTCAAGGGCCTGGTTCTTGGTCGCCAGCCGTGGTACGAGACGCCGCTGCCGGTGGCCGGCGATGACCTCAGCCGTGACATTCGCTACCGGCGGGCGCTGGCCAGGCTGCGGGGCGACACGGTCGGGCCGCTACGGGTGCTCGTGCTGGTGCCCGACGACGACGCCGCGGCCCACCGGGCGGCCGCGCAGCTCGCCGCCGCGGCCGAAACCCAACCGCACCGCATCCTGTTGCAGACGGTCGAGGTCGCGGTCGGCCGGCCAACGGTCCCGGACGGCGGGGGCGTCTGGGGAGCCCTGGTCGTGCTGACCTCGGGCTCCAGGACAGATTGGGAGCTGGTCGGCCTCGCCGAGGCCTGCGCCGACGCCGGCCACCGGGTGGTCGGCACCGTGGTCGCGCACCTGACCCGGTCGGCCGGCCGCCGTCAGGAGGAACAGCGCCCCGTCGCCCAGGACGTCCTGGCTGGTTCGCCGTGACCACCGCCTCCTCTCCACCGCCGGAGCCGCTGATCGACCTCCAGCGGCTGATGGTCTCCATGCGCCGGCGCCGCCGTGCCTGGCTCGCGGCCGGCTTGTTGGGGCTGCTCCTCGGCGTGGCGTCTGCGGTGCTCATGCCGGCCAAGCCGAGCGCCGTCACCCGTGTGCTGGTCGTGCACGAGGCCGACGTGGGCGCCGCCCCCGGATCGTTGATCAAGACGGATATTGCGCTGCTGCAGACGACACGGATCGCCGCGGCCGCGCTGAAGAGCATCAACTCCGCTGATCGGCCAGAGGAATTCGTAACCGAATACAAGGCAACGGCGCTCACCAACAACGTCCTGGAGCTGACCGTCACCGGAGCCGACGACGGCGACGCGGTGGCCCGCGCCAAGGCGGTGGCCGATGCGTTCATCGCCGACCACGTGCAGCGGGCGCAGGCCGCGGCCAACGCCGACGCAAAGGCGTTGATCGACCGCCGGGCCTCGGCCGAGGACGAGCTGGCCAAGGTGGACGCGTCGATTGCGGCCATGTCGGCGGCCGACCGGCGCAACCGACCGGCCGAGCTCGACGCGCTCTACGCCCGCCGTGCCGAACTCACGTCGCAGATCGCCGACCTGACCAACCGCGCAGAGGAGGCCGGCGTCGGCACGCCGCGGGTGGCCGCCGGCACGCAGATCGTCGACCAGCCCCGCGCGAAGCCCCGCTCGTTCCTGAAGACCGCCGTCCTGAACGGCGGCATCGGGTTCGCGCTCGCGCTGACCGTCGGTATCGGGCTGGCCGCCGTCGGTAGCGTGGTGCGTGACCGCCCGGTGCTGCGGCGGGAGATCGTTGCGCATCTCGGCGCGTCGGTGATCGCCCAGCTGCGGGAGCCGCACCGCTGGGCGGCCTGGCTGCCCTCCCGGTTGGCCGGACGGCGAAAGCAGGTCGCCGCGACGCTGGCCAGGACCGTGCGCGGCGACAGTGGCTCGGTGTCCCTGCTCGAGCTGGGCGCCCGGCGGACCACGGTCGCGCTCGCGCTGGACATGGCGCAGGCGCTCGGCGCTGACGGCCGTGGCGGTGGCGGTGGCGGTGGCGATGGCGGTGGCGGTGGCGGTGGCGGTGGCGGGGTCGTGATCGTCGACGACCTGACCGGCGGCCGGCTCGCGAAGCGGCTCGGCTCCACCGACGGTCCGATCCGCGTGCTGGACGGCAGCGAGCTGACCGCCGACCGGCCGCAGGCGCCTGGCCGGCCGGAGCGCAAGATCGGCATCGGCTCGGTGCGCCCCGGGACCGCGTGGACCGACCTGCCCAGGCTTGGCGCCGAGACCCTGCTCGTGGTCCGGGCCGGGCACGCCAACACATTGTGGTTGCACACCGTTGCTCGCCAGCTCGCCGACCTGCAGATCCCGGTGATCGGTGTGGTGTTGGTCGACCCGGACCGCAAGGACCGCTCGGACGGCACGCTCTGGGACGGGCTGCACACCGCGCTGCGGGGCCGGGCCGGCTCGGCCCAGGCCATCCACGCGGCGCGGGCCGGCTCGACGGCGGCCGTGACGACCACACCGACCGCGCGAACCGCACTGGCCGCGCGCGCGGCGACGGCACCGGGGACGGCGGCGCCGGGCGCAAAGCCGGCGCCGGGCCCAAGAACGGCGCCGCGCGTAACGGCCGATCCCGCCGCAGCGAAGACGCCAGCGGCGGCACCACCCCGCCGAACCAATGGCGCCTTGACTCCGGGATACACCGACGACTACCCGACCGAGGTGCTCGGGCCGATCTGGCCCACCGCTGAGGAGGTCGAGGGCCTTGCCAGCGGCCCGTCGCAGCGTCCGCCTCGCTGGCACCGGCTCGGCGGCTGAGGGAAGGCTCGGAACAGCACATGTGCGGTATCGCAGGCACTTATCGCTGGCCGGACGGCGGCCCGCTCACCGACCGGCTGACCGAAACCTTGGCCCACCGCGGCCCGGATGGCGCCGGCCGGTACGCCCATGGGGCCGGGGACGGCCCAGGGGGTGGCGAGGTGCACCTCGGTCACCGCCGGCTGTCGATCATCGACCTGACCGAGACCGGGGCGCAGCCGATGGTCTACGACGGCCTCGCGCTGACCTACAACGGTGAGCTGTACAACGCGCCGGAGCTGCGCGCCGAGCTCGAGGCGGCCGGCGTGCGCTTCCGCGGAACGTCGGATACCGAGGTCCTGTTGCAGGCGTGGCGGCGCTGGGGAACGGGCTGCCTGCCAAGGCTTCGCGGCATGTTCGCGTTCGGCATCTTCGACGAGCGCACCGGCGAGCTGACCCTGGTCCGCGACCAGCTCGGCATCAAGCCACTGTTCCTGCTCCGCCGCGGCGACGGGCTGGTGTTCGCATCGGAGCTCAAGGCGCTCGCCGCGGAGCTCGGTGAGTCGCTGCACGTCGACGACGCGGCGCTGGTCGCATCGCTGCTGTACTACTGGGTGCCGGACGGCCGCTGCGCGTTCCGGGAGGCCGAGAAGCTGCCGCCGGGGAGCTGGCTGCGGTGCCGGCCGGACGGCCGTGTCGAGCGGGGCAGCTTCTGGTCCATCCGCGAAGTCGCCGAGCAGGGGCAGCACGCCGACGAGCCGGATCTGGCCGCCGTCGTCGCCGATTCGACGCGCCGGCACCTGCTCTCCGACGTGCCGGTCGCCACCTTCCTTTCCGGCGGGCTGGACTCCAGCTACCTGACCGCGCTTGCGGCCGGCAACCAGCCCGGCATCTCGGCCTACACCATCGGCTTCCGCACCGAGGACGCCAGGTTCGAGGCCATGCCGGACGACCTTCGTTACGCCCGCGTGGTGGCCGCCAAGTTCGGCGTGGAGCTGCACGAGATCGAGATCGCGCCCCGGATCCTCGACCTGCTGCCGAAGATGATCTACCACCTGGACGAGCCGATCGGCGACCCGGCCGCGATCAACACGTTCCTGATCTGCACGGCCGCCAGCCAGGCCGGGGTCAAGGTGATGCTGTCCGGGATGGGCGCCGACGAGCTGTTCGCCGGCTACCGCAAGCACGCCGCCAACCTGCTCGCGCTGCGCTACCAACGCCTGCCCGGCCTGGTGCGCAGGCCGCTGGCCGCGACGGTCAACCGGCTACCGGTGGCCAGCTCGCGCCGCGGGTACCGGTCGGTGCGGTTCGCCAAGCGCTTCCTCTCGTTCGCCGAGCTGCCCGAGGAGACCGCGTTCCGGCGCAGCTACACCATGTACGACCGGCACGAGCTGCTCGGCCTGGTGAGCCCCGACCTCGCCGGTGCCGTCGACGACGTGCTGACAGAGCACGCGGACACCTACCACGACAACGCGGTCGGCGACTTCGTCAACCGGATGTGCCTTGCCGACGCGCGGCTGTTCCTGCCCGGCCTGAACCTGGCCTACACCGACCGGTCCAGCATGGCGGCCTCGACCGAGGTACGGGTGCCGTTCGTGGACGTCGAGGTGGTCAAGGCCGCGTTCGCCATCCCGGGCCACCGGAAGATCGTGCGGCGGCAGGGCAAGGTCGTGCTGAAGCAGGCGGCCGCCTCGATCCTCCCGGCCGAGATCGTGCACCGGCCGAAGGGCCTGTTCAGCGCGCCGCTGCGGGCCTGGATGAGCCGAGACCTCGCACCGCTCGTTCGCGAGGTGGTGCACGAGGGCGAGCTGGTCCGGTCCGGCTTCCTGCGCGGCGAGGCACTGCGGCGGCTGGTGGCCGAGGACGCCGCCGGCCAGCAGGACCGGTCCAAGCACCTGTGGCACGTGCTGACCCTCGAGTACTGGTACCGCAGCGCCCTCGACGCCCATCGACTGACAGCCGCCTAGGGAGCGTTCGTGAAGCAGGTCGTGCAGAACTACAAGAGCGGGGAGCTGGCGCTTCTCGACGTGCCGGCGCCGGCGTGCAAGGCGGGCGGCGTGCTGGTCCGGACCGCCTTCTCGCTGATCTCGACCGGCACCGAGCTGATGAAGGTCTCCGAGGCCGGCATGTCGATGCTCGGCAAGGCCCGCTCCCGGCCCGACCAGGTGGCCAAGGTGGCGCAGAGCGTGGCCACCAACGGGCTGGCCGCCACCTACCGCAAGGTGATCAACCGGCTGGACTCGTACACGCCGCTGGGTTACTCGCTGTGCGGCGTGGTCGTCGACGTGGGCGCCGGCTTGAACGGCGCCGTCGACGTCTCCGTTGGAGATCTGGTGGCCTGCGCCGGCAACGAGCACGCCCTGCACTCCGAGCTGAACTGGGTACCGAAGAACCTGTACTGCCGGGTCCCGGCCGGGGTGGACCCGCGGCACGCGGCCTTCGGCACCGTGGGCGCCATCGCCATGCAGGGCGTGCGCCGGGGCGAGCCGCAGCTCGGCGACGTGGCACTGGTCATCGGGCTCGGGCTGATCGGGCAGCTGGTGGTGCAGCTGCTGGTGGCCTCCGGCGCGCGGGTGGTCGGGGTGGACCCCGACCCCGGCCGCTGCGAGCTGGCCGAGCGGCTCGGCGCCCTGGTATGCAGCGATCCCGGATCGGGCGTCGTGGACACCGCGGTCGGCGAGCTGACCGGCGGCCACGGCGTCGACCAGGTGTACCTGGCCGCCGGCGGCAGCACCAACGAGCCGGTCGAGCTGGCCGCGCGGCTGGCCCGAGACCGCGGCCGGGTGGTGGACATCGGCAAGTGCCGGCTCGACCTGCC
>DASXTS010000407.1:0-5176 GCA_036505275.1 Pseudonocardiaceae bacterium
TCGTTCAGCTCGGGGCCGCCGGTCGAGGAGATCTCCTTCCTGTTGCGGAACACCCCGACCGGCGCGCTGCCGACGTACCTGCGGGAGCGGGCGAAGGAGGGCGACCAGATCGAGTTCCACGGCCCGCTCGGCAGCTTCTACCTGCGCCCGATCCAGCGGCCGCTGCTGTTGCTCGCCGGCGGCACCGGCCTGGCACCGTTCCTGTCGATGCTCGAGAAGATCAGCCACGGCGGCGGCACCGAGCAGGCCGTACACCTCATCTTCGGCGTGACCAATGACGCGGACCTGGTCAAGGTCGACGAACTCGAGGCGTACGCCAAGGCGCTGCCGACATTCACATTCACCTGCACCGTGGCCGACGAGAGCAGCAGCTATCCGAACAAGGGGTATGTGACCCGCTACATCGAGCCAATGCACCTCAACGGCGGCGACGTCGACGTGTACCTGTGCGGCCCGCCACCAATGGTGGACGCGGTCCGCAGCTTCCTCACCGCGCAGAGCGCCGCACCGGCCAACTTCTACTACGAGAAGTTCAGCGGCAGCGGGCTGGTCGTGGAAACCGGCGCCGAGAAGTTGAAGCCGGTCGAGTCGGACGAGGCGTTCGACGCCAGGATGGCGCTCGAGCTCGGTGCGGTACAGCTGACGATGGGGCGGCTGACCGACGAGCAGCTCGCGGACTTCCGCCGGCTCGCGGACGCGACGGCGGCGGGGGTGGCCGATGGCCACTTCACCGATGTCGGCGGCTACCGGGAGACCAACGCCGCGTTCCACAACTTCCTGGTCGAGCGCACCGGCAATGCAACCCTCATCGACGCGTACAAGCAGCTCAGCGTGCTGGAGTACATGGCGCTGGCGCTCACCCCGGACGTCGACGTGGTCGGCGATATCGTGCAGGACCACCGCGATCTCGTCGCCGCGTTCGAACGGGGGGATCTGGCCGCCGCCCGTGACATCGTGGTCAGCCATTCCGAGCACGCCAAGGCCACCATGCGCGCCGGCATAGCGAAGGGCGGCGGGTCATGAAGCCGGCCGGCCGACGGGGGGTGCTGCCATGATCCATCCTGGTCGGTTCGACGACAAGGTCGCCGTCGTGACCGGCGCGGCACAGGGCATCGGGCTGACCGTCGCGACCGGCCTGTCGAAGGAAGGTGCCAAGGTCGCACTGGTCGACCGGTCGGAACTGGTGCACGAGATGGCTGAGAAGCTGGCCGCCGGTGGCGGCGGCACGCTGGCGCTGACCGGCAACCTCGAGCAGTACGCCGACTGCGCGACCGTGATGTCGCAGGCGCAGCGGGAGTTCGGCCGGATCGACATCTTGATCAACAACGTGGGCGGCACGATCTGGGCCAAGCCCCTGGTGAACTACGGGGTGGAACAGATCGAAGCGGAGATCAGGCGCTCGCTGTTCCCAACGTTGTGGTGCTGCCGGGCGGTGCTGCCGTTCATGATCGAGCGACAGAACGGAACGATCGTCAATGTGTCCTCGGTGGCCACCCGCGGCGTCAACCGGGTGCCTTACGCCGCGGCCAAGGGCGGCGTCAACGCCATCACGGCGAGCCTGGCCTGGGAATACGCCGCCCACGGCATTCGCGTTGTCGGCACCGCACCCGGCGGCACCGAGGCGCCCGAACGGAGGGTGGTCCGCGGCCCTGGGGCGAAGACCATCCAGGAAAAGGCCTGGTATCAGCAGATCGTCGACCAGACCATCGAATCTTCGTTGTTGAAGCGGTACGGCACATTGGAGGAACAGGCCGCGGTAATCCTGTTCCTCGCTTCCGACGAGGCGTCGTACGTCACTGGAGTAACCGTGCCGGTGGCCGGTGGGGACCTGGGGTGAGGGCTGGTGACCAATTACATCATGGCGCCGTCGGTGACGCTGGAGGCCGCTCAGCGAGCCATCGCCGCGGCGATCGAGGAAGCGGAAAAGCTGGCCGTCGACGTGTGTATTGCGGCGACCGATAATGCCGGGCACCTGCTGGCCTTCGCTCGGATGGATCGGGCGCCCGTCCTGTGCAGCCAGATCGCACAGGACAAGGCGTACTCGGTGGCGGCCTTCGGCGGCCTGCCGACGAGCGAATGGTGGCGGCTGCTCGAGTCGGAACCCGCGTTGCTACACGGCATCACGAAGACCGAACGGCTGATAGTGTTCGGCGGCGGCGTTCCGCTGGTGGCCGACGGCCGGACGGTTGGGGGCATCGGCGTGTCCGGCGGATCGTCTGAGCAGGACGTACAGATAGCCGAGGCCGGCGCGGCGGCGGTTACCTGAGCAATCGAGCCCAATGCGAGCAGCAATGGAGGAAAGTATGACCACCGGCTTGCAATCCTTCGACCTGGACGAACTGGACAAGCTGGCCGAGAAGGCGCAGCCGTACCACGAGTTCCTGCGGCGCCGCGGCATGTCGCTCGGCATCTACGTGCTGCCGGTCGGGGGGACCGACCAGCAGCACCCACACGCATCGGACGAGGTCTACGTGGTGCTGCGCGGCCGGGGCCGGCTGCAGGTGCGAGACGAGGATCACGAGGTGCGCCAGGGCAGTGTGGTGTCCGTGGACCACGGCGAGCCACACAAGTTCGTCGACGTTGCTGAGGACCTGCACGTCCTGGTCATCTTCGCGCCACCGGACGACCCGGACTAGGCACCCCGGCCAGCACACCCGAACAGCAAAGGAGACTGGCGATGACCGTGGTCACGGGTAATGCGACGTCGCCGACCCGCGAAGCGCTGGAAACTGACAGCAAAGGAGACTGGCGATGACCATGGTCACGGAAACGCGGCCCGACCCGCAGCGGGATGCCCGGCGCCGCCGCACCGTGGTGTGGATCGTCGGGCTCGGGACTGCCGGCCTGATCTTTGACGGCTATGACCTCGTGGTGTACGGCACGGTGGTCTCGGTCTTCCTGCGCAATCCCGGCGAGATCGGCAAGGTGACCCCGGCCTCGGCCGGGGCGCTGGGCAGCTACGCGCTGATCGGCGTGCTGGTCGGCGCCCTGCTGGCCGGCAGCGTCGGGGACATCATCGGCCGGCGCAAGGTCATGCTGACCGCATACGCCTGGTTCTCGTTCGCGATGGGTATCACGGCGCTGACCAGCAGCACGACGGCGTTCGGGCTGATGCGGTTCGTCACCGGCCTCGGCGTCGGCGCGCTCGTGGCCACCACCGGAGCCATGGTCTCGGAGTTCGCCCCGCCGGGAAAGAAGAACCTGTGCAACGCGATCACGTATTCGGGTGTGCCCATGGGCAGCCTGCTGGCCGCCCTGACCGCCATCCTCCTGTTGGGCACCATCGGCTGGCGTGGCATGTTCTGGATCGGGGCGCTGCCGCTGGTCACGCTGCTGCCGCTGGCGTTCTTCAAGATGCCGGAGTCGCCAGCCTGGCTGGCTTCCCGGGGGCGCACCGAGGAGGCCCGCGCGATCTCCGAGCGGACCGGCGTGCCGATGTCGGCACCTGCCGTCAGTGAGGCGGCACCGGCTACCGGCGACGGTGCGGTGCGGCCCGCGGCCGGGCGCGCCGGGTTCGCCGGGCTGTTCAGCGGCGGGAACGCGCTGCCTGCGATCCTGCTGGGCTTCATGAGCGTGACCGGGCTGCTGCTGGTCTACTCGCTCAACACCTGGCTGCCCGAGTTGATGAGACGTGCCGGGTTCAACGCGAAGGGTTCGCTGGCCTTCCTGCTGGTGCTCAACGGGGGAGCGGTGGTCGGCGCGCTGATCGGCTCCCGGGTGGCCGACCGGTTCGGGCCCAAGCCGGTGGTTGCCAGCTGCTTCGTGATCGGCGCCATCTCGCTATGGCTGCTCACCCTGAGCGTCCCGCTGGCCATCTTGCTGGCGTTCGTTGCGGTTGTCGGGCTGGGCACCAGCGGCACCCAAACCCTGCTGTTCGGCTTCGTGGCGAACTACTTCCGGACGAACGTGCGGGGCGCCGCGGTGTCCTGGTGCGCCGGCTTCGGCCGGCTGGGCGGCGTCGGCGGCCCGTTGCTCGGCGGCATCCTGATCGGCGCCGGACTGGCCCTCAACTCGATCTTCTACATCCTGGCCGGCCTGGCCTTCCTCGGTATGCTGCTGACGCTGCTCGTGCCGGTCGCCAGGCGACCGCACGAGATCCACGCCGTGCGGGTGGAACCGACCTCGGCGCAGCCCGCGCCGGCTGCGACATGAAGCTGACCTGAGATCGGCTACCTGAGAGGAGGTGGAGGCAACCATGTACAACCGAATCCTGGTGGCCGTGGACACGACGCCGGACGAGAACAACCCCGCCCTGCAGCGGACCGAGCAGTTCGCCAAGATGGCCGGCTCGACGGTGTACCTGCTGCACATGGCGCGCGGGCACGTCGTTTCGATGGATCTCCTTGGCGGTTCCCCGCGGGCGGTGGTGTCCGCCGAGGACGACGCCGAGAACCCGGACCTGCGGGTGGTGCAGAGCGCGGTGGACCACCTGGCGGCCGCCGGGATCGAGGCCCACGGCGAGATGGTCAGCGCCACCGAGCACGACATGGCCGAGATCATCCTGCAGCGCGCCAAGGAGCTGGACGTGGACCTCATCGTGCTCGGCCACGAGCACCATCGGGGGCCGGGACGGGGGTTCCGGTCCAGCGTCGCCGAGCACGTGATCCACCAGCATCCGCCGTACTCGATTCTGCTGGCCCGGCCACCGCTGCGGGCCACCTGACGAGCGCCACCATGGCGACGGACAAGGAAACGTTCCGGCACGTCATCGGGCACTTCGCCAGCGGCGTCACGGTCCTCACCACCCGCAACGGCGAGGAGGACTTCGGCGCGACAGCCAGCGCGGTGTCCTCGCTGTCCCTGGAGCCGCCGATGCTGCTGGTGTGCCTCAACACGCGCAGCAGCACCCAGGAGGCAATCCACGGCAGCGGGCTGCTCGGCGTCAACATCCTCGACGAGAACCAGGGGGTCGTCGCCGAGCTGTTCGCCTCGCCCCGCGGCACCGACAAGTTCGACGGGTTGAACGTCGCACGGGGTATTGGCGGGGTGCCGCTGCTGGCCGACTCGCTGGCCTACTGTGAGTGCCGGGTGGCCGAGTCGGTGGTGGCCGGCACGCACCGGGTGTTCCTCTCCGACGTCATCAACGCGGTCGCACGGGAGGGCTCGCCGCTGACCTACTTCCGGGGCAAGTTCGGACGCTTCGAGGTGGAGCAGGACCGGATCATTTACGGTGAGC
>DASXTS010000408.1:0-18432 GCA_036505275.1 Pseudonocardiaceae bacterium
CGGCAGCGCACCCCGTGGCGTGACCGCCACGGTGGGCGCGCCCGGATAACTGACTCGGAGCCGACCAACACATGCTGGCACAATCCGAAGGCATGTCGTCACCGCCGCGCGTGCTCTCAGGTATCCAGCCGACGTCGGACTCGTTCCAGCTCGGCAACTACCTCGGCGCCGTGCGGCAGTGGGTCGCGTTGCAGGACACCTACGACGCGTTCTACTGCGTCGTCGACCTGCACGCCATCACGGTGGAGCAAGACCCAGCGCTGCTGAGCCACCGCACCAGGGTCGCGGCCGCGCAACTGCTGGCGCTGGGCATCGACCCGGAGCGGGCGACCCTGTTCGTGCAGAGCCACGTGCCGGAGCATCCGCAGCTGAGCTGGGTGCTCGGCTGCATCACCGGTTACGGCGAGGCCAGCAGGATGACGCAGTTCAAGGACAAAGCCAGCCGGCACGGCGCGGACCGCACCACGGTGGGCCTGTTCACCTACCCGATCCTGCAGGCCGCGGACATCCTGCTCTACCAGGCCGACGCGGTGCCGGTCGGCGAGGATCAGCGCCAGCACCTCGAGCTTTCCCGCGACCTCGCGCAGCGGTTCAACACCCGGTTCGGCCAGACGTTCACGGTGCCGGCGCCGTACATCGTCAAGGGCGCGAACAAGATCTACGACCTGCAGACGCCGGACCGGCAGATGAGCAAGAGCAACCCCGGCCCTGGCTGCGTGTTCCTGTTGGACGAGCCGGCCGTATCGGTGAAGAGAATCCGTTCTGCGGTCACCGACACCGAACGCGACATCCGCTTCGATCCCCAGGCCAAGCCCGGCGTGTCCAACCTGCTGATGATCTACTCGACACTGGCCGGCCGGTCGATCGACGATCTGGAGGCGGCCTACCAGGACAAGGGTTACGGCGACCTGAAGAACGACCTCGCAGCGGTGTTCGTCGATTTCGTCACGCCGCTACGCGCCACCGTGCGGTCCTATCTCGACGACCCGGCCGAGCTGGACAAGCTGCTCGCCCGCGGCGCCGACCGGGCCCGCGAGGTGGCGTCCCGCACCCTGCGCACCGCATACGACCGGGTGGGCTTCCTCCCGCCCGGTTAGTTGACCAGGACGGCCTGCACGATGATGTTGTCAAGATAGCGACGCCCGGCCCGGTCGTACTGGCCCCCGCAGGTCACCAGCCGCAGCTCGGCCAGCGGTGTAGGCGCGTACACCTGCTCGGTCGGGAACCGGTCCTTTCGGAAGGCCGCCACCTGGACCACCCGGAACAGCGCGGTCCGGCCGTCGGAACGGTCGACCTGAACCTCGTCGCCCGGTCGCAGCCGCCTGAGGTTGAAGAACACGGCTGGGCCCGCGTGCGAGTCGATGTGACCGGCGAGCAGCGCCGGCCCGACGTCGCCAGGCACCGGACCGCCGGCGAACCAGCCGGCGATGCCCGGAGCGTCCGGCGGCTGCAGCACGCCGGCGGGATCCAGACTCAACCGGATCAAGCCGGTGGCGACGCGGATGGCGGGGATGCGCAGCGCGGTCGGGTACGCCAGGGCCGCGGATGACGCCGCCGAGCCCACCCCGGTTGAACCGCCGACGCCGGCCGGATCGCTGACCGACGTGCCCACCCCAGTCACCGAGCCGGGGCCGGCCGAGGAGCCGATCCCCGGCCCGGCGCGAATGGCCTGCGCCGTGCGTTCGGCCGGCGCCGCCGCGGCCAGCACCGAGAGCAGCACCGCGACGAGCACCGCAGCGGTCGGGAGCCAGCTGACTCCACCGCTGCGGTGCCGGCCGGCCGAAACGATCGTCAACGGCCGTCGACCCCCTGGGGCCGCCGTCGCCGAGCCGCGGCGACCAGAGCGGCGGCGCCGGCGGCGAGGACGAGCAGCAGCGCGGCCAGCCCGCTCAGCGGCGTTGCGGTGCCGCCCATGCCGGTCTCCACCCCGCCGACCGGGGCCACCGGGCCCGTACCGATCGCGTCGGTGTGCAGCTCCGCGGCCAGCTTGCCGTTCTTGTCCACGAGCAGCACGGTGTAGACGCCACTGGCGGCGAAGGTCACCGGCAGCTCCACCGGCGTGCCACCGCTCGGGCCGGCCAGCAGGGTCCACGCGCCGGCCGGCACCGTGCGGTAGCCCGTGGTCTGCGCGAAGGCCAGGTTGCTGACGATGCTGTCGCTACCCTTGAGGCTCACCTCGACGCTGGGCGCCGTGATGCTGGCCTGGATCACCCGCAGCCTGGCCTGGCCGTCCGGCGGCATGGACAGGTCGTCCTCGAGCACCCGCAGCGCCAGGTCGGCGTACTTGCCGAGGCCGGCGACGGTGTACGCGGCGCCGAGCTTGGCCGTGAGCGTGGTGGTCAGCACCGGCGGGCTGTCCGCCGGGGCGCCGGCCGGGCGCATGCTCACCGTGTAGGTGTCGGGCTGCACGAGCTGGTAGTCGGACACCGCGCCGTAGCCGACTCCCTTGGCCGTGAAGTTGCGGCTCGCCTCGGACACCGAGGCGACGTACACGTCGACGTGCGGGGTGTCGGGGGAGAGGTGGGCTAATCGCAGGTATGCGCCGCTCTGGCCGGCCGGCACGCCGGCGGGTGCCGCGGCTGCCACCGCGGCCGGCGCGACCAGCAGCGCCGCCGGTATCAGCATCGCGATGGCGAGGCGTCGGTGTCGAATCATGGTTTCCTCCCGGGTTACGACGGCGGTGACAAGGACAGCGGTGATGCGGCGGTTTCGGTGAGGGCGGTGGCGCTCACGGGCCGAGCAGGCCGAGCGGGGTGGGCGCCGAGTAGCGGACCAACATCGACTCGCCGTCGCGTTCGATGGCGAGCGGTCGGTACGGCGGAAGTTGAGCCTGCAGCCACTGCTGGGTGATCGCGGTGGCACCCTGTTCGGTTACCGGGCGGCCGTCCACCGCGGTGATCCGCACGATCCGCCGCGGCGCGTCGGCCACCTCCACCGGCACCGCGGGGAAGTCGGCCACCACCAGTCGGTGTGCGGAGAGGAAGCTGGCCAGTACGAGCATCAGCCGGCCGTCCACCGCGCCCTCCAGGAGCTGGCTGCGCGCCGACGGGCTCAGCTCCACGGCCTCATTGCCGACCAGCAGACCGCCGACCCGCACGCGGTCCGCCAGATCCCGCGCGGCCGCCCTGGCCGTGGCGTCGGCGTCCGCGGTCGGCCGGCACACCTCGGTCGGCACCTCACCCGGACCGTCCAGCACGGCGGCCACCAGTAAGGAACCGGCTGGCTGCGCGGTCGCCGCGCGTCCCGGCCGGTAGGAGCGCACCACCAGCGCGTCCACCGGCGCCGGCCCGGCATTGAGGGCGCCGCCGACCGGATGCAGCCGGTTGGCCGATACGCCGTCGCGGACGAGCTGCGCCCAGGCCAGGTCGTCGACGGCCAGCGCGGTGCCGGGCTCGAGCTGGGTGTTGATCCACGTCGCGAGCTCGTGGCTGGCCGGCGTGTGCTGCGCGCGGCGCACCGCCAGTGGCACCGCGGGCAACACCATCGCGATGATCACGGCCATCGCCACCGAGCCGGCCAGTAGCGGCCGCCACGCCACGCCAGGGCGACGTTCGGCGACCTCGTCAAGCAGCGCGGCCAGCAGCACCGCGAGCAACGGCAGGGCCAGCAGCGTCGCGGTTGTGGCGGCCGCGCCTGGCAGCAGGGCGCACACCAGGGTGGCCAGCGCGGCCATCGCGATCGAGTGCGCCCACGGCAGGTACACCAGCGCCAGCACGGCCAGCGCGAAGCCGGCGGCGACCACCCCTTGGACCGCGGCCTCCGGCACCGCGCTGTCGCCCAGGACGGCCAGCGGCCGGCGCCCGGTGGCCAGCGCGGCGACGCCGGCGGCCACCATGACGAGCTGCACGGTCAATCCGGCCCGGCGCTCCTGGTCCCAGTCGGGACCGATCGTGCCCGCGTAGGCCAGCTGGGCAAGTAGGACCAGCACCGGCACGGCGGCCAGCGGCGCGGTGATCACGGCAGCCAGCACCAGCGCCACGGCGATCAGCAGCCGCGGCCGGCGGTCCACGCCGCGGACCGTGGCGGCCGCTATGAGCCAGACTGCGGCGAGCGCGCCGGCGTCGACGGCGCTGTGCAGGCCGGCCACCACGGTCGGCACGCCGAGCGCGAGCATGCCGGTGGCTGTCGCCGCCGGGCGCAGCCCCAGCCGCTGTCCCACCGGCCACAGCAGCAGCACCCCGATGAGACCGACGGCCAGCGCCGATGCCCGCGCGATGTCCATCACGGTGCCGCCACTGCGCAGCGGCGTGATCAGCACGGATAGCAAGGCGAACTGCTGGTCGGCCGCCAGGTCGGGCAGTCGAATCGAAGACGGAAACCGGTCGAGCCTGGCCAGCGCGACCGACACCGCCGCGGTGGTCGCCTCCCCCGCGGTCGCGGTGCGCCGGCCGAGCGGCCCGGTGGCCAGCAGGTGGACGCCGAGCGTGGTCACGCAGGTGGCGGCCAACCACCAGCTGCCGAGCCGCACAGTTGTGCGCGTCGCCACGTCCGACCCCGTTCCGGACACCTCGCGGCAGGTCACCGCGGTCACCCAGGACATCCTCACCCGCACGGGGTGTACTAGCAAGGCCTCCAATTACGCTCGGTCATGGCAACGGAATGAATGATCACCGATCGATGACCGTGCCGGCCCTGGCCGGGCGCCATCACCCGAATGGGCTTACGCGCCGTTGCCGGCGGCCACCATGGCACTTGTCGCGCAATCGGGTCGGCGTGCCCGGCGGCACTGTCGGCCGTGCCTCAGACTCTGCGGCGTGGACTCCAGCAAGCCGTCGTTCCTGCAGCGCATGCGGCACCGGTACGGGTGGCTCGACCACGCGATCCGTGCCGGTGCGCGGTACACCGACAACCACGGCAACCACTATGCGGCCGCGATCGCATACTTCAGCGTGCTCGCCCTCCTCCCGCTGCTGATGATCGGCTTCGCGGTCGTCGGCTTCGTGCTGTTCCGGCAGCCCGACCTGATCGAAACGCTGAAGGCCAAGGTGACCGCGGCCGCGCCGGCCGGGGTCGGCACCGCGCTCGGGCCGGTGGTGGACCAGGCTGTGTCGCAACGCACCGCGGTCGGGCTGCTCGGCCTGGTCGGCGCGGCGTACTCCGGCCTTGGCTGGATGAACAACCTGCGCGAGGCCCTCACCGCGCAATGGGCGCAGGTGCACGCCAAGGGTTCTTTCGTGCGGGTGAAGGCCGGCGACGCGCTGGCCCTGGTCGGCATGGGGCTGGCGCTGGCCCTGTCGCTCGGGTTGACCGCGGCCGGCACCGGCTTCACCACCGACGTGGTGGAGGTCGTCGGGCTCGCCGGTTACTGGTGGGCCAAGGCGCTGCTGGTCGTGATCGCCGCGCTGCTCGCGCTGGCCGGCAACTGGCTGGTATTCCTCTGGGTGATCGCCCGGCTACCCCGCGAGCCGGTGACCCTGCGCGACGCGGCCCGGGCCGCCGTCATCGGCGCCATCGGCTTCGAGGTGCTCAAGCAGGCGGCCACGCTGTACCTGAGCAGCCTCAGCGGCCCGGCCGGGGCCATCTTCGGGCCGGTCATCGGCCTGCTGGTGTTCGCCTACCTGGTGTCCCGCTTCCTGCTCTATGTCACCGCATGGGCGGCCACCGCGACCGAGAACCAGCGACCTGGGGCCGCCACCGCACAGCCGTCGGGTGGGGCGGTGATCAGACCGGCGGTCACCGTGCACGCCGGCCCCGACGGTCGAACCGCGACCGGCCTGGTCGGCGCGGGCGCGGTCGTCGGCCTCGGCCTGGCCTGGCTCCTCCGTCGCCGCTGACTCTCCGTCGCCGCTGACTCTCCGCCGCCGATGACTGGCCGCTGCCGCTGACTGGCCGCTGCTGTCTTGTCGCCGTCCGGCGGCGTCAACGCCGAACCGGCCGAACTCGCCGCCACCACAGCACAGCGGACAGCGCCCCGGCGAGCACCAGCAGCAGCGCGACCAGATAGATCGCGCCGTGTCCACCCCCGTCCGCCGCCGCGTCGGCGCCAGCTGCCTCGGCGGTGTCGGCTGACTCTGCCGTTGGGGCCGTCGGGCCGGCAACCGCCGATGTACCGGCCTCCGCCGTCATCGACGGCGCACCGCCGGAGGCCTCCGCCGGCGGCGCCCGGTCCACCAGGACTCCGACCGGTTCAGTGGCGGCCGGCAGGGCGAAGCCGAAGTCGAGCAGCCGCGCGGCCTGCTGCCACATCGGTACGGGCTCCTGCTCGCCACGCAGCAGCACGACCAGCAACCGCCGCCCGCCGCGCTGCGCCCCGCCGACGAAGGTGTGCCGGGCGTCGTCGGTGAATCCAGTCTTGCCGCCCAGCGCGCCGGGATAGTTGGCCAGCAGCCTGTTGTCGTTGGCCACCTTGAACCCCGGCTTGTCCTGGAAGCCAGGAAAGTCCACCAGCGCGGTGCCCAGGATCGCGACGAACGACGGCTCCCGCATGGCCACCCGGAAGATCAGCCCGAGGTCGTAGGCCGAGACCGACGCACCGGGGCCATCCAGCCCGGACGGCGTGACGACCTTGGTGTCCAGCGCGCCGAGCTCGCGCGCCAGCCCGTCCATCTTCCGCACCGTCGCCGGCACGCCGCCGAGCTGGCCGGCCAGCGCGTGCGCCGCGTCATTGCCGGACCGCATGAGCAGCGCGTGCAGCAACTGGTCGACGGTGTAGTGGCCGTCCGGGCCGAGGCCGACCCTGGTGCCCTCCTGGTTGGCGTCCTCTTCGGTGCCGACCACCTCGCGGCCGAGGTCCAGCTCGCGGATGACCACCAGGGCGGTCAAGATCTTGATCGTGGACGCCCCCCGGTGCCGTCCGTGCGGGTCGCGCGCAGCGAGCACGGCGCCGGAGTCGAGGTCGGCGACCAGCCAGGCGTGCGGGGTCAAACCCGCCGGCAGCGGCGGCGTGCCGGCCGGCAGCACGAGCCCGCATTCGGCCATCCGCTCGCCGCCGACCGCCCGCGCCCGCAGGGACAGCGGCGCCGGCGGCGGCTGCCCTGGGCCGGGCGCCTCGGACAGGTCCACCGGCGCCGGCGGCGCCACCCTGTTGGGGCACGACGAGGTGTCCGGCGTCTGGAACGGCGCGGTGGTCGGCGGCTGCGCGGCCGCGCGCGGTGGCGCGGCGGGGACCGGTGGCGCGGCGGGGACCGGTGGCGCGGCCAGCAGCAGGCCGGCCAGGGCGGCCAGCAATGCCACGGCTGGGTGACCACGCATCACCACGAAGGCTAACGCCGGCCCACGCCGCACCCGCCCACGCTGGTTGGATGCCCGCCATGGACTTCGTCCGCCTCCTGCTGCTCTTCCTGCACCTGCTCGGCATGGCGGTGCTGCTCGGCTCGTTCCTCGTGCAGCGGCGCGTCGCGCCGCAGGGGCGGCTGAGCGCCGGCTGGCTGCACGGCAGCCTGCTCCAGCTGGTCACCGGCCTCGGGCTGGTGGCCGTGGACGAGGTCCTCGACAGGGACCTTGACAACATCAAGATCGCCGTCAAACTGCTCGTGCTGCTGGTGATCCTCGCCGCCATCATCGTCTACCGCCGCCGCGACACCCTCGCGGCCTGGGTGGCACCCGCGCTGGCCGGCCTCGTCGTCGCCAACACCGCCGTCGCCGTCTTCTGGACCTGACCCTGGCGTGTTCGCCGGTTGGGTCGCGCGTGTTCGCCGGTTGGGTCGCTCGTGTTCGCCGGTTGGGGCGACGGGCACGGGGTCCGGGACTTATCCACAGGTCACGGAGTTATCCACAGGAGGCGGCCCAACCGCCCCCGCGGACGCCAGGCAGCCGCCACTGTGTACGCCATGGTGGAGATTCCAGGAATGCTGCACGGCGCCTGCACCCGCGAACACGCCATCGCCGCCCTCGGCAGCTACCAGGTCAAGGCAGCCGTCCGAGCCGGTGCGTTGGTCTCGCTCTGGCCGAGGGTTCTGGTGCAGGCCTCGCGCCACCTTGATTCCTGGACGCGTGCCGCCGCCGCCACGCTCACGGTCGGCACCGGCGCGGTGCTCTGGGGCCCGACGGCCGCGATGCTGCACGGCTGCACGGCTGCCAGGACGGCCGCCGTCCGTGTCGCCGTGCCGTACAACCGCTGGTCGCGGCCGCAGCACGGGCTCGTGATCCGACACGGCCGGGTCCGACCCGACGACATCTGCCAGCTGGACGCGCTGCCGGTGATGATCCTCGAGGTGGCCATCGGCGAGCTGCTCTGCACAGCGCCGCCCCGGTTCGCGCTCGCGTGCGCCGACCAGGCCATGGCCGCCCAGCCCACCGATCGCCGAGCCGGCTTCGCCGCTGCGATCGCCGATTACCTGGCCAGGCGCATCGACCGGCGCGGGCTACGGCAGGCGACCGGGCTGATCGAGCTCATCAGCGGCGATGTCGAGTCGCCACGCGAAAGCTGGCTGCGGCTACTGGTCGTCGAAGCCGGTCTTCCGCGGCCCGTCGTGCAGCACCCGGTGTGCGATATCGACGGGCGCGAGGTGTGGCGCCTCGACCTGGCCTGGCCTCAGCTGCGTATCGCGCTGGAGTATGACGGATATGTGGCGCATTTCGGACGTACAGCCCAGGACCACGCGCGGGACGAGGACCTGCGCAGACGCGGCTGGGTCGTGGTGCACGCCGGCAGCGCTGACCTGCGCAATCCGGAGCGCGTGCTGGATGAGCTGACCGCCGCGTTCCGGCGTCGGGGAGGGACCATCGGCCCGTGGCGGGCCGTTGCCGTCTGACCCCCGCCCCGACACCCCAACGCCCCGACCGACGGGGAAGACGCGACCAAACCGCCCAACTTGCGCGACCCATCCGGCGAACACGCGGGGCCGAACCGGCGAACACGCGGGGCCGAACCGGCGAACACGCGGGGCCGAACCGGCGAACACCCGGGGGCGAACCGGCGAACACGCGGGGCCGAACGGCCGAGACCCCGCAGGATGATCACAGGGTGTGGTGGGGAGACGGCGGTGGGTGTGGGAGGAAGGAACGATTGGGTCACGCGTCTGCGGAGTGTGCTGGTTGGCGACCTGCGGCGGAGTACGGTCTGCGCGAGTCGCGTCCGAGGAGGAACCGGGCGCGGAACGCGGAGGGAGAAAACCTTGCGCCGAATGCGAGGAATCCGACTCGCCGCCGGGGTGCTTGCGCTCGGCCTCGGCTTGGCCGGCTGCGGCAGCGACACCCCGACGTCTGGCGGCGGCACCAGCCCAACCAGCGGCGCCGCGGCGGCCCCCCTGAAGATCGGGCTTGCGTTCGACATCGGCGGCCGCGGCGACCAGTCGTTCAACGACTCGGCGGCCCGCGGCCTCGACAAGGCCAAGGCCGAGCTCGGCTTGGAGACCAAGGAGCTCGGGGCGACCGCGGGCGAGACCGACGCCCAGAAGGAGGACCGGCTGCGCCAGCTCGTCGAGGGTGGCTACAGCCCGGTCATCGCGGTCGGCTTCGCGTACGCCAAGGCCGTCGGCGCCGTCGCCAAGGACAGCCCGAACGTCAAGTTCGCGATCATCGACGACTTCACCCAGGGCACCGACACCGGGCCCAACATTGCGAACCTGACATTCGCGGAGCACGAGGGCTCGTTCCTGGTCGGCGCGGCCGCGGGGCTGAAGACCCAGACCGGCAAGATCGGGTTCATCGGCGGCGTCAACGTGCCGCTGATCCAGAAGTTCGAGGCGGGCTTCCAGGCCGGTGTCAAGGCGGCCAAGCCGGACGCCACGGTGCAGAGCAAGTACCTCACGCAGCCGCCGGACTTCACCGGGTTCAACGACCCGGCCAAGGGTGAGACCGCGGCCAACGGCATGTTCGACGCCGGCGTCGACGTCATCTACGCGGCCGCCGGTGGCTCTGGCAACGGCGTGTTCAAGGCCGCCAAGGCCAAGGGCAAGATGGGCATCGGGGTCGACTCCGATCAGTACAACCTGCCGGCGCTGGCCGATGTCAAGGACGTCATCATCACGTCAATGATCAAGAAGGTGGACGTGGCGGTGTACGACTTCATCAAGTCGGTGAAGGACGGCAAGTTCGCGGCCGGCAACAAGATCTACGACCTGAAGGCCGACGGCGTCGGGTACGCAACCAGCGGTGGGAAGATCGCTGATATCGACGCCAAGCTCAAGATGTACCAGCAGCAGATCATCTCCGGCCAGCTCACGGTGCCGGCGAAGATGTAGAAGATGTAGCCGACAGCTGGCAGCGACGGGCTCGGGTGACTGGCGCGAACAGCGCGGCCCCGGGCCCGTCCTGCCTGTCCAGCCAGCAAAGGATGCGGCCATGTCGACCGTCGATCGGCCACCACCCAACGGGCCCACCGCCGCCAACGACCAGCACGCCGCCAACGACCAGAACGCCGCCAACGACCAGAACGCCGCCGACCAGAACGCCGCCGACCAGAACGCCGCGGAGCACAACCGGAACACCGCCGACGACCAGCCGGCCGCCCTCGCCGTCGAGCTGATCGGGATCACCAAGCGGTTCCCCGGCGTGGTCGCCAATGCCGGCGTTGACATCGCCGTGCGGTCGGGCACCGTGCACGCCCTGGTCGGCGAGAACGGCGCCGGCAAGTCCACCCTGATGAAGATCCTCTATGGCATGCAGCGGCCGGACGAGGGCACGATCAAGGTCGATGGCGAGGTCGTCGAGTTCCACTCCCCGGCCGACGCGATCAGGGTCGGCATCGGCATGGTGCACCAGCACTTCATGCTCGCCGACAACCTGACCGTGCTGGAGAACGTCGTCCTCGGCAGCGAGCCCCGGGCGGGCGCCGGCCTCGACTTCAAACGAGCCCGCGCCAGGATCAAGGAAATCTCCGGGAACTACGGCCTCGGCGTCGCGCCGGACCGGCTGGTCGATCACCTCGGCGTCGGCGAACGGCAGCGGGTGGAGATCCTCAAGGTGCTCTACCGCGGCGCCCGCATCCTCATCCTGGACGAGCCGACGGCCGTGCTGGTCCCGCAGGAGGTCGAGGAGCTGTTCGGCAACCTGCGCGAGCTCAAGGCCGAGGGCCTGACGATCCTGTTCATCTCGCACAAGCTGGACGAGGTGCTCTCGGTCGCCGACGACATCACGGTGATGCGCCGCGGCACCACGGTCGCCAGCCGCCGGCCCGGCGAGGTTACCGCCCGCCAGCTCGCCGAGCTCATGGTGGGCAGCGCGCTGCCGGTGCCCGAGCTGCGCGAGTCCACCGTGACCGACCGGCCGATCCTGCAGGTCGAGGGGCTGACGGTGGCCGCGCCGGACGGCCGCACCGTGCTCGAGGACATGTCGTTCACCATCCACGCCGGCGAAGTGCTCGGCATCGCCGGCGTCGAGGGCAACGGGCAGGCCGAGCTGGTCGAGGCGCTGATGGGCATCCGGCCGCCGGCCGCCGGCACGGTGACCCTACGCGGGGAGGACATCACGAGGCTGTCCACCCGCCGCCGACGCGAGGCCGGCATGGCCTACATCCCGGAGGACCGGCACCGGCAGGGCGTGCTGCTCGAGGCGAGCCTGTGGGAGAACCGGATCCTCGGCCACCAGACCCGGCCGCCGAGCGTGCGCGGGCCGCTGCTGGACCGGCGCGGCGCAAAGGCCGACACCCGGCGCATCGTCGACGAGTACGACGTCCGCACGCCGAGCATCGACGTGTTCGCCGCCGCGCTCTCCGGCGGCAACCAGCAGAAGTTCATCGTCGGCCGGGAGATGAGTGGCAAGCCGGTGGTGCTGATCGCCTCGCACCCGACCCGCGGGGTGGACGTCGGCGCGCAGGCCGCGATCTGGGATCACATCCGCCGGGCTCGCGCGGAGCACCTGGCGGTGCTGATGATCTCCGCCGACCTGGACGAGCTGATCGGCATGTCGGACAACCTGGCCGTGATCCTGCGCGGCCGGCTGGTGTCCTACGTCGACCCGAAGTCGGTCACCCCGGAGGAGCTGGGCTCGGCAATGACCGGCGCCGGTGACGGCGCGCCGGCCGGGGAGGTGGCGTGATGCGGCTGACCCCTCGCGCGGTGCTGCTCGCGATCGTGGCCCCGCTCGGCGCCCTGGTCTTCGCCGCGCTGGTCTGCTCGGTGATCCTGCTGCTGACGAACCACTCGCCGGCGGACACCGTGCAGGCGATGATCAACTCAGGCAAGCGGCCGCGCATCTTCGTCAACTCGATCAACTCCGCGACCAACTACTACCTGTCTGCGGTCGCGGTGGCCATCGGGTTCCGGATGAACCTGTTCAACATCGGGGTGGACGGGCAGTACCGGATGGCCGCGCTGCTGGCCGCCGGGTTCGCCGGCGCCACCTGGATCGACGGCGTGCCGGGGCCGCTGCGGGTCGTGGCGACGATTGCGTTGGCCATGCTGGTCGGCGCCGCGTGGGCCGGGGTGGCCGCAATCCTCAAGGTGACCCGCGGCGTGAGCGAGGTCATTTCGACGATCATGCTGAACGCCGTCGCCACGTACCTCGGCCAGTACCTGCTGCTCAAGCTGGCGGTGCCGGTGGCGGGCAGCAACAACATCGGCACCCGGCCGATCACGGCCGGTGGGCAGGTGCCCGGCCTCGCCTACCCCGGCTCGACGTCCAAGCTGTACGGGCTGATCGTGCTGGCCGTGCTGGTCGGCCTCGTCTACTGGTTCGTGCTGTCCCGGACCCGCTTCGGCTTCGACATCAGGGCCACCGGGCTGTCCGAGTCGGCGGCGGTGGCCAGCGGGGTCAGCGTCCGGCGGATGGTGCTGTACGCCATGCTGTTCTCCGGCGCTGTCGCCGGGTTGGTCGGCATGCCGCAGCTGCTCGGCTCGTCGCACTCCTACTCGCTGGACTTCCCGGCTGGCCTCGGCTTCATCGGCATGGCGGTGGCGCTGCTCGGCCGCAACCACCCGGCCGGTATGGCGCTCGCGGCGCTGCTCTGGGGTGTGCTGGACAACTCGGCGAACTCGCTTGACGTCGCCGGCGTGCCCAAGGAGATCGTGGCGATCATGCAGGGCGTCATCGTGCTGTCCGTGGTCGTGGCGTACGAGCTGGTGCGCCGCTACCGGGTTCGCGTCGAGCAGCGCGAGGTCGGCCGCGCGCTCGGCACCACCAAGGTGCCCGCGGAGGTGGCGGCATGATGGCGAGCGGGCTGGCGGTCGGCGCCGAAGCGCTCGCGGCTCCCCCGCCAGGGCGCGGCCGCCGGCTGGGGGCCGGCTGGTACCTGGTGATCGCGATCGGGGCGCTGGCCGTGGTCTCCGTGGTGCGGATGCTCACCGGCGCAGATGACCTGACCTCGGGCGGCACCGTCGGCGCCGCGCTCACCGCCGCCGTGCCGATCGCCATGGCCGGCCTGGGCGGGCTGTGGGCCGAGCGCGCCGGCGTGGTCAACATCGGCCTCGAGGGCATGATGGTGCTCGGCACCTGGGGCGCCGGGTTCGCCGGCTACCAATGGGGCCCGTGGGCCGGCGTGGTGTTCGGGCTGCTGCTCGGTGCGCTGGGCGGACTGCTGCACGCCATTGCCACGGTGACCTTCGGTGTGGACCACATCATCTCCGGGGTGGCGATCAACCTGCTGGCCCCCGGCACTGCGCTGTTCCTGTCAAAGCTGTACTTCACGAAGGCGCCCGGTGGTGGGCAGAGGCAGTCGCCGCCGATCAGCGACGCCCAGCATGTCAGCCTGCCCGGGGTGTCGTCGCTGCTGGACGGGCTGCAGCGGCGGCACTGGTTCCTGGTGTCGGATCTGGCCGGCGTGCTGCGCGGCCTGACCGTGCAGGTGTCGCTGCTGTCGATCACCGCGGCGCTGCTGCTGGCCGGCACTCTGTACGTGCTGTGGCGTACGCCGTTCGGGCTGCGGCTGCGGTCGTGCGGCGAGGCGCCGGTGGCGGCCGAGTCGCTCGGCGTGAACGTGTACAAGTACAAGTACTACGCGGTGATCGCCTCCGGCGCGTTCGCCGGGCTCGGCGGCGCGTTCCTGGCGATCAGCTCGAGCCAGTTCCGGGACGGGCAGACCGGCGGCCGCGGGTTCATCGGCCTCGCCGCCATGATCTTCGGCAACTGGCGGCCCGGTGGCCTGGCGGTCGGCGCCGGGCTCTTCGGCTACACCGACGCCGTGCAGCTGCGCGGCTCGGACGCGGTGCACGCACTGCTGCTGCTGCTCGCCATCGCGCTGCTGGCCCTAGCCGTGGTGCAGGTGCTGGCCCGCCGGGTGGGGATCGCCGCGGTCGCGGCCGTGCTCGGGGTGGCGTTCGGCTGGTGGTTCTTCGCCAGTGACGAGCTGCCGCCCGAGCTGGTCGGCGCCGCGCCGTACGTGGTCACCCTGCTGGTGCTCGCGCTGGCGTCGCAGCGGCTGCGGATGCCCAAGGCGGACGGCCGGATCTACCGCAGGGGCGAGAGCGGGTGACGCCGCCGTCCGGGTCGCCGCCGTCGGTCGATTGGGCGGCGTTGCGCGCGGCGGCCGTCGCGGCGGCCGGCCACGCCTACTGCCCGTACTCCGGCCTGCGGGTCGGCGCGGCCGCCGTGGCGTCCGACGGCCGGGTTGTGGTCGGCTGCAACGTCGAGAACGCCTCCTACGGGCTGGCGCTGTGCGCCGAGTGCACCCTGGCCGGCCAACTGCGCCTCACCGGCGGCGGCTCATTCGTCGCGGTGGCCTGCCGCTCCGGCACCGGCGACCTGCTCATGCCCTGCGGCCGCTGCCGGCAGATCCTCTACGAGCTCGGTGGCCCGGACTGCCTGGTCGACACCCCACGCGGCGTGCTACCGCTGCGCGACGTGCTGCCCGACGCGTTTGGGGCAGGGGACCTGCCCCTGTGAGTGGCAAATGGTGCTGGAACATCATTTGCCACTCACGACCCACGCCACCCGTAGGGTGGGGACCCATGGACGCGGTGGACGTCATCGGCACCAAGCGTGACGGGCAGCGGCTCTCCGACGCGCAGATCGACTGGGTGATCGACGCGTACACCCGCGGCGTGGTGGCCGACGAGCAGATGGCCGCGCTCGCCATGGCGATCCTGCTCAACGGCATGGACACCGCCGAGACGGCCCGCTGGACCACGGCGATGATCAACTCTGGGGAGCGGCTGAAGCTGGGCGATGTGGGACGGCCGCTGGTGGACAAGCACTCCACCGGCGGGGTCGGGGACAAGATCACCCTGCCGCTCGCCCCACTGGTGGCCACCTGCGGCGCCGCGGTGCCCCAGCTCTCCGGCCGCGGGCTCGGCCACACCGGTGGCACGCTGGACAAGCTCGAGTCCATCCCCGGCTGGCGCGCGCGGCTGTCCGCGTCCGAGATCGTCGAGCAGCTGCGCACCGTGGGTGCCGTCATCTGCGCGACCACCGAGGGACTGGCGCCGGCCGACCGCAAGCTGTACGCGCTGCGTGACGTCACGGGCACAGTCGCCTCGGTGCCGCTGATCGCCTCGTCGATCATGAGCAAGAAGATCGCGGAGGGCGCGGATGCGCTGGTGCTGGACGTCAAGGCCGGCTCGGGCGCGTTCATGAAGTCGGTGTCGCGGGCCCGCGAGCTGGCGTCCGCGCTGGTCGGCATCGGCGAGGCCAACGACCTGCGCACCACAGCCGTGCTCAGCGACATGTCCACTCCGCTTGGCGCCGCGGTTGGCAACGCTGTCGAGGTCGCCGAGTCGGTCGAGGTGCTGCGCGGCGGCGGCCCGCCCGACGTGGTGCAGCTCACCGTTGCGCTGGCCCGCGAGATGCTCGCCCTGGTCGGGCTGTCTTCGGTGGATCCGGCCGAGGTGCTGGCCTCCGGCCGGGCGTATGAGACGTGGTGCCGGATGATCGCGGCACAGGGTGGCGACCCGGATGCCCCGCTGCCGACCGCGGCGCACACCTGCGTCGTCGAGGCCACCGACGGCGGGGTGCTGCAGTCGCTGGACGCCTACGCCGTCGGCGTCGCAGCCTGGCGGCTCGGCGCCGGCCGCGCTCGCAAGGAGGACCCGGTGCAGCCCGCCGCCGGCGTGCTGGTCCTGGTCAAGCCAGGGGACACCGTCGAGCGCGGCCAGCCGCTGCTGGAGCTGCACACCGACAACCCGGACGCGGTACCCGCCGCCCTCGCCGCGCTGGACGGCCGTTACCGCATCGGGCACCAACCGCCGCCGGTCGCCTCCCTGATCATCGACGTGCTCCGGCCAGACGCCGCGGAGCCACCCACCAGGGACCGGCAACGGCGGTAGCCACGAGGTCCGTACGTGAAGAAGCCGACCTGCTACCCGGCGGGCTCGGCGTCCACCTGGTCGGCGTCATCGCCGTCCCGGGTGGGAGGCTTGGGCTTTCGGGTACGGCGCTGCGCCGGGCGGGGCGGAGGCTGCGGGGCGGAGGCGGCCGGTCCGCCACCGAGGATGAGCTCGGCGAAGGTGGCCATGGCCTCGTCGAGTTGTCCAGCGTGCCGCAGTTCGGACTCCTCGTTGGCGGTGCGGACCACGGACACCAGGCGCTCGACGTCCGGCCGGTTGGACAGCGACCCGTCGATGCGATCGAGCCGCTGGGCCACCGTGCCGGAGAGACTGTCGAGCCGGCTCGAGACGCCGGCCTCCACCGTGTCGAGCCGGCCGGTAACGTCATCGAGCCGGCCGGCGAGGTGCTCCAGCCGGGCGCCCAGGGCGTCCAGCCGCTCGGTCGGGTCGACGGCGGGCCTGGCGGCCAGCTCGTCCAGCCGCTGGTCCAGACCGGCCCTGGTCTCGCCGATCACGTGCCCGAGCAGGGCCTGCGTGGCGTCGGTGCGCTCGGTGAGCCGGCCGTCGATCCCGGCGCGGGCCTCGTCGACGAGCTTGGCCAGCCCATCCGAGGTGTCGCTGAGGGTGCGTTGCATGGACTCCCGGTTGCCGTCGAGGTGCTCGTGCACGCCCTCGTCGACCTCGTCGAGGCGGCCGCGCAGGGCGGTCTCCATGGCGTCCACCCGCTCGCGCAGCGGCCCGTGCACCGAGCTGGGCAGGGCGTCCATTCGGCCGTCCTGCTTGTCCAGATGGTGATCGAGATCGTCGATGCGCTTGTGCACGCCGGCGATCCGGTCCTCCAGACCGTCCATCCGGCCGGCGACGCCCTCGAAGCGGCCAGCCACCCCGTCCAGCCGCCCGTCGAGCTGGGCGAACGGCTTGGCCAACCGGTCGACGACGGCGTCCACCGATCTCGCCAGGCCGGCGATGGCGCCGTCGATCGTCTCCAGCTTCGCCACGACGCCATCGACCCGCTCGGCCACCACCGCGACGTCAGTGCGGTCGGGCATCTCGGTGAGCCGCTTGCGGACCGAGCCGAGCGACTCGAGCGGGGAAAGCCGCGCGTGGATCTCGTCCAGGGCGTCGAAGATCTGCTGCTGCTCGCTGTCCCTGATCTCCGCGGCACGCATCAACATGCTGCGCATCCGGTCGAAGGACATCGTGGAACTGCTGCTATCGCTCACCGGGGGCCGACCTCTTGTCACGAAGGCGGGGCACGTAATTCCGCGTCGCCGATGCGGCGCAGGGGCGACTCTAACCACCCGATAGGGCCCACCCCCGGCGGGGTGGCCGGTTACCCTGCGTGACAATTCTTCGCCACGCAACGCAGCCGATGGTCGAAACGCCGGTGGCGATACCGTGCACGTCGTGCCGACCCCGTTGACTCCCGACGCCATCCGCACCGCTCCCAAGGTGCTCCTCCATGATCATTTGGATGGTGGCCTGCGGCCGTCCACCGTGGTCGAGCTGGCCGAGGCGGCCGGCCACCGGCTACCCGAAACGGACGCCGACGAGCTCGCCCGGTGGTTCCGCGCGGTGGCCGACTCCGGCTCGCTGGAGCGTTACCTGGCGACCTTCGCGCACACCGTAGGCGTGATGCAGGACCGCGAGTCCCTGATCAGGGTGGCTGCCGAGTGCGCTGAGGACCTGGCCGCCGATGGCGTGGTGTACGCCGAGGTGCGGTACGCGCCGGAGCTGCACACCGAGCGCGGCCTGCGGTTGGAGCAGGTGATCGAGGCCGTGCTGGAGGGCTTCGAGCTCGGTTCGCGGGGCGGCGCCACCAGGCCTGGCATCCGGATCGGGTGCCTGCTCACCGCCATGCGGCACGCGGCACGGTCCTCGGAGATCGCCCAGCTGGCGGTGCGCTACCGGGACGCCGGGGTGGTCGGCTTCGACATCGCCGGCGCCGAGGCCGGGTTCCCGCCGACCAGGCACCTGGACGCCTTCGAGTACCTGCGCCAACAGAACGCGCACTTCACCATCCACGCCGGCGAGGCCTTCGGGCTGCCGTCGATCTGGGAGGCGCTGCAGTGGTGCGGCGCCGACCGGCTCGGGCACGGCGTGCGCATCGTGGACGACATCAAGACCGCGGCCGACGGCACGGTGCAGCTCGGCCGGCTGGCCGCCTACGTGCGCGACAAGCGGATCCCGCTGGAGATGTGCCCGTCGTCCAACGTGCAGACCGGCGCCGCCCCGTCCATCGCCGAGCACCCCATCGGGTTGCTCGCCCGGCTGCGCTTCCGGGTCACCGTCAATACCGACAACCGGCTGATGAGCGGCTGCACGCTGAGCAGTGAGCTGGCCGCCCTCGTCG
>DASXTS010000409.1:0-2421 GCA_036505275.1 Pseudonocardiaceae bacterium
GACACCCCACTGATCGACACGTGCCCGCCGCGGTTGCCGTCCACGAACTCGAAGTTCACGAACACCGGCTGCCCGTCGCGGCCGAGGCCAACCGGCACCCGCTGGCCAGCCATGGTGTCGAAGTACAGCGCGCCGTCCCGCTCGGCACCGGTGGCCCGGCGCACCGCGGTGCCCGGCCGCGGCGGCACGTAGATCTCCGGCTCCACCCGTGTCACCGTCACCTCGGCGACTTCGCTCACCTCGGCCGGCAGCGCGCCCTGCTCGATCAGGAACACGTCCGAGGCGAACCGCGCCCCCTCGTGCCCGGCTTCGACGCCCGTGACGATCCCGGCAATCATCACCGGCGTCCCGTCCGGCAACGCCCGATGCGTCACCACCACGTCATCCAGCTGCAAGAACTGGTCCGGCGCCACGCCAACCGAGAACTGCAACGGGGTGGCCGCCACCGTGCCGACCACCAGGCCGACGGGCTGGTTGACGGGCTGCTTGACGGGCTGCTGGCCCGGTGGCGCGTCGACCGCCCCGTCGATGGACAGCTCAGCCTGCGTCACTGGCTCCATGTCCCCCAATACCCTCGGTGGCACCGCCGCTTGTCGAGGCCGCAGTCTAGGCCGCCGCCCTGCTGCCCCCACGCCTCAGCCATCAGGTCGCCCGGTCCTCCGGCGCCGTTACCGCCCGTCCTGATGAATCCCGGCGGCGGCCCGGCTCAGCACAGGCAGTAACCGCCCCGTCTGGGGAGGGACAGGAGCACCGGCCTCAATGGAGCCGGCCCAAATGGACCGGAAACGGTCCTGCTCGATGGCCTCGCGGGCTCGCTATGTGCTGCTTGACCCCTGATGCGCGAAACCCGACCCCTCACCGTCCGGAGAAGAGCCGGGCTCACTTCCTTGGCTACCGCCTTGGCTTCCCTAGCGTGCCTGGCAGGGGTGCGCTGACGCAACCCAACTCGCTGGCGGGTCCATCGCTCGGGTCATGCGCCTGGCATCGTGGTGCCTCGTGGACCTGGTAGACGGGAACGAGGCGCCGCGGGGCGGTTGGGCCAAGGTGCGGCTGCTGGCCCGGACGCCGCGGCGGGGGCGTGGGCGCTGGTACGGCGTGGCGATCGACGTGATCTGGCCGTTGATCATGCTGTTCAGCCGGCCCGTGTGGCGCGAGCAGGAGCATGTGCCGCGGACCGGGCCGGTGCTGGTGGCCGCGAACCATCTGTCCTATGTGGACCCGATTACGGTGACTGCGTACCTGCTCGGGGCCGGGCGCATCCCGCGCTACCTGGCGAAGGCCAGTCTGTGGCGCATCCCGGTCGTGAGGCGGGTGATGGCCGACGGCCGCCACATGGCGGTCGATCGCGAGGGTGGCACCGGCGGGTACCGGGAGGCGCTGCGAGCGATCCAGGACGGTGAGTGCGTCGTGGTGTTCCCCGAGGCGACGTTCACCGACGATCCGCGCGGGTGGCCGATGGCCGGCCAGGCCGGGGTGGCCAGGATGGCGCTGCGCACCGGGGCGCCGGTGGTGCCGGTCGCGCACTGGGGTGGTCAGTGGTTCCTGCCGCCGGGCGCCGCGCTACCCCGGCCGATACCGCGGATCCCGATCCACGTGGTGGCGGGGCCGCCGGTCGACCTCGACGACCTGCGCGGCGCGCGGCTCACCGCCGACGTGCTGGACACCGCGACCAAGCGGATCATGGCCGCGGTCACGGCGCTGCTCGCCGAGATCCGTGGGGAGCGGCCACCCGCGTGACGACGCCTTCCCCGGCGTGTCCGCACTTATGGACAGGTGTGTCCGCCGTTTCGACACATGGCAATGTGTCGAAAGTCCGAACCCATGCACCGATGTGCTGAGCCTCCGCTGCGCCATTCGTACCTGCGGTAGGACTGTCGCGTGGCCGTTTCCAAGATCTCGTTGAGCCTGGACGAGCAGGTGCTGGCCGAGGCGCGAGCTCGGGCCGGCCGTGGCGAGCTGTCGTCGTACGTGAACGAGGCGGTTCGGCGCCAGCTTCAGCATGACCGGCTTGGCGAGCTGCTTGCCGAGATGAATGCCGAATCCGGACCGGTCCCGGAAGAGCTGATGATGGAGGCGCGGCAGATTTGGCTCGCCAACGACACACGCCCCCGCCGCACTGCTTGATTCTCGACTCGGGAGCCGTTCTCGCCCTCGCCAAGCTCGACTCGCGGGCCCGCGCCGCGCTTACGGCTGCCTGGGAGAGCGGCACGGAGGTGATCGTGCCGGCCGTGGTGCAGGCCGAGACGGTCCGCGGCAACGGTCGACTGGATACGCCGGTAAATCGTATGCGCAAGGCGGTCGGGAACGTCTCGCCCACGTCAGAGGACCGGGCTCGCACAGCGGGTGCGCTGCTGGGACGAGCTGGTGGCAGCGCGACGGTGGACGCGGTGGTCGTCGCAGAGGCCGTCGAGCGAGGCGGCG
>DASXTS010000410.1:0-4738 GCA_036505275.1 Pseudonocardiaceae bacterium
GCCGAACCGGGCGATCCGCTGTGGGGCGTCACCAAGGTGCTCTACACCGAGAAGGCGAAATCCATCGAGGCCGCCGTCACCGTGCGCACCAAGCTGGATCAGGCGAGCAAGGCACTGGAGTCCGGCAACGTGCCGGCCGCAATGACCGCGCTGCAGGAGGCCAAGCAGAAGCTACCGGTGGTCGCGGCCGAGGACGGCCGCCAGGAGCTGCAGGAGCTGGCCACCCAGACCGAGCAGCTGATCGATCTGAGCACACCGAACACGCCCCCGCCGACGACGCCGACCACGTCGTCCGCCACGACCAGCACGACGTCGGCGGACACTTCGACCCCCGCGCCGCAGCCGCCGCCCCAGCCGTCGACAACCTCCACCGCGCCGCCAACGACGACCACGCAGCCAGAACCGACGACGACGACCTCGACCACGCCGCCGCCAACGACCACCACCGCGCCGGCGGGCGCGGCTACCGAAGGCACTCCGGAGTCCAGCCCAAAAGCCGCGGCCGCGGCCGAACCCCCGCTGGATAGCGGGGGTCCTCCGGCTCCTACCAGTACCGGCTAGCGCTCGATGAGCCGTGCCGGCCGGTCAGTCGCCGGTGACCTCGTACGCCAGCATGGCGTCGGCATAGCCACGGCAGTACTCCCAGCTCACGTACAGCGAGGAGTCCGGGTCACAGGCCGGCTCGTGCGGCCTGACCCGGCCTTCCTGCAGCAACTGCCGCAGGCTCTCTTGCAGCAGCTCCCACTCGTGGTAGTGCGGCTCGTCGCAGTCCCCGCAGTCCACCACGATTCCCCTGATCCCGCGCGGCTCCAGCAGTGCCCGGTACACCGCGAGGTCGGTCAGGTCGGCCAGCACGTCGGCGCGCTCGCCGTCGTCAAGCTGCTCGACCGGATCGTCGAGCTCGTCCAGCGCCATAGAGGGATCAAGAGGATCGCTCGCGAACGGGTCCGGCGGCATTGCTTCGTGCGCCACGACGCAGCACCGTACCGCCTCGGCCTCTCATTGCAGCGCAGCCTTGACGGATACCATGAGCTGAGCGGTGCACCGTGAGCGACAGCCGGTGTCCGGAAGAAAGGCAGCAAACCCCGATGACCAGCCAGCAGGCCTTCGAGCCAGGCGTGCATCCGAAGTTCGCGGCGCTCGGGCTGACCTTCGACGACGTGCTGCTGCTGCCCGCCGAGTCGGACGTCATCCCGAGCGCGGTGGACACCTCGTGCCGACTCAGCCGCAACGTCACGATTCGGGTGCCGCTGGTGTCCGCCGCGATGGACACCGTCACCGAGTCCAGGATGGCCATCGCGATGGCCCGCCAGGGCGGGATGGGCGTACTGCAGCGCAACCTCGCCCCGGAGGAGCAGGCGGCGCAGGTCGAGGTCGTCAAGCGGTCCGAGGCCGGCATGGTCACCAACCCGGTGACCTGCTCACCGGAGGACACCCTGGCCCAGATCGACGCCCTGTGCGCGCGGTTCCGCATCTCGGGCGTTCCGGTCACCGACCACCGCGGCATGTTGGTCGGGATCATCACCAACCGTGACATGCGGTTCGAGATCGACCACTCCAAGCAGGTCAAAGAGGTGATGACCAGGGCGCCCTTGATCACCGCGCAGGTCGGGGTGACCGCGGACGCCGCGCTTGGGCTGCTCCGCACGCACAAGGTGGAGAAGCTCCCGATCGTCGACGGCGCCGGCAAGCTGCGCGGCCTGATCACAGTCAAGGACTTCGTCAAGACCGAGCAGTACCCGGACGCCACCAAGGACCCGGACGGCCGGCTGGTCGTCGGCGCGGCGGTCGGCGTCGGCGAGGACGCCCGCGAGCGGGCCGCCACGCTGGTCGACGCCGGGGTGGACGTGCTCGTGGTGGACACCGCGCACGGCCATTCCCGTGCCGTGGTCGAGATGGTGTCCGACTGCAAGAAGCAGTTCGGCGACCTCGTCGACGTCGTCGGCGGCAACATTGCGACCAGGCTCGGCGCGCAGGCCCTGGTGGACGCCGGCGCCGACGCGGTGAAGGTCGGCGTGGGTCCGGGCTCGATCTGTACCACCAGGGTTGTGGCCGGGGTCGGCGTTCCCCAGGTGAGCGCCATCCACGAGGCATCGCTCGCCTGCCGCCCGGCGGGCGTGCCGGTGATCGGCGACGGCGGCCTGCAGTACTCCGGCGACATCGCCAAGGCCATCGCGGCCGGCGCGGACAGCGTCATGCTCGGCTCACTGCTGGCCGGCACGTCGGAGGCGCCCGGCGAGATCGTCCTGGTGAACGGCAAGCAGTACAAGACCTACCGCGGCATGGGCTCGATCGGCGCCATGCAGTCGCGCGGCACGGCACGCTCGTACGGCAGGGACCGCTACTTCCAGGACGACGTGCTCGCCGAGGACAAGCTCGTGCCGGAGGGCATCGAGGGCCGGGTGCCGTTCCGCGGGCCGCTGTCCGGCGTGATGCAGCAGCTCGTCGGAGGGTTGCGCTCCGCGATGGGCTACACCGGTGCGCGCACCATCGGCGACCTGCAGAATGCGCACCTGGTGCGGATCACCGCGGCCGGTCTCAAGGAGAGCCATCCGCACGACATCACCATGACGGTGGAAGCACCGAACTACTTCGCCCACTGATCGCGACTGATCGCCGCGGCGGGTGCCGGCGTTCTGACAGACTGGGCGCCGTGCCTGAGCTGGTCGAGATTGGCATGGGCCGCACCGCCCGCCGCGCGTACGACCTGGACGAGGTGCACATCGTGCCGTCGCGGCGCACCCGCTCGTCCAAGGATGTCTCGACGTCGTGGCAGATCGACGCCTACCGCTTCGACATCCCGATGCTCACCCATCCCACGGACGCCATCGTCTCGCCGGCCACCGCGATCAGGGTGGGCGAGCTCGGCGGCCTCGGCGTGCTCAACGCCGAGGGCCTGTGGGCCCGACACCCCGACCCGGCCGCACAGCTGAAGCGGCTGGCCGACGTGATGGCCGAGCAGGACAGCGGGGTGGAAGCGGTGCGGTTGCTGCAGGAGCTGCACGCCGCGCCCATCCGGGTCGACCTGCTGAACGAGTCCATCGGCACGGTGCGGGAGGCCGGGGTCACGGTGGCGGCGAGGGTCAGCCCACAGCATGCCCTCGAGCTCACCCCCGACCTGCTGGCCGCCGGCGTGGAGCTGCTCGTGGTGCAGGGCACCATCATTTCCGCCGAGCACGTCAGCCGGGACACCACGAAGGGTGCCCCGCTGAACCTCAAGGAGTTCATCGCCGACCTCGACGTGCCGGTGATCGCCGGCGGGGTCGCCGACTACCGAACGGCGATGCACCTGATGCGCACCGGAGCGGCCGGCGTGATCGTCGGCTACGGCGCCTCCGGCGGCACCACCACCGACGACGTGCTCGGCATCCGGGTGCCGATGGCCACCGCCGTCGCCGACGCCGCGGCGGCCCGCCGCGACTACCTCGACGAGACAGGCGGCCGATACGTGCACGTGATCGCCGACGGCGACATCAGGACCGGCGGCGACGTGGCCACCGCAATCGCCTGCGGCGCCGACGCCGTGATGCTCGGCGACCCGCTGGCCTCCATCGACGGCACGCCTGGCCACGGCTACTACTGGACCTCGGCCGCCGCCCACCCCTCGCTGCCGCGCAGCCTCATCTGGAACGCGGCCAACTGGGCGACCGTCGATCTCGAGCAGCTCTTCTACGGCCCGACCAGCGACCCGTGCGGGGAGGTCAACCTCTTCGGCGCGCTGCGCCGTGCCCTCGCCAAGACCGGCTACCGCGACCTCAAGGAGTTCCAGAAAGTCGGGCTGTCGGTCCAGGCCTGACCGCCCCCCTTTCGGCGACGATGTGACATCGTGCTGGCTCTACTGGGGAAATTCCACATCGTCGGGCCGACGCTGGTGAGCATCTGAACGGTTTGCGCCATGACCGGCCGAGCCACGGCGCGGGACCGTGTGGCGCCGTCGAGAGCCACGGGAGTACCGATGCCGAAGCCGTCCAGCGCCGACCTCGACGCCGAGGCCCTCGAGGTGCTGGCCGACGGCGTGTGGGCGCTCACCGCCGCGGGCGACCCCAACGTCGGCGCGCCGTGCTGGCCAGGTCGGTGCACGACCGGCGGCCCGGGCCGGGATCAACTCCGGCAAGCTCGCCAAGCCGTACTGGTATCCGGACTCGCCGCTCACCACGCCGGCGCCGGCGGAGCACTTGGCCCGGTTCCCGACCGCGCCCGGCATCGCCCGGCCGCCGTTGCCCGGGGAGCTCTGCCCGGACGCCGGGCTACGGACGGCACGCGGCTGCGGCCGTCGCTGTGCGTGCTGCACGCGGATCCGGTCGGCCTCGGCGAGAACGGGATCGCCCTGGTGCGCCCGGACGGCCACCTCGCCGCGGTGCTGCCTTTCGCCGAGGCCCTGCCCGCCGCGCTTGGCCGCGCCACCGGCTGGTGACGTCAGAAGTAGATGACGGTGAGGCCGCCGGTGGCCGCGTCCCAGATGATCGCGCCGTGCTCGAAGTCGCTGCGCCGGCCGCCGGTGATGTCGTACTCGTCGGAGCGGGGCAGGCCGAGGGCGCCGGCGGTGCCGCGAAGCCGCAGGTACTCGCCAAGGATTCCGCCGTGCACCTCGTGCGCGTCGGTCAGCTCCGACCAGTAGATGTTGCCGCCCTGGAACTGCGACGCCCGGCCGCCGGTGACCGCCATTTCGTCGGTGACGGGGTAGCCGAGAAGGCCGCGCGCCGATTCCAGCGAGCCCCACTTGGTGGCGATGGCGCCG
>DASXTS010000411.1:0-1976 GCA_036505275.1 Pseudonocardiaceae bacterium
GAGACCTTGTACTTCTCGATGATCTCCCAGTGCCGGCCCTCGTGCGGGGTGTTCGGGGTGCCCTCGTACATCACCTCGGTGGCCCGGTTGGCCAGCGGCCCGTACACGATGTACGAGTGTCCGGTGACCCAGCCGATGTCGGCCGTGCACCAGAAGACGTCCTCGCCGGCCTTGTGGTCGAACACGACGTGGTGGGTGTACGCGACCTGGGTCAGGAAGCCGCCCGAGGTGTGCAGGATGCCCTTGGGCTGACCGGTCGTGCCGCTGGTGTAGAGGATGAACAGCGGATGCTCGGAGTCGAACGGCTGCGGCTCGTGCTCCGCGGACTGGCGCTCGACCAGTTCGTGCCACCAGAGGTCGCGGCCGTCGGTCCAGTCGATGCCGGTTCCGGTTCGGCGCACCACCAGCACGTGCTCGACGCTCGGTGTGCTTTCGAGCGCCTCGTCAACCGCCGCCTTGAGCGGCGCCTTCGCGCCGCGCCGGTACTGGCCGTCCGCGGTGATCACGAGCTTGGCCTCCGCGTCGACGATGCGGTCGCGCAGCGCCTGTGCCGAGAAGCCGCCGAACACCACGCTGTGCGTCAGCCCGAGCCGCGCGCAGGCCAGCATGGCGAACACGGCCTCCGGCAGCATCGGCAGGTAGATCGCCACCCGGTCGCCGGCCTTCAGCCCGAGTCCGACGAGGGCGTTGGCGGCCTTGTTGACCTCCCGCTGCAGGTCGGCGTAGGTGATCGTGCGGGTATCGCCGGGCTCGCCCTCCCAGTGGATGGCGACCTGCCCGCCGTGGCCATCGGCGACGTGCCGGTCGACGCAGTTGTATGCGACGTTCAGCTTGCCGCCGACGAACCACTTGGCGAACGGCGCGTTCGTCCAGTCGAGGACCTGCTCGAACGGCTCGTGCCAGTGCAGGCGGTTCGCCTGTTCCGCCCAGAACGCGTCCCGGTCCGCGTTCGCCCGGTCGTACAGGTCGGCCTTGGCATTGGCACCGGCGGCGAACGCCTTCGACGGCGGGAACGCCCGGCTCTCGGTCAGCAGGTTGTCCAGGGTCATGTGGGCGAGCCTACGACTCGCCTAGTGCGTAGCAAGTCGTGGTTTGGCACCACCTACCACTCACGAGGGTGCGGCGCGCCCATTACGCTGCCGCGGTGTCCACCGACGTGCTCGCGCCGCTGCTGGACCTGACGGGGGTGCGGGCGGCCGCCGACGAGGCGCGGGCCGCGGTCGACCGGGTTCATCGGCATCCGGCCAACCGGCACGGCTGGCCGGCCACCGCGGCCGAGGCCGCCATCCGCGCCGCTCGGGCGTCCGCCGCGCTGGACGGTGCCGATGTGCGGCTGCCGGCCCCGGGTGGGGCCTTGGGTGGTGGGGCCTCGGGTGGTGGGGCTTCGGGTGGGGCCGCCGGTGGTCGGCTCGGGGTCGACGATCCCGTGCTCGCCGGTTCGGTGCGCATCGCGGACGCGGTCGGCACCCTGCTCGCCACCTGGCGGCGAGCACCCCTGCAGGCGCTGGCCCGGCTGCATGTGCTCGCCGCGGCCGACCTGGTGGATCCGGCCGACGCCGACGCCGTGCTCGGCCGGCCGCGGAGTGCTCCCGGCGTCGCCGAGCGGCTGCACCTGCTCGCCGACACGGTGGCCGGGCAGACGGCGGTCCCGGGTGTGCTGCTGTCCGCCGTCGTGCAGGGCGAACTGCTGGCGTTGGCGCCGTTCGGCACAGCGGACGGCGTGGTTGCCCGCGCCGCCGCCCGGCTGACCGCGATCGCCACCGGCTTCGACGTCAAGGGCCTCGCCGTGCCCGAGGTCGGCCACCTGCGGCGGGCCGCGGAGTACCGCGCCACCGCAGCCGGCTTCGCCAGCGGTGAGCCGGCCGCCGTCGCGGCCTGGCTCGTGCACTGCTGCGAGGCGTGGCAGGCCGGCGCCCGCGAGGCGCACTCCATCGCCGACGCCGCCCGCTGAGCGCCCCGTCTTACTTGCGACCTTA
>DASXTS010000412.1:0-16429 GCA_036505275.1 Pseudonocardiaceae bacterium
GCCGGGCGGATACTGGTTCATCCCGCTGGCGATCGCCTTCTGCGCCGCCTCCAGCATCCCCGGCGGGCCGTCGGTGTCCGGGAAGCCCTGGCCAAGATTCACCGAGCCGGTCCGCACCGCCAGCGCGGTCATCTCCGCGAAGATCGTCGACGTGAACGGCCGGAGCCGGCTGACAAGGGCTGGTGTCCGCACGCCACCCATCCTCGCAGCCCGTCCCCGGCGTGTTCGCCGGTTGGGACGCGCATGTTGGGCGCTTCGGTCGCGCTGTGGGGCCCGTCGACCCAACCGCCCAACTTGGCCGACCCAACCGGCGAACACGCGCGGCCGAACCGGCGAACACGCGCGGCCGAACCGGCGAACACGCGCGGCCGAACCGGCGAACACGCGCGGCCGAACCGGCGAGCAGGCGGGCGCGGGGCGCGGGCGCGCGGGCGAAAGGCGCGTCACAATCGAGGGCGTGCAGCTGACCATGAACGAGCGGGCGAAGCAGCGCGACCTGCGCAGGATGAAGGCGGTCGCGACGGGGTTCCTGCTGGCGGCCACCGTGATATACGCCGTGGCGCGTTGGCAGGAGGCCGGCGGGGCGCCGTCCTGGGTCGGCTTCGTGCGGGCGGCGGCCGAGGCCGGCATGGTCGGCGCGCTGGCCGACTGGTTCGCTGTGACCGCGCTGTTCCGCTACCCCCTCGGCCTGCCCATCCCGCACACCGCGATCATCCCGACCCGCAAGAACGTCCTTGGCAGCAGCTTGAGCCAGTTCGTCAGCGCGAACTTCCTGTCCGAGGAGGTGGTGCGCGACAAGGTCAGGCGGGTCGGCTTCGCCGGGCGCGCCGGCGCCTGGATCGCCGACCGGCGGCACGCCGAGCGGGTGACCAAGGAGCTGGCCACCGCCGCCAAGGGCGCGGTCACCGTGCTGCGCGATGAGGACGTGCAGGAGCTGCTGGAGCGAGCCCTGGTCCGGCCGCTGCTCAACGAGCAGTGGGCGCCGCCCCTTGGCAAGCTGCTCGGGCAGGTGCTTGCCGACGGCGCGCACCACCGAGTGGTCGACCTGGTGTTCGACCGGGCCTACGAGTGGGTGCGGGACAACCACGCGATCGTGCTTCGGGTGGTCGGCCAGCGGGCCCCGTCCTGGTCACCGCGGTTCGTCGACGAGCTGGTCGCCGACAAGGTGTACGGGGAGGTGCTGTCCTTCGCCTGGGCTGTGAAGACCGACCCGCAGCATCCCATGCGCAAGGCCGTGGACACCTTCATCGCCGAGTTCGCCCACGACCTGCGCTACGACCCGGGCACCATCGAGCGGGCCGAGCAGGTCAAGAACCAGCTCCTGGAGCACCCGGCGGTGCGCGAGCTAGTCGGCACCGCATGGTCGACGGCCAAGAAGATGATCCTGGACGCCGCCGAGGACCCGTCCAGCGAGCTGCGCCGCCGCGTGACCGACGGGCTGGTATCCCTCGGCCGGCGCCTGACCGTGGACGCCGAGCTGCGAGCCAAGGTGGACGGCTGGCTCGAGGGCGCCGCCGCATACGTCGCCACGCACTACGCCGCGGAGATCACCACTCTGATCACCGATACGGTGGAGCGTTGGGACGGTGCGGAGACCTCCCGCAAGGTCGAGCTGCAGGTCGGCCGGGACCTGCAGTTCATCCGCATCAACGGCACCGTGGTCGGCGCATTGGCCGGCCTGGCCATCCACACGGTTTCCGTCCTCCTGCTGTGAGTGTTGCTGACATCCGCGGTCCGCTCGCGTCCGGACCCGCGTGTCCGCGCGTATGAACACGTGTGTCCGGGGTTCTGACACCTGAGTCAGCCGCCTCCGGCACATTGCAATGTGCTGAAACCGCCAACTCACCTGGCCGAGACCGCGGACACGCCGAGGAAGGCGGCGAGCAGGGTGCGTATCTCGGTGCGATGGGTGAGCAGCGGGCACGACGAGCCCAGCACGTGCAGCTCGGCGTCGGGGAAGGCGGCCGCGGTGGTGGTGGCGACGGCCTCGGGGTGCATGGGGTCGCCAACGCCGGAGACCACGAGCACCCGGGCGGGCACCGCGGCCAGCGCGAAGGCCGAGCACACCGGCACCCGGCCGGCCAGGATGCGCAGAGCGTCGCCGAGTCGAAGCAGTGCGCCGACCCGGCGCTCGACGTAGTCGCCGGTGCAGCCGGAGCACGTCGGCAGCGCATCGACCACAAGACGGCGCAGGGCGTCGCGATCGTCGCGAAGGACGGCGGATGACAGCCGCTGCATGGCCCGCACCGCCTCAGCCGGGCGCCGGCCGTCCAGTGCGGGCGGCTGCAGCAGGGCCAGCCGGTCGAACCGGCCCGGGTCCTCGCTGGCCAGCCGGATCAGCGCGCCGGCGCCCATCGACAACCCGACGGCCTGCCGCGCGTCCACGACCTCGGCCACCGCCCGCAGCTCGTCGGCCAGCACCCCGTAATCCCAGTACGCAGCGGGCGCATCTGCGGCGTCGCCGTGCGAGCCGAACGTGACGACCACTCGGGTGCCGGACAGCCCGGACGCCGGCAGCCGCGCCTCGCCCTCGGTGGCGCCAAGCCCGTGCGCGACCAGCGTCACCGGCCGGCCACAGCCGTGCTTACGCCAGCTGGAGATCACCAGCGCGGGCCGCGCTGCACCTCGGTCACCCGCGGCCGCACGTCGACGATGTACACCAGCGCGGCGATCAGGCCAGGCAGCCAGAGGAATGTCTGCGGCCCCGGGAAAAGTACTAGGACCAGCGTGGACACCCCGGTGATGCCCAGCCACGCCGGCTTGGTCAGCTTGTCGGCCACGGTGAACGCATCGGCGCGTTGCAGCAGCGCATGGACGAATGCGTAAGCTCCCACTGGGATACCGGCGATCCAGATCGCCTTCAAGACGTAGTCGTCGAGATATCTCAGCAGGTCCACCGGCACAGGGTACGTTGCGTGCGCGGACGCGGCGAGCCCCGAGGCATTCGCGAAGTAACGAACGCCCCCGGGGCTCGCTGACCTGGGAAGAACCGAAGGATCAGGCCTTGGTGCCGGCCGCGCTCGGCGCCGCGTTCGGCCCGGCGCTCTTGCGGGCCGCGGGCTTGGTTGGCTGGGTTCGGTCGGCGGCCTTGTGGCTGACGCTGCGGGCGGCGCCAGCCACTTCCGCACCGGCCTCCTCGACGGCGTCGGCCACCTCGTCGGCGACCTCGTCGGCGACCTTCTCGACGCGGACCGCGGCCTTCTCGCCGGCCGATCGGGTCCGGCGGCTGACCCGGCCGAGCACCTCGTGAGTCAGCTCGCGGGCGTCCTCGACGAGCTTGCCGACCCGCTCCTCGGTGCTGTCGGCGGCCTCCTCCACCCGGTCGATGGCCCTCTTGACCTGCGGCTTCTCCCGCATCCGGGCCACTGTGCCCTCGCCGCGGGTGGCCAGCCGCTCGTAGAGATCCTGCAGCGACTGCAGATAGCGCTCCAGCGAGTGCCGCAGCTCAGCAGGCTCCAGCCGGCCACGCAGTCCGGCGACCTCGTCCGGCAGCTCACCGACCGTGGTGCGGACCCGGCTACGTACCTGGGTGCGGACCTCAACCAGCCGCTCCTGCAGCTCGGCCAGCCTGGCCTGCAGGTCGCCCACCCTGGTCTGAACGTCCTTGGCCTGGCCGCCGGCCTCGGCGCGGGCCTTGCTGACGTAGTCCCGGACGGCCTCGGTGGCAAGATCGCCGGCGCCGAGCACGGCGTACAGCGGCGTTCGGGCCTGCTCGAGGGCCGCGGTGGCCTGCTTGCGGGCCTTCTTCACGTCTTGTGCCGTTGGCAGCTTGGGCATACCCATAGGCATCGTCATTGGCATTATCTCGATCACTCCTCGGTGCTTTGCGATGCGGCAGGAACTGCGACCGCTCTGGCGGCGTTCTCCCGCCGGAAGGACTCGTACACGTCGAGCAGCACCTGTTTCTGCCGCTCGGAGAGCTGCGGGTCGGCGAGTACGGCGTCGACCACGGCACCGCCCTGGCGTTGTTCGAGGATTCCCGCCCGCACGTACAGCGCTTCCGCCGAGATGCGCAGCCCCTTGGCGATCTGCTGCAGGATCTCGGCGCTCGGCTTGCGCAGGCCCCGTTCGATCTGGCTCAGGTACGGATTGGAGACGCCGGCGAGCTTCGCCAACTCGCGCAGCGAGATGTGCGCCTTGGTCCGCTGGGTTCGGATGTACCCGCCGATGTCGCGGCCGAGCCCGTGGACCGCCTGGTTGACGTCCTCGACCTTGCTCACGAACCCCAACCTACGCGGCGGTGCTAGCTCCTGCAAGCACACAGCTAGCGTGGCGCCCGCCACACGCTGCCCCGTATGCCGAAACGTCCAACTCAGGTGTCCGTACGCGCGGACACGCGGGGGAGGCGGACGGCGACCAGCAGGCCGCCGTCGGGGCGGGCGGTCACCGCAACGTCGGCACGGTGCGCGTCGGCGACGGCGCGCACGATGGACAGGCCAAGGCCCAGGCCGCTGCCATTGGTACGGGCCGGGCCGTCGGCTCGGTGGAACGGCTCGAAGAGCCGTGGCACGCCGGCCGGGTCCACCGATGGACCGCTGTTGCCAACCACGATCGCAGCCTGATCGCCGTCGGCGTCCGTGCGCACCGACAGCCAGCCGCCGTCGTGGTTGTGCCGGACGGCGTTGTCCAGCAGGTTGCCGACCAGGCGTTCGAGCAGGGCGCGATCGCCCGCGGTGGCGGTCGGGTGCAGCTCGGCATGCGCGGTGAGGCCGCGCTCAGCGATCGCGTCGCCGAGGGAGTCCAGCGCGTCCTGGCTGGCGGTGGCCAGGTCGACCGGCTCGCTGGCGTGCGCGAGGTGCTGGCTGCGGGTCAGCGTCAGCAGGCTGTCGACCAGCCGCTCCGCGCGGTCGAGGGCGCCGTGTACGTCGGCGGCCATGGTCTCCAGCTGCTCCGGCCGGCGGTCCCGTTTGGCCAACGTGACCTCGATCGCGGTACGCGCCACTGTGAGCGGGGTGCGCAGCTCGTGCGAGGCGTTGGCGACGAACCGGCGCTGGGCGTCGAAGGCGTGCTCCAGCCGTTCCAGCATGGCGTCGAACGTGTCGGCCAGGTCGGTGATCTCGTCCCGCGGGCCGGCCAGCGCGAGCCGCTCGTCCAGCCGAGTCTCGGACGCCCGGCGGGCCGCGTCTGTGATCGCCCCGACCGGTCGCAGCACCCGCCCGGCGAGCAGCCAGCTGCCGACCGCGGCGGCCGGCACCAGCACGGCGAGTGCCAGCAGCGAGGCGACGACGAGCGTGTCGATGGTGTCGGTCTGCGCGGTGCCGTTGGCCACGGCATTCGCCGCGAGCAGATCCGCCTTCAGCGCGGCCCGCTTCTTCTGCTCCTCCGGCGTCGGCTTGCCATCCACCGCCGCCTGATCCATGGTCGTCAGCGCCTGCTCCAGCTGCGCCCGGTACTGGGCCTGGGCCAGAGAGCTCGCGCCGTACGCCACGCTGAGGCTGCGGTCGACCAGCACGAGGGTGAGCGCGAGCAGCCCGGCGGCGGCCAGCACCAGGACCGCGGCGTAGATCATGGTCAGCCGCGCCCGCAGGGTGAGCCGGCGCCGCTTCACACCCGGTACCCGGTGCCGACGACGGTATGGATCAGCGGCGGCTCGCCGAGCTTGCGGCGGAGCCGGCCGACGGTGACCTGAACGATGTTGCTGAACGGGTCGAGATTCTCGTCCCACACCCGGTCCAGCAGCTCCTCGGTGCTCACCACGGCACCGTCCGCGAGCATCAGCGCCTCCAGCACGCCGAACTCCTTGCGGGTCAGTGAGACGGCGCGGCCGGCGCGGTGCACCGTGCGACGAGCCAGGTCGACGGAGAGATCGTCGCGGACGATCAACGGTGGGGCCGCCGGCTGCCGCCGGGACAACGCCCGGACCCTGGCGACCAGCTCGGCGAAGGCGAACGGCTTGGGCAGGTAGTCGTCGGCGCCCATGCCCAGGCCGGCCACCCGGTCCTCCACGCCGGCGGCCGCGGTCAGCATGAGGACCCGGCTCGGCGCGTTTCGGGCGGCCAGCGCACGGCACACGTCGTCGCCGTGGACTCCCGGCAGGTCGCGGTCGAGTACCACGACGTCGTAGTCCAGCAGGTCGAGCTTGGCCAGCGCGCTCGCGCCGTCGAGCGCGACGTCCACCGCGAGCCCGACGTCGCGCAGCCCGTCGGCCAGGTTGCGGGCCAGCACCCGCTCGTCCTCGACGACCAGCACCCTCACCGGCCAAGTGTGAGCCGGCGGCCCTGACATTGCGATAACGCCGGCCGCATCGGGCTGGCGGCGTGCCGTCCGGTGTTAGGCGGATGTCAGCGGCCGGCCGGTACTCCTGTCGGGCATGTTGACATTCCGGATTGCCGGCCTGCTGCTCGCCGGCGTGGCACTGGCCGGGTGCTCCGGCCTCGGTACAGGGGACGCCGGCAATAGCGCCGGCAATAGCGCTGGTAATGGCGCCGGCAGTGGCGCCGGCTCCGCATCGGGGGATCGGGTGGCGGCGCTGCACGCCGCCGCCGAGTGCCTGCGCCAGCACGGCGTCCGGAACTTCGCCGACCCGGTGCTCGGCGCCAACGGCGAGGTGTACACCGACACCCGCGCCCTGGACAGCATCGACCGCGCGCAGGCCGACGCCATCAGCAGCGTGTGCGCCCGCGAGCTCGGCGCGGCGAACTGGAACCCCGGGCAGCAGCCACCGGCGCCGGCCGCGCTGGTGGCTGCCGGCGTACGGGCCGCCCGGTGCATGCGGGAGAACGGCCTGCCGGCCTTCCACGATCCGACGGCCGACTCGCCGTACACACCCGGGCACGGCCTCGGCATGCGCGCGGAGGACCTGCCGCCGGGCGCGGACAAGCAGACGCCGGCCGTCCAGCACGCGATGCAGGCCTGCCGTGAGCTGCTCGACGCCGAGATCAGGGCCTCGGCGTTGGACCAGCTGGCCGGCCGATGAACCGCGATCGGGGTCGGCGGTGGTTGGCTGGGCGGCCGGCGGCGGCCGGGGTGCTGGCCGGGGTGCTGGCCGGGGTGACGGCCGGCGTGGTGACCGCCCTGGTGGCCGCCGTGCTGATCACCGGCGGCGGCCCGGCATCCGCATCGAGCGCGGCCGACGGTGCGGCCGGCGGTGCGACCGGCGGTGCGGCCGGGGGTGCGGCCGGCGGTGCGGCCGGCGGTGCGGGCTCCGGGGTGGGCGGCGGCCTCGATACCGGCGTCCAGACCGGCGGGGCGAGGGTGGTCCGCACCGACCTGAGCACCACCGTGCCGCTGTTCGGCACCCTCGGGTTCGCCTCGCCGGCCACCGTGGTCGGGGCCACCGGTGGGCACGCCTACACGTGGCTGCCGGCGCCGGGGTCGGTGATCGCGGCCGGACAGCCGGCATACGAGGTGGACGGCCGGGCCGTGCCGCTGCTGTCCGGCGACCGGCCGGTGTGGCGCGCATTGGGTGTCGGCGCCGCGCGGGGGCCGGACATCGCCGAGCTGAACGCCAACCTGGAGGCGCTCGGCCACGGGCATGGCCTGGCCGGCAGCGACCGGTTCACCGCGACGACGGCGGCCGCGCTGCGGCGCTGGCAGCGGGCTCTCGGGGTGCCGGCCACCGGGCGGTTGGACCTCGGCCAGGCGGTGTTTGCGCCGGCCCCGCTGCGGGTTCAAGCCGTGCCGGCCCAGATCGGCGGCCAACCACGGCCGGGCGAGCCGGTCCTGTCCGGCACCTCCAACGACCGGGTGGTCGAGCTCGCGGTGCCGGTCGACCAGGCGTTCCTGCTGCACGTGTCCGACCAGGTGACCGTGACGCTGCCGGACGCGCACAGCACCACGGCCGGCACGGTGTCGGCGGTCTCGCCGGTGGCCGAGCAGGCGGCCGAGGAGCCGGGCCGGCGGCCGGCGGCGGCCACGGTGGCCGTCACGGTGGCGCTGGCCGATCCGGCGGCGGTGGCCGGGTACACCACGGCCCCGGTGAGCGTGTTGGTGACCACGGCGGGCGTTCGCGGCGTGCTCGCCGTCCCGGTCGTCGCGCTGGTGGCGCTGCCGGACGGCGGGTTCGCGGTGATCGTCCTGGCCGACGGCGGTGCACCGCGCCAGGTTCCGGTCACCGGTGGCCTCTTCGCCGGCACACTCGTCGAGGTGTCCGGCGCGGGTCTTGCCGAGGGCGATGTGGTGGAGGTGCCGGCGTGAGCACCCCACGAAAGCGCTCGCTGCGCTCACGCTTCCGCGGGGACCCCGCATGACACCCCGCATGACCACCAGCATGACTCCAGCCGTCGAGCTGCGCGGGGTCGCCAAGGACTTCGCGGGCACCTGGGCGCTGCGCGGGGTGCACCTGGCGGTCCGGCGGGGTGAGCTGCTCGCCATCCTCGGCGTCTCGGGATCGGGCAAGTCGACGTTGCTGCACATCGCGGGCACGCTGGAACGGCCGAGCACCGGGTCGGTGCTGATCGCCGGCGAGGACGTCGCGGGCCTGCCGGACGCGGCGCTGTCCCGGCTGCGGGCACGTCACCTCGGGTTCGTGTTCCAGCAGTTCTTCCTGGTGCCGCACCTGGACGTGCTGGCCAATGTGGCCCATGCGCTCCTCTACCGGGCGACGCCGGTCGCGGCGCGGCGCGCGACGGCCGTCGAGGCGCTGCGCCGGGTCGGCCTTGGCCACCGGCTGAGCCACCGGCCGGAGCAGCTCTCCGGCGGCGAACGCCAGCGGGTAGCCATCGCGCGGGCGCTGGTCGGTCGGCCGCGGGCGATCCTCGCCGACGAGCCGACCGGCAACCTCGACTCCACCACGGCCCGCGAGGTCATCGACCTGATTCTGGAGCTGAACGCGGACGGGGCCACGGTGGTGATCGCCACCCACGACCGGGACATCGCCTCGGCGGCGTCTCGGCGGATCGAGCTGCACGACGGCGTGATCGTGCACGACACCGGTTGGCCAGGCGGCCCGGCCGAGACGCCGCTGGACGTTGTGACGCCGCTTGTGAGGCCGTTTGTGAGGCCGTTTGTTAGGCCGTTTGTTAGGCCGTTGTGAGGCCGCTGGACGTGCTGCGGCAATCCGCGGCCGGCCTCCGATACCGCCCGCTGCGGGCGGCGCTGTCGGCACTGGGCATCGCGCTCGGCACCGCAGCCATGGTCGCGATCGTCGGCGTGCCGGCGTCCGCGCAGGCCGCCCTGCTGGCCCAGCTGGGACGCGACGGCAACCTGCTCACGGTGGCGACCGGCCGAACGGTCAACGGCCAGCTCGCGCCGCTGCCGGAGACCGCGGCCGGCATGTTGCGGCGGATCGACGGCGTGCAGACGGTGGCACCGGTCGGCATGCTGGCTGGCTTGACGGTGCGCCGCAGCTCGGCGGTGCCGGTCAAGGAGACCAACGGGATAGCCGTGCTCGCCGCGGAGCCCGCGCTGGTCGGGGCGCTCAACCTGACCGTGGTCGCCGGCCGGTTCCTGGACGCCGCCACCGGCCGCTATCCGACGGTGGTGCTCGGCGCGGCGGCGGCCCGGTCGCTGGGCATCTCCCGGCTCACTCCGCAGACGCAGGTCTACCTCGGCTCCGGCGGCTTCAGCGGCAACGGTGGCCGGTACGCGGTGGTGCTCGGCGTGCTCGCACCCGTCCCGCTCGCCCCAGAGCTGGACACCGGCGCGCTGCTCGGCACCGCGGCCGCCGGCGAACTGTTCGGATTCGACGGCAGGCCGACCAGGGTGTACCTGCGGGCCGACCCCGACCGGGTGCCCGCCGTGTGGGCCAGGCTCGCGGCCACCACCAACCCGGCCAACCCCGGCATGGTGACCGTCGGCCGGCCGTCGGACCTGCTGGTGGCCAGGGCCAGCGCGCGCGGCGCCCTGCTCGGGCTGGCGCTCGGGCTCGGCGCGGTGGCGCTGCTGGTCGGCGGCGTCGGGGTGGCCAACGTGATGGTGGTATCCGTGCTCGAGCGCCGCGCCGAGATCGGCGTCCGCCGCGCGCTCGGAGCCACCAGGTCGGCCGTAGCGATGATCTTCCTCGGCGAGGCGACAGCGCTGTGCGTGCTCGGCGCGCTGACCGGCACGGCCCTTGGCGTGCTCACCACAATCGGCTACGTACTGGCGTCCGGCGCCAGCCTCGTGCTGCCGGCGGCACCGCTGGCCGCGGGGCTGGCCGGGTCCGTGCTGGTCGGGTTGGTCGCCGGCTGCTACCCGGCGCTGCGGGCCGCGCGGCTGGCGCCGACCGAGGCGCTGCGCGCCGGGTGAGTCCGGTGTGCCGAACCATCGGAATCACGTGTCCGAAACGTCCAACTCACGTGTTCGAACCCGCGGACACGCCGGAGGAGGAGGACCGGCCGGCGTAGCGTTCCGAAGCCGGCGACCGGGAAGACCAGCACGCCGGAGGCGTGCGCTCGCTGCAAGGTGGCCGGCAGCAGCTGGCTGCCGAGCAGCACAGCCTCGTCCAGCGCCGTACCGCGCACCAGCGCGTCGTCGTTGGCGGCGGTGAGGTCAAGCCCGACCAGCAACGCCCGCAGCAGGTCGCCGCCGGCCGCGCGGTGCGCGCAGCGCGTCCAACGTGGTTATCTCGGTCCGCACGTGACGAAACGTACCTACCGACTCTGACCCGCGTCGGGCGGCCACGCAGGACTTATGCAGGATCTTGCATGTATAGTACTGCACGTGCACGACCACGCGCATGCCCGGCCGGACAGCCGCCGCCGGATCGGCCTTGCGTTGGTCATCACGCTGTCGCTGCTGGTCGTCGAGGCGGTCGGCGCCTTCCTCACCGGCTCGCTTGCGCTGCTGGCCGACGCCGGCCATCTGGCCACTGACGGCATCGGCCTCGGGGTGGCGCTGGCCGCCGTGACCCTGGCCGGGCGGCCGCCGTCGGCCCGCCGCACGTTCGGCCTCGGCCGGCTGGAGGTGCTGGCCGCCGTCGCCAACGCGCTGCTGCTGCTCGGCGTCGGAGGCACCGTGCTGGTGCGGGCCATCGGGCGGCTCTCGGCGCCGGTGCCGGTGGCCAGCGGGCCGCTGCTGGCCATTGGCGTGCTCGGCCTGGCCGGCAACCTCGTGGCCCTGGTCGTGCTGGCCCGCGGCGACCGCACCAGCCTGAACCTGCGCGGCGCGCTGCTCGAGGTGCTCGGCGACGCCCTCGGCTCGCTGGCCGTCGTGGCGTCCGCCCTGGTCATCGCGGTTACCGGGTGGTTACAGGCGGACGCGGTGGCCTCCCTGGCCATCGCCGCGCTGATCCTGCCGCGCAGCCTGTTGCTGCTGCGCGACGCCGCGCACGTGCTGCTCGAGGGCACACCGCCCGACGTGGACGTCGACCACGTGCGGGCCGCGCTGCTCGGCGTCCGAGGCGTGGTGGACGTGCATGATCTGCACGTCTGGTGCATCACGCCCGGCCAGTCCGCGGTCTCCGCGCACCTGGTGGTGGACGGCGTCGCCTGCGTCGGGTGCGGCGAGGCGTCCGTGCTTGACCAGGCCGCCGCCGTGCTCGCCGACGACTTCGGGCTGGCGCACTCGACGGTGCAGATCGAGCACACTGCGCACGACGACCATGAGGCCGACCAGCACTCGTGAGTGGTAAATGGTGTCCCAGCACCATTTACCACTCACGACCTCAGAGGAGCACGGTCTTGTTGCCGTGTACCTGGACGCGGTCCTCGAGGTGCCAGCGCAGGCCGCGGGCCAGCACCACCTTCTCGATGTCACGGCCCTTGCGGACCATGTCCGCGACGGTGTCGGCGTGGTCGACCCGGATGACGTCCTGCTCGATGATCGGTCCAGCGTCCAGCTCGGCGGTGACGTAGTGGCAGGTGGCGCCGACCAGCTTGACGCCGCGGGCGTACGCCTGGTGATACGGGCGGGCGCCGATGAACGAGGGCAGGAAGCTGTGGTGGATGTTGATGGCGCGGCCGGACCAGGCCGCGCACAGCGTGCGCGGCAGCACCTGCATGAACCGGGCCAGGACGATGGCGTGCGGCCGATTCGCGTCGGTGAGCTGCCGCAGTTCGGCGAATGCGGCTGCCTTGGCGTCGGGGTCGGAGCCGGCGACCGGGAACACCACATGGTGGAACGGGATCCCGTGCGCCCGCGTGATGCCGCCGAGGTCGGGGTGGTTGCCGATGACGGCGGCCAGCTCGACGTCCAGCTCGCCGGAGGACACCCGGCCGAGCAGGTCGTAGAGGCAGTGCCCCTCACGGGAGACCAGGATGACCATGCGCCGCCGTGAGCCGGTGTCCCAGACCCGCCAGTCGGCCTGGCCGCCGAGCTCGGCGGCCACCGTGGCGAACCGCCGGCGCAGCTCGCCGACGTCGAACGGCACCGAGTCGGCGCGCACCATCTGCCTGGTGAAGAACCAGTTGGTCTCCTGGTCGGCGTGGTAGGCCGCCTCGGTGATCCAGGCGCCGGCGTCGGCCAGGAACGTGGCGATACGTGCCACGATCCCGGTGCGGTCCGGGCAGCTCAGCGTGAGCACGAACTGGCGTGGCGGTGCGGTCATCCCTGGTCGCGCTCCAGCCGCTCCAGCCGCTCGAGCCAGCGGTCGGTGAACCTCGCCTCGGCGCGCAGCAGCCGGCCGAGCTCGTCGGCCACCACGCCCTCGATCCGGCCGCCGACCAGCGGAAGGTCGACCCGCACCTCGCCGTCGAGGCTGAGCACGCTGCCGTCCGCGTCGGCGCCCTCGGCGTCGGCCAGCGCGGTGGTGCCCCGCAGCGTGCCGCCGAAACCACTCACCTTCGCTTCGACGGTGCCGGCGTACCATCCCTCGCCGTCCTGGTCGGCCGGAGCCGTCCAGGTTTCGGTCCGGTCGATGATCACGCCGTCCGACGTGACCCGGCGGACCATGGCCGGTAGGTGCTCGGCGTCGATGCTCTGCCGCATCTTCGCCGTGGTGGTGCCGTCGTCGGCCGTGAAGGAGACCAGCTCAGAGCGCCGTCCACCGATCTCCGACAGCCGCTCGCGCAGGAAGGCCTCATTGGTGAGCGCCGCGTACACCCGCTCGGCGGGGTAAGCGAACTCCGAGCGGTGCTCGATACGGCGAGCCATGATGCGAAAGATAGCGTTGTACGGCGTGAGGGCTCAGGTCGGCGTGCCGCTGCGCGAGTACACCACGCTGCGGCTCGGTGGCCCGGCCCGCCGGTTCGTCACGGCCGAGGACACCGACGCGCTGGTCGGGGCGGTGCGCTGGTGCGATGCGGACGGTGCGCCCATGCTGCTGCTCGGCGGCGGTTCCAACCTCGTGATCAGCGACGAAGGCGTCGAGGGCACGGTGGTGCGGGTGGCCACCCGCGGCTACCGGCTGGACGCCGGCGGTGTGCTGAGCGTGGCGGCCGGCGAGGACTGGGACGAGGTGGTGGCCCGCACGGTGGCCGACGGTTACGGCGGGCTGGAGTGCCTCTCCGGCATCCCCGGGCTGGTCGGCGCGACGCCGGTGCAGAACGTCGGGGCATACGGCGTGGAGATCGCAGACCTGCTCCGCGGCGTCGACCTGCTGGACCGCCGTGACGGGCGGGTGCGCGCGGTGTCACGCAGCGGGCTGGGGCTCGGCTATCGGACGAGCACGCTCAAGAACACCGACATCGCCGTGGTGCTCCGGGTCCGGCTGGCGCTGCGCACCGATGGCCTGTCCATGCCGGTGCGCTACGCCGAGCTGGCCAGAATGCTCGGCGTCGAGCTCGGCTCGCGGCTGCCGCCGGCCGAGGTGCGTGCTGCCGTGCTCGAGCTGCGCCGGGTCAAGGGCATGGTGCTCGACCCGCTCGACCACGACACCTGGAGCGCCGGCTCGTTCTTCACCAACCCGGTGCTGGCCGACGATGATCTGCCGGCCATGCTGCGACGGATCACCGCAACGGTCGGCGACGGCCTGCCGGTGCCGCAGTATCCGGCCGGCACCGGCGTCACCAAGCTGTCCGCGGCCTGGCTGATCGAGCGGGCCGGCTTCCACCGCGGCCATCTCGGCCCCGGCGGGCGGGTGGCCCTGTCGACCAAGCACACCCTCGCGCTGACCAACCGCGGTTCGGCATCCACCGCAGATCTGCTGGCGCTGGCCGGTGAGGTGGCCGCCGGGGTGCGCGCCGCCTTCGGAGTCGAGCTGCATCCCGAACCGGTGCTGGTGGGCTGCTCCCTCTGACCGCCGTACCCTGGGCCGGACCGATACGGCCGCTGATTCCAGCGGCACGCCACCGCCGGGCTTGACACGCCGGTGTGGGACGTCGTTAGGCTCGGCCCCGGCGATGGCGTCGACGCGCTACTGGCCAGAGCGATCGCGCTGGCCGCGGGCGAGCCGGACCCGGCTGAGCAGCCTTCATAGACCGCGCGGATCGGCGGCCAGCCCCATCAGGTACGGCGGTGCGCCCGGGTGGCCGAGGCCTGCTCGCGCGGCTTGAGCACGATCTGGTCCAGATTGACGTGCGACGGCCTGGTCACCGCGAACTCGATGACATCGGCGACGTCGTCCGCGGTCAGCGGCGTGATGCCGCGGTACACCGCGTCGGCCCGCTCGGCGTCACCGCTGAAGCGGTGCAGCGAGAACTCGGTCTGCACCATGCCGGGCAGGACCTCGGTGAACCGCACCGGCTGGCCGAGCAGCTCGCCGCGAAGCGTCCTGTGCAGGGCGGCCTGGGCATGCTTCGCCGAGGTGTAGCCGGCGCCGCCGTCATAGGTCTCCACCGCGGCAATCGACGTCACGGTCACCACGTGCCCGTCGCCGGAGGCCACCAGCTTCGGCAGCAGCGCCCTTGTCAGCCGCAGCGTGCCGAGCACGTTGGCCTCCCACATCCACCGCCAGTGCTCCTCGTCGGCCTCGAGCACCGGTGCCAGCCCGAGGGCGCCGCCGGCATTGTTCACCAGCACTCGGCAGTGCGGGATGGCGGCACCGAAGGCCTCGACGGACGCCGCGTCGGTGACGTCCAGCGGCAACGCCCGATGACCGGTGCCGCCGAGTTCGGCGGCCAGCCGTTCGCAGCGGTCCAGCCGGCGCGCGCCGAGCACCAGCCGGCAGCCGGCGCCGGCCAGCCGCCGCGCGGTCGCGGCACCGATGCCGGAGCTGGCCCCGGATACCACGGCCACGGGCCGGTCGCCGGCCTCGGATTCGAGCGTCACGCCTGGCATCGTGCCCCCTGCCTTTCCGCGGGAAGCAACCGGGCGGCCGCGGGGTTGGTGGTAGGTAGGGGGCGCATCCGGAACGGGAATCGCGGACCTTGACAGCACACGATTTTGTGAACAGCGCGGACGGAACCAGGCTTGCGGTGTACGCCGCCGGCCCGGTGGCTGCGCCGCTGGTGCTGCTGGTGCCGGTGCTGGTGCTGCACGGCGCCGAGGACCGGGTGGTGGACCGCGATGCCGCCACCCACCACGTGGCCAGCATTCCGGGCGCCAAGGCCGACTGGTGGGCCGGCATCGGCCACCTGCCATTCGCCGAGGACCCGGGGCGGTTCAACAGCACGCTGCTGCGCTTTGCCCGGCACTGCGCCGCCCGGCACCGCGCCGCCGACCGCGAGAGGATGTCCAGGTGATCAGGCGAGTCGCTGGACCGCAACGGGTGGCGGTGCTCTCCGTGCACACCTCCCCGCTGGAGCAGCCGGGCACCGGCGACGCCGGTGGCATGAACGTCTACATCGAACAGACGGCGGCCAGAATGGCGGCCCGCGGCGTCGCCGTCGAGGTGTTCACCAGGGCCACCTCGTCCGAGCTGCCGCCGGTCGTCGAGCTGGCGCCCGGGGTCACCGTGCGGCACATCGCGGCTGGGCCGTTCGAGGGCCTCGCCAAGAACGACCTGCCGGGCCAGCTGTGCGCATTCACCGCCGGCGTGCTGCGTGCCGAGGCCCGCCACGAGCCGGGCCACTACAGCGTCGTGCACTCGCACTACTGGCTGTCCGGCCAAGTCGGCTGGCTGGCCAGGGACCGCTGGGGGGTGCCGCTGGTGCACTCCGCCCACACCCTTGCGAAGGTCAAGAATGCCGCCCTGGCCGACGGCGACACCCCGGAGCCGGCGATCAGAGTGATCGGCGAGCAGCAGGTTGTCGCCGAGGCCGACCGGCTGGTGGCCAACACCGACGTGGAGGCCCGCCAACTGGTCCACTTCTACGACGCCGACCCGGACACCATCGTCACGGTCCCGCCGGGCGTAGACCTGGCCAGGTTCGCGCCGGGGCCGCGCCGGGCCGCCCGCCGCCAACTCGGCCTGCGCGACGGGGACACCGTGCTGGTCTTCGCCGGCCGCATCCAGCCGCTCAAGGCACCGGACGTCGTGCTGCGTGCCGCGGCCGAGCTGGTCCGGCGCGACCCCGAGCTGCGGCAGCGGCTGGCCGTGCTCGTCGTCGGCGGGCCATCCGGCACCGGGCTGGAGCGCCCGCACGAGCTGGCCGAGCTGGCGGCCGCGCTGGGCATCGCCGACGTCGTCCGGTTCCTGCCGCCGCAGCCGCGCGAACGGCTCGCCACCGTCTTCCGCGCCGCCGACCTGGTCGCGGTGCCCAGCCACAACGAGTCCTTCGGGCTGGTCGCGCTGGAGGCGCAGGCCTGCGGC
>DASXTS010000413.1:0-12940 GCA_036505275.1 Pseudonocardiaceae bacterium
TCGCCGGAGCCGACCCGCGTCGAGGTGATGGTGTCGCCGGGCGCCGCGACGTCGGGCTTGACGCTCCCCCCGACGCCACCAGTGACGCTGCCGCGGACGCTGCCCCGGACGCCGCGCGAGGTGAACGAGGACGGGGTGTCCTCGATCGCGGTGTTGAAGGTCTTCAGCGAGGTGCGCAGTGCGCCGGCCTGCCGGACCTGCAGGGTGCCGGCGTTCAGGGCCGGGCGCAGCGCCGCGGTGGCCGAGCCGGTCAACTGGAAGACCGGAATCGTGGCGTTGCCGGCGATTCCGGCACCGAAGGTCTCCAGCGTGGAGCTGAGCAGCACCCCGGCCGCGCCGGCGGCCTGGGCGTTGTTCGTCCGCAGCCCGGAGCCGCAGCGGCGACTGGCGTCGTTGTCGTCCCACTCCAGCCAGGCGAACTTGCCGGCGACGGCGGTCTTGTCCGCGTCCGAGAACGGCCGGCAGCCGTCGAGGTTTCCGGCCATGGAAAGCCTGGCCACCGCCCTGGTCAGGTCCAGCGTGTCGTATCCGGTGAAGTTGACGCTGTACTGGCCGGCCCGCAGCCCGGCGACCTCGGCCGGCGCGGTCACCTCGGCAGCGTCGCGCAGCACGTACGCGTCCCGGCTGCTGGCCACGGTCAGCGCCTCCGGCGCGTTGCCCGGCGAGCCGCCGATGTCGTACAGGTCGCCGCCGTTGCCGGCCGAGGCCACGACCAGCACGCCGTTGGCGCTCAGCTTGCGGACGAACAGGCTCTCGGGGTCGTCGGGCGCGCCGTAGTCCGAGCCGAGCGAGAGGTTCACCAGGTCCAGGTGGTCGGTGAAGTCGCCGTCGCGGTTCGGGTCGAGGGCCCAGTCCAGCGCGCTGGTGACCACGTTGGTGCTGCCCGTGCAGCCGAACACCTTCAGCGCGTACAGCAGCGCCCTCGGTGCCATGCCGGGGCCGATCCGCAGGTCGCGAAGCGAGTCGGCGGTCAGCGCGGCGTAGTCGCCGGAGAAGGTCGAGCCGTCGCCATTGGCGTCGGCATTGACCCCGAAGCCGGCCGCCGTGCCGGCCACGTGCGAGCCGTGCCCGTTGCAGTCCAGCGGGTTGGGGTCGGGCACCGGGGTGCTCACCGCCGGGTCGCCGTTGCCGGCGTCGTAGCCGTTGCCGACGAAGTCGTAGCCGCCGACGACCTTGGCGGTCGGGAAGTAGCTGGGGTCGGCGACCGTCTCGTCGATCGCGTCGTAGGCGGCCGTGGTGCCGGGGCCGCCGAAGTTGGCGTGCGTGTAGTCGATGCCGGTGTCGATGATGCCGACCCGGACGTGGTCACCGAGCCGGCCGGTGCTCTGCCAGGTGTCCAGCACCCTGGTCAGCACCGCGGCGCCGGAGTTGGCCACCTTCTTCGGCACCGCGATGCGGATCGACCGGACGTCCGGGTTGGCCGCGAGCTGGCGAAGCGACGCGGCGTCGGCGACCACCGTGACCCCGGGCACCGCGTTGTTGGTCCGGTAGAGCTCGCGCGCGGCGCGGTCCCGGCCGCGCAGCTCGGCGATCACGCCGGTGGCTTTACCGTCAACCCTGGTCCTGGCCGCGCTGGCGGCCGCCCTGGCGGCCACGCGGCCGCGCCGCAGCTCGGTGTTGTAGGCATCGACTGCCGGGGTGGCCGCCAGCTCGACGAACACGGTGACCGAGCCGCTGGCCGCGGTCAGCCGGGGCGAGAGCTTGCCGGCGGCCACCGAGCCGGTGGAGATCGATCTACCCGAGCCGGGTGCGGCCGGCGCCAGCTCGTCCGGCGCGCCGGCGGCGCTCGCCGTGCCGGCGGCGGTTGCCGTGCCGGCGGCGGTCGCCGTGCCGGCGGCGGTCGCCGTGCCGGGGAAGCCGGCGGAGCTCAGCACGGTCAGGGCGGCCACCAGGACCACGACGGCCGAACGGGCCACAACCCAGTGCGCCGGCCGCCCCACTACACCGATGCGAGTCACGTTGTCCCTCACTGAAGAGGCGGCTGGTGTGGACCATGCCTCGTGCCTGCGCGTCCCCCGACACGGCCTTCCACCGCCAGAGCGCAAGGCCCGTCCCCGCGGGAGCGGCGCGGCGCTGCGCCATGCAGACAGCGCCTGGTCTGGCCTCGTCGCGGGGCAACCTAGCCGAGGTCACCTGTACCCGCGACCAGCCTTATGAGGTTTTCGGCTACTTCGACACCACCGGGTGTCTGGCTTCAGTCGAAGGTGACCGTGCGCACCAGTCGGGCCTCGACGGCGGCCCCGATCGGCTCGATGAGACTCGCCGAGACCGGCCGGTCGACGCGCAGCAACATGATCGCGTCGGTGCCCGCGGTCGTCTGGTTGATCTGGGCCGCCTCGATGTTGATGCCGGCCTCGCCGAGCAAGGTGCCGACCTTGCCCATCACACCCGGCCGGTCGGCGTACTCCAGCAGGACGATGGTGCCCTCGGCGCGCATGTCGAAGTGCCGGCCGTTGACCTCGACCAACTTCTGCACCTGGGTCAGCCCGCTGAGCGCGCCGGACACCGAGTGCGACACGCCGTCGGCATGACCGGCCCGCACGGTGACCAGGCTGCGGTAATCGGCGCTCTCGGCCTCCACCGCGAGGTCGACAGAGACGCCAAGCTCGGCGGCGAGCGCCGGCGCGTTGACGAAGGTCACCTGGCTGTCCACCATGCCGGAGAACACGCCGCGCAGCGCGGCCAGTGGCAGCACGCGCACGTCCTCCTGGGCCAACTCGCCGCGCACCACCACGGTGACCGAGATCGGCGGCTTGAGGCCGAGCGCGGCGACCAGCCGGCCCAGCTTCTGGGTCAGCGGCAGGTACGGCCTGACCTCGTCGTTGACCACCCCACCGGCCTGCACATTCACCGCGTCCGGCACGAACTCGCCGCGCAGCGCGAGCAGCACGCTGTGCGCGACGTCGAGCGCAGCGCGGTCCTGGGCCTCCACCGTGGACGCGCCGAGGTGCGGGGTCACCACCACCTGCGGCAGCTCGAACAGCGGGCTGGCCGTGCACGGCTCGGTGGCGAACACGTCGACGCCGGCGCCGCCTACGTGCCCGGTGCGGATGGCGGCGGCCAGCGCATCCTCGTCGATGAGCCCACCGCGCGCCGCGTTGACGATCAGCACACCGGGCTTGGTCCTGGCCAGCTCGGCGGCCCCGATCAGGCCGAGGGTCTCCGCGGTCTTGGGCAGGTGGATGGAGATCGCGTCGGCCCGCCGCAGCAGCTCATCGAGCTCCACCAGGTCGATGCCGAGCTGGGCCGCCCTGGCCGGCGCCACATATGGGTCGTAGGCGATGAGGTCGACGCCGAACGCGGCCACCCGCTGGGCGAACAGCTGGCCGATCTTGCCAAGCCCGATCACCCCGACGGTCTTGCCGTTCAGCTCGACCCCGTTGAAGGCGCTGCGCCGCCACTCCCCCGCCCGCAGACTGGCATCCGCGGCCGGCACGTTACGCGCGGCGGCCAGCAGCAGCGCCACCGCGTGTTCGGCGGCCGAGACGATGTTGGACGTCGGCGCGTTGACCACCAGCACGCCATGGGCCGTGGCGGCCGGCACCTCCACGTTGTCCAGGCCGACCCCGGCCCGCGCGATGACCTTCAGCCGGGCCGCCTTGTTGATCACCTCGGTGTCCACCCTGGTGGCCGACCTCACCAGCAGGGCGTCCGCCTCCGCGACCGCGTCGAACAGGGCGGGACGGTCGGTGCCGTCCACCTGCCGCACCTCGACCTCGTCGCCGAAGGCCCGCAGCACCGAGGGGGCGAGCTTCTCGGCTATCAGCACCACTGGCCGGCTTGTCTCGTTCACCGGCGCGAGTCTAGTGACGCGCCGCCGCGGTCCTTGACGCGACGAGCCCATTCAGCACGATTCCTCAGCGCAACGGACCCTCAATGCCCCCTTAATGCGACGATGTGACATTTCCCCCGATAAGGACTGGGGAAATGTCACATCGTCCTCATTAACCGGGCTACCGACGGTCACCGGCACGCGGCACGTCGGCGCGGGCTACAGCGGGCGGTCCACCCAGGACATCATCGAGCGCAGCTTGGCGCCGACGGCCTCGACGGGGTGCCGCTCGCCCTCGGCGCGCAGCTTGTTGAAGTTGGGGCGGCCGGCGTCGTCCTCGGCGACCCACTCGCGAGCGAACGAGCCGTCCTGGATCTCGCCGAGGATGCGGCGCATTTCGTTCTTGACCTCCGGGGTGATGATCCGGGGGCCGCGGGTGAGGTCGCCGTACTCCGCGGTGTCCGAGATCGAGTAGCGCATCCGCGCGATGCCGCCCTCGTACATCAGGTCGACGATCAGCTTCAGCTCGTGCAGGCATTCGAAGTAGGCGATCTCCGGCTGGTAGCCGGCCTCGGTGAGCACCTCGAATCCGGCCTGCACCAGCGCGGTGGTGCCGCCGCAGAGGACGGTCTGCTCGCCGAAGAGGTCGGTCTCGGTCTCCTCCTGGAAGGTGGTCCCGATCACGCCGGCGCGGGTGCCACCGATCGCCCGGGCGTAGGACAGCGCGAGCTGCTGGGCGGCGCCGGACGCGTCCTGGTGCACGGCGATCAGGCAGGGCACGCCCTTGCCGTCGACGAACTGCCGGCGGACGAGGTGGCCGGGGCCCTTGGGGGCGACCATGGCGACGTCCACCCCGGACGGCGGCGTGATCAACCCGTACCGGATGTTGAACCCGTGACCGAAGAACAGCGCGTCGCCGTCGTTGAGGTGGGGTGCGATGTCGGTCGCGTAGACGTGCCGCTGGGCCGTGTCCGGGGCCAGCAGCATGATCAGGTCGGCCTCCGCCGACGCCTGCGCGGGCGTCACCACCGGCAGCCCCTCGTCGGCGGCCTTGGCCCGCGACTTGGAGCCCTCCGGCAGGCCGACCCGGACGTCGACGCCGGAGTCGCGCAGACTGAGCGCGTGCGCCTGTCCCTGGCTGCCGTAGCCGATCACGGCCACCGTGCGGTCCTGGACCAGCGAGGGGTCGGCGTCGTCGTCGTAGAACACTTGAGCGTTCATTGAATGTGGCGTCCTTTCGGGTGGGTCGTCACGCCCTCGTTGCCGTTATGGAGCGCGGGCCGCGGCCGATCGCGACCATGCCGGACTGCACCATCTCACGGATGCCGTACGGCTCGAGCATGCGCAGCAGCGCATCCAGCTTGTCGGCGGTGCCAGTGGCCTCGATGGTGAGCGCCTCCGGCGACACGTCCACCACCTTGGCGCGGAAGAGCTGCACGGTCTCCAGCACCTGGGACCGGACCGTGGCGTCGGCCCGCACCTTGACCAGCAGCAGCTCGCGCTGCACCGAGGCCGGCGCCTCCAATTCGACGATCTTGATGACGTTCACCAGCTTGTTGAGCTGCTTGGTGACCTGCTCCAGGGGCAGCTCCTCGACGGCCACCACGATGGTCATCCGGGAGATTTCGGGGTTCTCGGTCGGGCCGACGGCCAGGGAGTGGATGTTGAACCCCCGTCGGGAGAACAGACCGGCCACCCTGGCCAGCACGCCCGGCTTGTTCTCCACCAGCACCGACAGCGTGTGCTTGGTCATGCGAAGCGGTCCCCTCAGCCCTCGTCCTCGTCGAACAGCGGCCGGATGCCGCGGGCGGCCATGATCTGGTCGTTGCCGGTGCCGGCCGCGACCATCGGCCACACCTGAGCGTCCTTGCCGACCACGAAGTCGATCACCACGGTGCGGTCCTCGATCTCCATCGCCTGCTTGATCACCTTGTCGACGTCCTCGCGGGTATCGCAGCGCAGCCCCACGCAGCCCAGCGCCTCGGCGAGCAGCACGAAGTCCGGGATGTTGTGCTTGTGGGTGCCGAGGTCGGTGCTGGAATACCGCTCGGAGTAGAAGAGGTTCTGCCATTGCCGCACCATGCCGAGGTTGCCGTTGTTGATCACGGCGACCTTGATCGGGATGCGCTCGATGGCGCAGGTGGCCAGCTCCTGGTTGGTCATCTGGAAGCAGCCGTCGCCGTCGATGGCCCACACCTGCTTGTCCGGCCGGCCGTACTTGGCGCCCATCGCGGCCGGCACCGCGAAGCCCATGGTGCCGAGGCCGCCCGAGTTGATCCAGGTGCCCGGCTTCTCGTACTTGATGAACTGCGCGGCCCACATCTGGTGCTGCCCGACGCCGGCCGTGTAGATCGCGTCCGGGCCGACCAGCGCGCCGATCCGCTCGATGGCGTACTGCGGAGAGAGGGTCCCGTCCGAGGGCCAGTCATAGCCGAGCGGGAAGGTCTCCCGCAGCTTGTTGAGCTGGACCCACCAGGCGTCGAGGTTGGCACGGTGACCGGCGGCGTACTCGGCGCGGATGGCGTCCAGCAGCTCGCCGATCACGTCCTTGCAGTCACCGACGATCGGCACGTCGGCCTTGCGGTTCTTGGAGATCTCGGCCGGGTCGATGTCGGCGTGCACCACTAGCGCGTCCGGGGCGAAGCTGGCCAGCTGACCGGTGACCCGATCGTCGAACCGGGCGCCGAGCGCGATCAGCAGGTCAGACCTCTGCATGGCCGCGACCGCGGCCACCGTGCCGTGCATGCCCGGCATCCCGACGTGCTGGCGGTGCGAGTCGGGGAAAGCTCCGCGCGCCATCAGCGTGGTGACCAGCGGGATGCCGGTGAGCTCGGCCAGCTCGCGGAGCTCGGCACTGGCGCGGGCCCTGATCACGCCGCCGCCGACGTAGAGCACCGGGCGGGACGCGGCCGCGATCAGCTTGGCCGCCTCGCGGATCTGCTTGCCGTGCGGCTTGGTGGTCGGCCGGTAACCGGGCAGCCGCAGCTCCGGTGGCCAGCTGAACGAGGTCTGCGCCTGCAGCACGTCCTTGGGCACGTCGACCAGCACCGGACCCGGCCGCCCGGTGCTCGCCAGGTGGAACGCCTCGGCAATCGTCCGCGGGATCTCCGCCGGGTCGGTCACCAGGAAGTTGTGCTTGGTGATCGGCAGCGTGATGCCGCTGATGTCGGCCTCCTGGAACGCGTCGGTGCCGATCGCGCCGCGGGGCACCTGCCCGGTGATGGCCACCAGCGGCACCGAGTCCATGTATGCGTCGGCGAGCGGCGTGACCAGGTTGGTCGCGCCCGGGCCGCTGGTGGCCATGCACACCCCCACCCGGCCGGTGGCCTGGGCATACCCGGCGGCCGCGTGCCCGGCGCCCTGTTCGTGCCGAACCAGCACGTGGCGCAGCTTGTCCGAGTCGAGCAACGGGTCGTAGGCCGGCAGGATGGCGCCGCCCGGAATCCCGAACACCACGTCGCAGCCGGCGGCCTCCAGGGAGCGGACCAGCGACTGCGCCCCCGTCACGCGGATCGGCGCGCCGGCCGGCGGCGCCGGTTTGGGCCGCGGCGGTGCCGGCACCGGCGTCGGCCCCAGCGTTGGCCCCGGTGTTGGCCGGGGCGTCGGTCCCGGGGTCGGTCCTGGGGTCGGTCCTGGCGTGGGCACTGGCGGCGGTCCTGGCGTCGGTCGGTGCGACGAGGTGGTCGGGCTGGTGGTCGGTGTGGTGGACATCGACTTGTTCCTATCGACTTGCTATCGACTTACTATCGACACGACCGGACATGAAAAAACCCTCGCCGGCCGTTAGGCCACACGAGGGTTGCGCGCCAGTCCCGGTCAGGAGACGGCGCGCCAACTAAGTACGACGATCCCGGCGAACTGCACGCTCGCGAACGGTAGTCGGCCGGTGCGCGCACCGTCAACTCTGCGGGATGGGCGTTCCACATCCTGGACCATCCGATGCTCGGAAGTGGTGGCAGGATTGATGCGTGGATCAGCCGCGGGCCGTGTTCCGCATCCCGCCGACCGCTCTGGTCGCAGTGTTGCTGCTGGCCTTGTGCGTGACCCCGTTCGCGTTCGCCGCGCCCGGGCTGCAGGCCGTGTATGCCGTGCCGGCCGGCATCGCGGCCTGGCTGCTGCGCGAGCGCACCACAGCGGATGCCGATGGCCTGGTGGCGCGCTACCTGCTCTCGTCGCGCTCGCTGCCGTGGTCGTCGTTGAACGGGCTGATGATCGGCCGTTCCGGCGCCGTCCGCGCGGTGACCTCAGACGGTGAACTGGTCCGGTTACCCGGTGTGCGGGTCACCGACCTGACGCGGTTGTCCCAGGTCAGCGGCGGCGCCCTGGACGTGTCCCGCGGAGGCGGTGGCGCCGCAGAGGAGTAACTCGCGTCATCTGCTCACGACCTCACGGCGTGCCGTGGAACATGATGCGGGCCGCGGCGCCAGCGCCGATGCCGAGCAACAGGAACAACCAGCCGGTGACGACGGGATGGCGGAACCAGAACCGCCCGTTGTCCAGCGCCGCCCGGCCCGGCCCGGCCAGCGTCAGGCCGCCGGCCAGCGCGGCGAGCGCCAGCTCGGCCTCGAAGCCGCCATCGATCAGGAACAGGCCGTTGCCCCACTTGCTCCAGATCGCGTTGACGGCCACCGCGAGCAGGCCGGCCGCGGCCAGCGGGGTGAAGAGGCCGAGCACCACGAGAATGCCGCCGACCAGCTCGGTGAACCCGGTGGCCGCGGCCAGCACGTCGGTCTGCCGGTAGCCGAGGTCGGTCAGGTTGCTCCCGAAGAGGTCCAGCCCGGGGCCGCCCCACCAGCCGAAGACCTTCTGCGCGCCGTGCGCCGCGAAGATGCCGCCGACGACCACGCGCATGATCAGCAGGCCGAGGTCGGCGCCCGAGTTCCAGCCGAGCCGCCAACGCTCGGCCCCCGGCTCGCCGTAGTCCCGCTCCCGGTCCAGCACGCTGGTGTCGGACTGGTTGTCCATGGACCCGTCGTACTCGCGGTAGCCGGGGTGCTGGCCATAGGGGTCGCTCATGGTGGAACCAGACCGGTCGTCGTAGGTACTCACCACCGAGAGGGTAGGTGACACACCTCACGCCAGCGACCTCGGGGCGGCCTGCGGACGGCCGGGTCGTCGGCGTTCGTTTGGGCAGCCGCGGCTACTGGCCGTAGTCAGTAGTCGCTGCGGACCAGGTTGTCCGGTTGCCGGCCGTCGGCCAGCGCGGCGATCTGGGCCGCCGCGACCCGGTAGGCCCGCTGGTACAGCCCGAACACCGAGCCGCCGACGTGCGGCGTGATGATCACGTTCGGCGCCGTCCACAGTGGATGGTCCGGGGGCAGCGGCTCCGGGTCGGTGACATCGAGCGCCGCGCGCAGCCGGCCACCGGTCAGCTCGGCGAGCAGCGCGTCGGTGTGCACCACTGGGCCGCGCGCCGCGTTGACCAGCATTGCGCCGTCCGGCATGGCAGCGAGGAAGGCGGCGTCCACCATGCCCCTGGTCTCCTCGGTCAGCGGCACGATCAGCACCACCGCATCGTGGGCGGGCAGCAGCGCCGGCAACTCGCGCACCGGATGCACACCGTCGCCGCCGCGGCGGCCGACCATGGTCACCTCGGCGTCGCAGGCCAGCAGCCGGCTGGCGACCCGGCTGCCGACGTCGCCCGCGCCGATCACCAGCACCCGCTTGCCGAACAGCCCGTCGGTGGCCCGCGGGCGCCACCGGCCGTGCGCGGCATCGGCCAGAAAGGACGGCAGCTCCCGGTAGCCGGCCAGCAGCACGGCCAGCACCCACTCCGCGGTGGCGGCGGAGTGCGCGCCGCGCGCGGTCGACAGGGCCACGCCGTCCGGCAGCCGGCCGAGCCACGACTCCGCGCCGACGGTGAGCAGCTGCACCATCCGCAGCTTGGGCAGCTCGGCGATGCGTTCCACCAGCTGGGCGCCGGACAGGAACGGCGGGATCAGCACGTCGGCGCGGGCCGCATCCTCGGGAAACGGTTGCCCCGGCCGGTAGGGCACCAGCCTGTGGCCGTGGATGGCCGCCTCGGCGTAGTCGAGGTGATCACTCGGAACCAGCACGGTGAGCTGCACGATCGCCGACCGTACCGGCGGCAGGTGTGCGGCGGGCGGCCTCCGGTGGTCCCGGTGCGTCGCCCGGTCCGTGCTCACCGGTGGTTCACGGCGGCACGCCTACCGTCCTGCGGTGATGCCACCTGGTCCCGCACACCGTCAACGCCGCTTGCTGGTCGCGGCGCTGATTCCGGCGCTGTCCGCGGTGCTGCTCGCCGGCTGCGCCTCGTTCCCCGACTCGGGGCCGCGGGACTGGCACGAGAAGCCCGACCTCAACGTGGCGGCCGGGCCGGAGCCGCAGGTGCCCGGCGGACCGTCCGGCGCACCCCAGCCCGGGCAGCCGCCCGGCCCCGAGCCCAGTGGCCCGCCGGCGCAGCCGCAGGGCTGCCACGACCCCGATCCACAGGTCATCGCGACCTGCCTGGATAGCGTCACCGCGATCGCCGTGCTGCCCGGCGGGGTAGCTGCGCTGGTCGCCGAGCGCTCGACCGGCCGGTTGCTGCGGGTGGAGCGGGAGACCGAGCCCGTGGAGGTGGCGCGGCTGCCGGTCGACCCGCTGGCCGCCGACGGCGGGGTCACCGGCCTTGCCCTCTCCCCCAGCTACCACGAGGACGAGCTGATCTTCGCCTATGTCACCACCGGCACCGACAACCAGGTGATCCGGATCGCGCCCGGCGATCAGCCCAAGCCGGTGCTCACCGGCATCCCGCGCGGGCCGAGCGGCAATGCCGGCGCGATCGCCGCCGACGGCAAGGGCGCCCTGCTGGTGGCGACCGGGGACGCCGGCGCGCCCGACGCGGCGGCCGATCCATCCTCGCTCGCCGGCAAGGTGCTGCGCATCGACGCCTTCGGCGGCCCGGCCAGGGGCAATCCCGACCGGCGGTCCCGCGTGCTGGCCAGCGGGCTGCACAACCCCGGCGGCCTGTGCGTCGACCCGACCGACGGCGCCGCCTGGGTCACCGACCGCCCCGGCCAACGCGACATGCTCTACCGGGTGGAAGCCGGCACGCTGTCCACCCCGGCGTGGACCTGGCCAGACCGCCCCGGCGTCGCCGGCTGCGTTGCCGTGCCTGGGCTGGTGGCGATCTCGCTCACCGTGGGTGCCAGTCTCTTCGTGCTGCGCCCCGGCTCCGACGGGGCCATCACCGGCAAACCCGAGACGACCCTGCGCAATGCCTACGGCCGCCTGCACGCAGCCGCTATCGGCCCCGACGGCCTGCTCTGGCTCGGCACCGTCAACAAGGCCGGTGGCTCCCCAGTGTCCAGCGACGACCGGGTCATCCGCCTGCAACCCCCGGCCGCGTCCGGCGGCGGCGTCGACTGACGTCCGTGAGTGGCAAATGGTGTTGGAACACCATTTGCCGCTCACGGGGCGCAGCGCGCCAGCACCAGTTCGCGGACGCGTTGGGCGTCGGCTTGGCCCTTGGTGGCCCTCATGACGGCGCCGACGATCGCACCGGCCGCCTGAATCTTGCCGCCGCGGATCTTCTCGGCCACGTCGGGCTGCGCGGCCAGGGCCGCGTCCACGGCGGCGGCCAGTGCGGAGTCGTCGGACACGACGCGCAGGCCGCGGACGGCGACCACCTCGTCGGGGGAGCCTTCGCCGGCGAGCACGCCGTCGACCACCTGCCGGGCGAGCGCGTTGGTCAGCTCGCCCGCGGCCACCAACTCGATCACCCGAGCCACGTCGGGTGGGGTGATCGGCAGCGAGGACAGCTCCACGCCGCGGGCGTTGGCCTGCTGGGCGAGGTAGGCCACCCACCAGGTACGGGCCTCAGCGGGGTCGGCCCCCGCAGCAACTGTGGCGTAGATGAGGTCCAGCGCCCCCACGTTGACCAGGTCGCGCAGCTCTGGGTCGGAGAGCCCCCATTCGGCCTGCACGCGGGCGCGTCGCTGCCAGGGAAGTTCCGGCAACGTCGAGCGTAGCGACGACACCCAGGCCGGCGAGGGCGCAACCGGCACCAGGTCGGGTTCGGGAAAGTACCGGTAGTCCTCCGCGGTCTCCTTGCGCCGGCCCGGCGAAGTGACCCCGGCGGCCTCGTCGAAGTGCCTGGTCTCCTGCACCACCCGGCCACCAGAGGCCAGCACGTAGGCCTGCCGGCGAATCTCGTAGCGCACCGCCCGTTCCACCGAGCGCAGCGAGTTGACGTTCTTGGTCTCGGTGCGGGTGCCGAATGACGAGGAGCCACGCGGCATGAGCGAGACGTTGGCGTCGCAGCGCAGCGAGCCCTGGTCCATCCGCACGTCGGACACCCCGAGCGCGCGCAGCAGGTCGCGCAGCGCGGAGACGTAGGCTCGGGCGATCTCCGGAGCGGCAGCGCCGGCGCCCACCATGGGCCTGCTGACGATCTCGATCAGCGGCACGCCAGCCCGGTTGTAGTCCAGCAGCGAGTAGTTCGCGCCGTGAATGCGCCCGGTTGCGCCGCCGACATGCAGCGACTTACCGGTGTCCTCTTCCATGTGGGCCCGCTCGATGCCGACCTCGAACACCGTGCCGTCGGGCAGCTCCAGGTCCAGCCGCCCGCGCACCGCAATCGGCTCGTCGTACTGGGAGATCTGGAAGTTCTTCGGCATGTCCGGGTAGAAGTAGTTCTTCCTGGCGAACCGGCACCACGGCACGATCTCGCAGTTCAGCGCCAACCCGATCCGGATGGCCGACTCCACCGCCGCGCGGTTGATCACCGGCAGCGAGCCGGGCAGGCCGAGGCAGGTCGGGCAGACCCTGGTGTTCGGCTCGCCACCGAACGCGTTGGCGCAGCCGCAGAACATCTTGGTTGCGGTGGAGAGCTCGACGTGCACCTCGAGACCGAGCACCGGGTCGAAGCGCGCCACCGCCTCGTCGTAGTCCATCAGCTCGGCGCCCAGACCGGCCGGCGCACCCATCAGACGGTCACCTCCAACGCGGGCACGCGGTCGATCAGCCGGCCGCCGTCCGCCTCGTCGCGGGCCCGCTCGTACGCCGCCGCCACCCGGTAGCCGACGTGGTCCTGCAGCGCCGGCGACATGATCTGCAGGCCAACCGGCAGCCCGTCATCCGCCGCTAACCCGCACGGCACGGACAGCGCGGCGTTGCCCGCCAGGTTGGACGGGATCGTGCACAGGTCGGCCAGGTACATGGCCA
>DASXTS010000414.1:0-4907 GCA_036505275.1 Pseudonocardiaceae bacterium
CGCCGCCGCCGGCGTACCCTGCTGGTCGACTGCGACCCGCTCGGCGGCGGCCTGGACTACCTGCTCGGCGCCGAGGAGGTCACCGGCCTGCGCTGGCCGCAGCTTGGCCTGTCGGGTGGCCGGGTCACCGCCACCTCGCTGCACAACGCGCTGCCCGCGGTGCCGGCCGATGGCGGACGGCTCACGGTGCTGTCCTGCGGATGCCGTCCCTCGATGGACATCGGCTCTGGGCTCGGTTCTGAGCTGCGTCGGGAATCCGATGGTTGGGAACCCGCGCCGGACGCGGTCGCCGCCGTGGTCGACGCCGGCCGGCGCTCGGGTGACACCGTGGTGTGCGACCTGCCCCGGCACCTGCCGGATGCCGCTATTGCGGCGCTGAGCCGGGCCGACCTGGTGGTTCTGATCGTGCCGGCCGAGGTCCGGGCCTGCTCGGCGGCAGTGCCGGTGCTCGGCCGGCTGCACGACTCGGGCACGCCGGTGCGGCTGGTGGTGCGCGGCCCGTCGCCGGGTGGGCTGCTGCCCGTGGACGTCGGCCGGGCGCTGGGCCTGCCGGTGCTCACCGCCATGCGGCCGGCGCCTGGTCTGGCGAGGGCGCTCGACGCCGGACGGCTGCCGATTCGCTCGGCGCGCTGCCCGCTGGCCCGTGCCGCCGCGACGGTGCTCGATGCCGTGCTCGATGCCGTCGGTGGTGAGGCAACGTGAACGCGGTGCTGTCCACCGAATCCAGGCAGCGCGTCCGGCAACGCCTGATCGACTCTGGCGGCCGGATCACCCCGGCCGCGGTGGCGGCCGCCGTGCGGGCCGAGTCCGGCGGGGTGGTCGCCGATCACGAGCTGCTCGGCGCGATCCGGGAGCTTGACGACGAACTGGCCGGCGCCGGACCACTGCAACCGCTGCTGTCCGGGCCAGGCGTGACGGATGTGCTGGTCACTTCCGCGGACGCGGTGTGGGTGGACCGCGGCCGCGGCCTCGAGCGCACCGCGGTCCGCTTCCCCGACTGCGACGCGATCCGCCGACTCGCCCAGCGCTTGGCGGTTGCCGCCGGCCGCCGGCTGGACGAGGCGGCGCCGTTCGTCGACGCCCGGCTGCCGGACGGCACCCGGCTGCACGCCGTGCTACCGCCGGTGGCCGCCGACGGCGTCTACCTTTCGCTGCGGGTACACCGCCCGGCGGTGCACGACCTGACCGCGTTGCGGCTCATGGGCACCTTTGATGGCGAGCTGGACAACGTGCTGCGCGCCATCGTGGCGGCGCGCCTGGCGTTGCTCGTTGTCGGCGGCACGGGCAGCGGCAAGACCACCCTGCTCGCCGCGCTGCTCGGTTGCGTCGACCCCGCCGAGCGGATCGTGTGCGTCGAGGACGCCGGCGAGCTGCAACCAGCGCACCCGCACCTGGTGCGGCTGGTGACCCGGCCGGCCAACATCGAGGGTGCCGGCGAGATCACCCTCCGCGACCTGCTGCGACAGGCACTGCGGATGCGTCCGGACCGCCTCGTGGTCGGCGAGGTCCGCGGCGCCGAGGTGTGCGAGCTGCTGACCGCCCTGAACACCGGCCACGACGGCGGAGCGGGCACCCTGCACGCCAACTCCGTGTTTGAGGTGCCGGCCAGGCTCGAGGCGCTCGCCGCGCTCGGCGGTCTTGGCCGGGCCGCTCTGCACAGCCAGCTCGCCGCCGCGGTGCAGGTGGTGCTCGAGGTGCGCCGGCGGGCAGATGGCCAGCGCCGGGTGGCCGCCATCGCAACGCTGGATCGTGACGGCGAGCTGGTCTGCGTGGCGCCCACTTGGCGCGACGGCGTGGGCTGGTTGCCCGGTCAGGCGCGGTTGGCCACATTGCTGCGCGATCGCGGGCTGAGCTGGCCATGCTGACCTGGCTCGCGCCGCTGGCGCTCTCCGTTGCCGTACTGATCTGGCCGCACCGGCCGGCCAGGGAACGGGTCGCCCGGCTCACCCAGTCCCGTACCGGTGCTGGACGATGGCGCGCCGCCGGGCGCCGCCCGAGGATTACGGCGATCGCCGGCACGGCGGCCTGCCTCGGACTGATGGTGGCCGGGCCGGCGGGTGCGGTGGCTGCGGCGGTGGCGACCGGCACCGCACTGACCCGCTGGCGTGCCCGCCGGCGGGAGGTGCGCTCGCTCGCGGCGACCGCCGACCTGGCCGCCGCCTTGGGACTGCTGGGAGCTGAACTGCGCGCCGGCGCCCACCCGGCTGTCGCGGCCGAGCGTGCCGCGTCGGACGCCGGTCCGGCCGCGGCCGCGGTGCTGAGGGCCATCGCGGCGACCGCCCGCCTGTGTGGCGACGTCGCGCTCGCGCTGCGCCGGGAGGCCGCTGCGGTGCCGGCGCTGGAGCAACAGCTTGACCAGGTCGCGGCCGCGTGGGCGCTCGCCGAGCGCAACGGCATCCCGCTCGCCGACGTGCTGGCTGCGGTCCGCGGCGACCTCGATCATCGGGTCCGGTCACATCGCCGCCTGAATGCCTCGCTCGCCGGTCCGCGAGCCACCGCGACGGTGCTCGCCTGCCTGCCGCTGCTCGGGCTGCTGCTGGGCCAGGCCGTCGGCGGTCGCCCGTGGCGGGTTCTCAGCGGGACGGCCGCCGGCCAGGCGCTGCTCCTGCTCGGCGTGCTGCTGATCTGCGCCGGCCTGGCCTGGAGCTCCCGCCTGGTGTCGAAGGCGGCGGCCTCATGACCGCCGCGCCGGGGCAGGCCGCGGCGGTGCTGCTGCTGGCGGTAGCCGTGCTGGTGCTGCCGTGCCGCACGACCCTTGCCCGCCGGCGGCTCGCCGGGACCGTCGCCCGGACGCGCAACGAACGAGGGTCGGGCTGGCCGGCTGCGCTGCTGCCGGCCCTGTGCGGACTCGCGGTCGGCCTGCTGCTGGCCGTCGTCGTCGGCGGCGGTGCGGGCGTCGCCATCGGCGGGCTCGTCGGCATCTCAGCCGCCGTACTTGCTCGCCGTTGGAGCCGCGGGCCGTTGGCCGACCAGCACACCGAGCCGCTGCGGCTGGCCGGCGCGTGGGACCTGCTCGCGGCGTGCCTGCGGGCCGGGCTGCCGGTGGCCACGGCCACCTGCCTGGTCGCCGAGCAACTGCCGGGTCAGGACGGTGGCGTGCTGCGCCGGGTCGCCGAGCTGCTGGCGGGCGGCGCGGACGCGGCCGAGGCGTGGCAGCCGGCCCTGGCCAACCCGTCCACCGCGGCACTGGCGAGGGCTGCCAGGCAAACGGCACGCAGCGGCGCCGCAATGGCGAGTGCGGTGTCCGAGCTGGCCAGCCAGGTCCGGGCCGGCGCGGCCGACCTCGCGGAGGAGCGCGCCCAGCGCGCCGGCGTGCTGATCGTCGGGCCGCTCGGCCTGTGCTTCCTGCCCGCCTTCTTCTGTCTCGGCGTGCTCCCGGTGGTCATCGGGCTCGCCGAGCAACTGATCGAACATTGGTGATTCGTCCACAGTGGACGGACGAGTGATGCCGGACCGCCGGCCTTGGAAGGAGATCGACCATGATTCGCAGCATTCACCGCAGGATTTGCCGCGGGAGTCACCACTGGATTCACCGCAGGATTCACCGCAGGCTCGTCGTGCTGGCCACCGGCGAGCGCGGGATGTCCACGGCCGAGTACGCGATCGGCACGATCGCCGCCGCAGCGTTCGCCGCGGTGCTCTACGCCGTGGTCACCGGCGGCTCGGTGGTCTCGGCGCTCACCTCGATCATCGAGCGGGCGCTGTCGGTGACGTTCTGATGCCCGGCGCTGTCGGACCGCGCGGCACCGTCCGGCCGGGCGATGCCGTCCGACCGCCGGGCGTCGTTCGGCCATGCGATGCGGTCCGACAGTCCGGCGCCCGTCAGCGGCGCGACGGCGAACGTGGCTCGACGACCGTCGAGGCCGCGCTCGCGGTGTGCGCCGTGATCGTGGTGCTCGCCATGGCGCTCGCCGGATCGGCCGCGGTGCTCGCCCAGCTCCGGTGTACCGACGCCGCGCGGGAGGCCGCCCGCCTGGTCGCTCGTGGGGAGCCGGACCGCGCCGAGGAGGCGGCTCGCCGGATCGCCCCCGTGGGTGCGCGGATCGAGGTCAGCGTGCACGGCGACGAGGTGACCGTCGACGTCGGTGCCGAGCCGGGCGGTGGCATCCTGCCCGGACTGTCGGTCCGAGCCCAGGCCATGGCCGTCCTCGAGCCGGGAGTGGCGGGCGTCGGATGATCGCGACCTGGGACGGTGGCAGGCCGGGTCCGGCCGACCTGGCCGAGGGCGAGCATGGTTGCGCCACGGTGGTCGGCGTGGCGGCGATCCTCGCCCTGCTCGCCATCTTCGGCCTCGGCCTGCAGCTCGGCGCGGCGGTGGTCACCCGGCATCGCGCGGAGGCGGCGGCCGACCTCGCGGCGCTGGCGGCCGCAGCCAACGCGGCGAGCGGCGCAATGGCGGCTTGCGCCGCCGCCCAGCGGGTGGCCGACCGGATGGCGGTCCGGATCGCCTCATGCCAGCTGCGGGGCTGGCAGGCGAGCGTGCGGGTGGAGGCCACTCCGCCCGGCGCACTGGGTCGCTTCGGCACGGCGCGGGCCACGGCGAGCGCCGGTCCTGCTGGGCCGAACTCGTTACGGACGGCAACACACGACGAGCGGTCGGTCGCCAGCGACTAATGACGAGTTCGCGATCGTGTCGTGACCAAATTGGCAGGTCAAAGCACTACTAGGCGGCGGTTATAGGTCCGACCTGGCGTTTCGCGCACGTTTATCGCGTTGTGGCAGCCGACCAGCGACAGAACGGGTCGGAACCATTCCGATGCGCTGGCAGCTGGTCGAACCTTGTTTCGGCGAGAAACTGCAGCGCATGGAGACGAGAAAGATGGACTGGACCAACACCTGGCGCAACGCCTTCCGCACCGAGCTGCGGGCCGAGGCTATCGGCCTCGCGTACCACGGCTGGCCGGTTG
>DASXTS010000415.1:0-3022 GCA_036505275.1 Pseudonocardiaceae bacterium
CAATCCTGGCGGCTCAACGACTGGACCTGGGGGCGCATGGACGCGGCCACTGTGCTCTGCCGAATCCTGCTGCGTCCCGATCGGGTGCGCCGGGTCTACGAATTGTCCGGCGGCAAAGACCATCAACGGGCGGCCGAGGAGGAGGTGCGCAGATTGGTCAGGATGCTTCTCGGTCCGGCCCTGGAGGCGGACCTCTTCAGCGAGCAGCCGACCGCCGACCAACGCCTGCGCGATGCCGTCCGAGGCGCTGTCACGGAGCTGGCGAACGCCTACACATCAGACCTCAATGTCAATCGGCTATCGCCTGAGATGCCACACCTGGCGACCCTCGCCGCCTGGGGTGTGCACCTTCGCATCGCGATCGAGGAGTTGCCCGCCGTGGCACGGGCCGTTTATGCCGACCGGGTCGAGGGCGCCGGCCGCAGTTCGCGGGGCGAGCTGTTCGTGCAGACCAACGAGGTGCTGCTGGCACAGCTGGCCAGTCTGCCCGTCGAGGTACCTGCCGAGGGTGGCGACGCCACCACCGGTCCGACCGAACTCGACCACCGGGTGAACCTCGGCCTCAAGGCCCTCGACGCCTTCGACCGAGCGGGTATCGGCCGCGAGGCCATCGCCGAGGAGGGCACCAGCGACCAGATGATCAGAACGGCCACCACTGCCGCGGCCGTCGCGGTGACGCTGGCCGACAGCGACAAATCGGGGCTGCCCGCCGTTCGACCGGTGACGCGGGCGCTTCGCGGCGCAGCTCTGCTGCCCTACTGGGCACTCCTTGGCTTGACCCGTGGCGGCGGGATGGCGCGGTTCCTGGCCCTGATGGGCTTGGCCGTCGGCGGGATGCTCACCGCGCTGGCGTTACTGGCACCGCTGCCCTCCTGGGCGGCGGGCAGCGCCGCGGCCATTGGCGCCGGTGCCCTGCTCGGCGCATTCGGCTACGCCGCCCTTCGGACCGGCACCCTGGTGCACGGCATTGTCCTGCTTACCCCGGTGATTCCACTCGTCGTTTTCGCCGCCACCCGGCCGGGCGCCGACAATACGAAAGGAATATCCACGCTGCTCGTGGTGGCCATGCTGGCGGCCGGCCTGATTATCCTCGGCAGTCTACCGGCACCGATGAGCGGTCCGATAGCGACCCTGAAGCGCGCCTGGAAACCGCTGGTACCTGCCGTGATCGGGCTGGCCGCTACGGCATTGGTGGTGGATCGTGCCATCTGGCTGGCCACGCGCCTGACCGGGGTGGACTGGCACGACCTCGGCATACGTCTGTCAACCATTGGCATTGCTTTGGTGTCGATCATGGTAGGCAGCTGCCTGGCCTGGTGGTGGGGACGACAACTGCGGCTATGGCGCAGGCTCGGGACCGGCTGGCAGATCGGCCAGGCCGCCCACCCGGCCGGAGCGACCGCCGGCTGGAGCGTCCTGTACGGGTCGATCTATCTAACCCTCGCCACGGCGCTGCTGCTGTTCGGACCGGCCGCCGCCGACGTTGGCAATCTTTGGGTGCGGGTCGCCGTGCTGACCGGCGCGGGGATCGCCGCGGTTCTGCTGCTCATCGTGCCGTGGTACCTGCCTCGCCGCGCGATCCGGCGTTTGATCGACAGGTTCGTCGCCGGCACCATGGTCGGCGACTATCTCAATCCGATGACTCCGAGCCTGGTGCCGGACTTGACGACGATCGCGGAGCAACTGCCCGGACGCCTCATCGTTCGCGGACTCGGCTACCGCTATCTGATAGCGCCAGGATCAAGCCAGCCGACGGGCCAGTTCGACGAGAAGAATCTGGTGCTGACCGCCGCCGGAAGAAAGACCGCCAGCCGCATCCGCGATCGACTCGGTGTCCTTGTCACAGTACAGCCTTGATCGGAAGCGCCGCCACCCGGCTGCCGGGTGCTGGCCGACCCGATCCGCCCGACGGCCGCGGAGGCAATCAGGACGCTTCGTGCCGCCGGAGACACCGGCGCACCCGCCGCGGTCGTGCGTCGGGCCTTACCGCGCCCGGTCGCCCGAGCGGTGAGTTCCGACGGCTCGGCACCACCTGCGCTACTGCGCTAGCATGCCTCTGGGGGACAAAGGCGACTCCCACGATCCGGAACATCGATCTGGCAGGAGTTGCTAATGTCCGTCGATATCCTTGAGAACGCCACCGACGCCGCCCTGCGCGTCGCCAATCTCCGGCCCGAGATACAAGAGAACCTGAAGGCCCAGTACGAGACGGCTACCCATGTGGTGGGTGCCGCCGGCTGGCACGGCCCGCTCGACATTCAAACCCTGGAGGGCCTCCAAGGGCAGTTCCTGTGGCCAGAGGACCCGTTCAACTTCCGCGTGATCACCTTCACCTTCGATGCCGACAAGGTCGGCTTTCAAGGCACGTACAAGCTCGCCGTGGGTGTGTTCACGGTAGAGGAAGGCATATTTCACTGCGTGCCGAACAATCCGGCGATCGGATTTGCCTTCATCGGCCTGGTGCCGCAAGGGGGATCGGCTTCGCGAACATTCCTCGTTTCCGGCATGTTCACCGACAAGGACTGGAAGATCATCATTGGGCTGCTGAACAAGCTGGGACCCAATGGACCGATCCAGCCGCCATTCTCCGCCGTCCGGATCAGCTGACGCAGTCGTCGCCGGCCGGTGCTCGCGGGTCGGCCCGCGCCGGGTCGTCCATCACCACGCGATCGGTAGTGTGCTGAGCCCCCCGGTGAGCAACGTCGAACGGGACTGCAGTCGCTCGACCGGTACTGCCAGCGTGAAGGCGGGAAATCGGTCGACGAGCGTGCCGAACAAGACCTGCAGCTCGAGACGGGCCAGCGGCGCTCCGATACAGAAGTGCGGCCCGTAACCGAAGCTCAGGTGCGGATTGGGGGATCGGGTCACGTCGAAGGCCGGACGGGCGCCGACCAGTCGCCCGCTCCGGTTCGCCTATTGGAGGCCGAGCAGGATCAGGTCACCGGCGCGGATGGTGACGCCGTCCAGGTCGAGATCGGCCTTTGCCCGACGGGGGAGACCCTGCCCAGCATGGGCGGCGTTG
>DASXTS010000416.1:0-16730 GCA_036505275.1 Pseudonocardiaceae bacterium
CGGGTCGGTGCTGACCCTCGTGGTGCCGGCCAGGGTGACGAAGGAGAACGGCGGACGCTCGTCGTCCCAGCACAGGCAGACCCGGCCGTCGCGCAGGACGGCCTTGCCCTTGATGGTGTCCGCGGAGGTCATGAACACCACGTCGCCGCCGTCCAGGTCGACCCACACCGGCGCGACATGCGGCGAGCCGTCGGCGCGAACCACGGCCAACTTGGCGGTGCGGGCCGGCGTGGCCGAGACGAAGGTCCGCCACCAGCCGGCCGGCGCGTCGGTGTATCCCATGGCGGGCCACCATAGGCCGATGAGCGCGCACCAGCACAGCTACCGGGTCACGGTCGCCTGGACCGGCAACCGAGGGGAAGGTACGGCGTCCTACCGCGCCTACGACCGCACGAACGAGGTGCGGGCCGACGGCCCGCCGATGATCCTGGGCTCGGCGGACCCGACGTTCCGCGGCGACCGGCAGCGATGGAACCCGGAGCAGTTGCTGCTCGCCGCGCTGTCGCAGTGCCACCTGCTGTCCTACCTGCATGTGGCGGTGAACGCCGGCGTCGTCGTGGTGGCCTACGAGGACGATGCCGCCGGCACCATGGTCACGGACAACGCCGGTGCCGGCCGGTTCACCGAGGTCGTGCTGCGCCCGCGGGTCGAGGTGGCCGAGGCGAGCATGGTGGAGCGTGCCACCGCGCTGCACGAGCGGGCGCACGAGCTGTGCTTCATCGCCAACTCGGTGGCGTTCCCGGTGCGGCATGAGCCAGCCACATCAGCAGGGACATCGGCCCGCGCCTAGGTCGGCCCCAGATCACGCTGCCGCTGCTCGCGCTCGCGGAGGATCTTCTGCCGGGCGTCGTAGTCCCGCATCCGCTGGGGGTAGCCGACCAGGGCCACGTCGTAGATCGGCATCCGGAGCTGGCGGGCGAGCTTGCGCGCGGCGTCCGGACCGGCGACGCGCCGCCTGGTCCACTCGCCGTCGTGGGCCACCAGCACGACGGTGGTGGCGGTGACCGTGGTGCGCGGCTCGACGAACGCCTCGACTCCCCGCCGCGCCGATGCCCACGCACGCAGGTGTTCCGTGTCGGTGTTCTCGGCCGCCCGTGGCCCGGCACCCGGCCGGCGGCGTCTCAGCCGGTCGAACAGTCCCACCGATCCAACCTCCCGTCGCCGATCATGCTGCGGCCGCTGGGTCACGTCACCAGCATGCCGCCAATGGTGACAAGATGGCCGCTAGCCCATTCGTACCCGGTGAAGGAGATCCTCCGTGACCGACAACTCCGCCGACCTGGTGATCCTCGGCGGCGGCTCGGGAGGCTACGCGTGCGCTTTCCGCGCGGCCGAGCTGGGCATGTCCGTGGTGGTCGTGGAAAAGGACAAGATCGGCGGCACCTGCCTGCACCGCGGGTGCATCCCGACCAAGGCGCTGCTGCACGCCGCCGAGGTGGCCGACCTGGCGCGCGAGGGCGACCAGTTCGGCGTCAAGTCCTCGCTCGAGGGCATCGACATGGCCGGGGTGAACTCGTACAAGGACGGCGTGGTGTCCCGGCTGTACAAGGGCCTGCAGGGGCTGACCAAGGCCCGCGGCATCAACTACGTCCAGGGCGCCGGCAGGTTCGTCGGCGACCGCACGGTCGAGGTGGCCGGTGAGCGGTACACCGGCCGGAACGTGGTGCTGGCTACCGGCTCCTATGCCAGGACGCTGCCCGGCCTGGAGATCGCCGGCAGGGTGATGACCTCCGACCAGGCGCTGAACCTGGACTTCGTCCCGGAGCGGGTCGTTGTCCTCGGCGGCGGGGTGATCGGCGTCGAGTTCGCCAGCGTGTGGCGCTCCTTCGGCGCCGAGGTGACGATCGTCGAGATGCTGCCGCGGCTGGTGCCGCTGGAGGACGAATGGTGCTCCAAGCAGCTCGAGCGGGCCTTCCGGCGGCGCGGCATCGCGTACAAGACCGGGGTGAAATTCACCGGTGCGGATGCCAGCGACAGCGGTGTGTCGGTCAGCCTGGAGTCCGGCGACAAGTTGGACGCAGACCTGCTGCTGGTGGCCGTCGGCCGCGGGCCGAGCTCCGAGGGCCGGGGCTACGAGGAGGCCGGGGTCCGGATGGACCGCGGCTGGGTGCTCACCGACGATCGGCTGCGGACCAACCTGGAGGGTGTGTACGCAGTCGGCGACCTCGTGCCCGGCCTGCAGCTCGCGCACCGGGGCTTCCAGCAGGGCATCTTCATCGCCGAGGACATCGCCGGGCTCGGTCCCGCCGTCATCGACGAGGCCGGCATCCCGCGGGTCACCTACTGTGACCCCGAGGTGGCCTCCGTCGGGCTCACCGAGGCCGAGGCCAGGCAGCGCTATGGCGACGCCCAGACCCTGGTGTACGACCTGGCCGGCAACGGCAAGAGCCAGATCCTGAAGACCGCCGGCGGGGTGAAGTTGGTCAAGGCGCCGGACGGCCCCGTGGTCGGCGTGCACATGGTCGGCGCCAGGGTGGGCGAGCTGATCGGCGAGGCGCAACTGATCTTCAACTGGGAGGCGTACCCGGACGACGTCGCGCCGCTCGTGCACGCACACCCCACCCAGACCGAGGCGCTCGGCGAGGCGCACCTCGCCCTCGCCGGCAAGCCACTGCACGTCCACGGCTGAGCTCTACCTCTCAAGCGGGCAGCAACCAGCAACGAGGAGTCTGCACACATGGCCTTCTCCGTCCAGATGCCGGCGCTCGGGGAGAGCGTCACGGAGGGCACCGTCACCAGGTGGTTGAAGCACGAGGGCGAACAGGTCGCCGTCGACGAGCCGCTGCTCGAGGTGTCCACCGACAAGGTGGACACCGAGATCCCGTCCCCGGCCGCCGGCGTGCTCAGCAGGATCGTGGTCGGCGAGGACGAGACCGTCGAGGTCGGCGCCGAGCTGGCCGTGATCAGCGAGTCCGGCGAGAAGGCCGACGACTCGGCGGCGCGGCCGGACGAGGGGCGGCCGCGGCACGCTCAGCCGTCCGACGAGGCGGCGGACCAACCGCAGGAAGAGCCACAGGAAGAGCCGTTGGACGAACTGGAGCCGGCGCAGGCCGAGGCACCGTCCACGGAGCAGGAGCAGCCGGCCGCCAGGTGGGAGGAGCCGGCCGCCAGGCCGACCGCGGACACCGGTCGCGAGCGGGACGGTGGCGGCACGCCGGTGACCATGCCGGCGCTCGGCGAGTCGGTCACCGAGGGCACCGTGACCCGCTGGCTCAAGCAGGTCGGCGAGTCCGTCAAGGTGGACGAGCCGCTGCTGGAGGTGTCCACCGACAAGGTCGATACCGAGATCCCGTCACCGGTGGCCGGCACCGTGCTGGAGATCAACGTCGGCGAGGACGAGACGGTCCAGGTCGGCGCGCAGCTCGCCATGATCGGTAGCGGGGCCGCCGCGCCGGCACCGTCCCGGCCGGACCAGCAACGGCCCGCCGAGGAGGCGACCGAGACCGACCAGCAAGCACCCAGCCAGGAGGCGCCCAGCCAAGAGGCGCCCAGCGAGGGCCCGCCGACCAGCGAGCAGGCCGCGCGCGCGCAGGCGCCGCCCCAGCCAGCGCCAACTCGGCCGGCACCCGCCGAGCAAGCGCCCGCCCAGCCGGCGGCGGTCCAGCCGCAGTGGGCGCCGGCCGCTCAGCTGACCGACGGCCAGGCGGCCGCGGCGCCGTATGTCACCCCACTGGTCCGCAAGCTCGCCGCGGAGCACGACGTCGATCTTTCGTCGATCAAGGGCACCGGCGTCGGTGGCCGCATCCGCAAGCAGGACGTGCTCGCCGCCGCCGAAGCCGCCAAGGCCCAGCCGGAGCCTGAGCCGGAGCCGGAGCCCGAGCCGGTCGCCCCGGCCGCCCCGAGCCGCGCCGCCCCAGCCGCGGCCAGCCCGACCAGCGCCCTGCGCGGCCGGACCGAGAAGATGTCCCGGCTGCGCCAGGTGATCGCCAAGCGGATGGTCGAGTCGCTGCAGACCTCCGCGCAGCTCACCACCGTGGCCGAGGTCGACGTCACCAGGATCGCCCGGCTCCGGGACCGCGCCAAGCGCGACTTCGAGGCCCGCGAGGGTGTCAGGCTGACGTTCCTGCCGTTCTTCGCCAAGGCCGCCGTCGAGGCGCTCAAGCAGCACCCCAAGCTGAACGCCTCGATCAACAGCGAGACCAACGAGGTGACCTACCACGGGTCGGAGCATCTCGCCATCGCGGTCGACACCGAGCGCGGCCTGCTGGTGCCGGTGATCCACGACGCCGGCGACCTCAGCATCTCCGGCCTGGCCAAGCGCATCGCCGACCTGGCCGAGCGCACCAGGCACAACAACGTCACCCCGGACGAGCTCGGCGGCGGCACGTTCACCCTGACCAACACCGGCAGCCGCGGCGCGCTGTTCGACACTCCGATCATCAACCAGCCGCAGGTGGCCATCCTCGGCACCGGAGCGGTGGTCAAGCGCCCGGTTGTGACCGGCGGCGAGGACGGCGACACGCTGGCGATCCGCTCGATGATGTTCCTCGCGCTGTCCTACGACCACCGCCTGGTCGACGGCGCGGACGCGGCCCGGTTCCTGGTCACCATCAAGGAGCGCCTGGAGGAAGGCAACTTCGAGTCGGATCTCTAGTGTCGCCGGGCCGGTCGGTTCGGCGGCGCCGCGCCGGTGACCGTGACCGACCGGCCGGCGTAAGGTCAGATCCGTGAGCCGATCCTGCCGCCCGTCCGACCAGCCCGTGCGGGTCATGTGGCTGGACACGGTGGACTACGTCGACGCCTGGGAACAGCAGCGCGGGTACGCCAGCGCGCGAGCCGACGGCACCGGGCCGGACGTGCTCATGCTGCTGGAGCACCCATCGGTGTACACCGCCGGGCGCCGCACCACGCCGGCCGAGCGGCCGGCCGACGGCACTCCGGTGATCGACGTGGACCGCGGCGGCAAGATCACCTGGCATGGCCCCGGTCAGCTCGTCGGCTACCCGATCATCGGCCTGCGCGCGCCGTACGACGTGGTCGACTACGTGCGCCGGCTGGAGCAGGCGCTGATCACCGTGGTGGAGGGCCTCGGCGTGCCATGCGGCCGGGTCGCCGGCCGCTCCGGCGTGTGGCTGGCCGCCGACCATCGCGGGCCCGAACGCAAGATCGCCGCCATCGGGGTGCGGGTGCAGCGCGGGGTGACCCAGCACGGCTTCGCCCTCAACTGCGAGCCCGACCTCGCCGCGTTCGACCGCATCGTGCCGTGTGGCATCGCCGACGCCGGCGTCACCTCGCTATCCGTGGAGCTGGGCCGCCGGGTCTCCGTCGCCGACGTGCTGCCGGCCGCCCGCGACGCCCTGCTGGCCGCGATCGACGGGGTGATCCCCGTCGAACCGCACGACCTGCCACCCACGCACGCCGTACCCGCCGGCATCACGCTCGCCCTGGACCCTGCCCTGCACTCCTGAGCCCTGCACTCCTGCGCCCTGCATTCCTGAGCCCGGCACTCCTGAGCCGGCCGCACGGCGCAGACCCATCGGCGCGCGAGCGTGCGGTCGTAAGGTGCGGTCATGGCGAAGTGGACGGCGGACGACATTCCCGATCAGAACGGCCGCGCCGTACTGGTCACCGGGGCGAACTCCGGCCTCGGCCTGCACATGTCGCGGGCCCTGGTGGCCAAGGGCGCCCGGGTGCTGATGGCGTGCCGCAGCCCGGAGCGCGGTGAGGCGGCCGTGGTGGAGGTCAACGAGGTGGCCAAGGACGACGGCGTCGCGGAGCTGGTCGTCCTCGATCTGGCCGACCTGGCCTCGGTTCGCGCGGCCGCCGCCGAGGTGCGCGAGCGGACCGGCGATACGCTGGACGTGCTGATCAACAACGCCGGCGTGATGGCCACCCCGCAGCGCACCACAACGGATGGCTTCGAGCTGCAGCTCGGCACCAACCACATCGGGCACGCCGCTCTCACCTGGTTGGTCATGCCCGCGCTGCGTCGTGGCGATCAGGACGCGGCGCCGCCGGCCAGGGTGGTCACCGTGTCCAGCCTGCTGCACCAGCGCGGCGGGCTGGACGTCACCGACCTGAACTTTCAGCGGCGCAGCTACCACGGCTGGACGGCGTACAGCCAGTCCAAGATCGCCAACCTGCTGTTCGCATTCGAGCTGGACCGCAGGGCGCGCGCGGCGGGGCTGAACCTGATCAGCGTCGCGGCCCACCCCGGTCTGTCCGACACCGAGTTGGCCAGCAACATGATGCTGTCCCGAGGGTCTGCGCTGCTGGCCCAGGTGGCTGACTTCTTCAACGGCCTGATCGCCCAGCCCGCCGAGCACGGCACGTGGCCGCTGCTGTACGCCGCGACCGCGCCGGACGTCGTCGGCGGGCAGTTCTACGGGCCGGACGGGTTCCAGCAGATGCGCGGGCACCCGACCCTGGTCCGGGCGAGCCGGCAGGCCACCGATCCCGGCACGGCTGCCAGGGTGTGGGAACTCACCGCCGGGATGAGCCAGGTCACACCGGATCCGGCGTAGGGTGACCGGTGTGACGGTGGCCCCCGAGGGACGGCGGTTGCTGCGGCTGGAGGCTCGCAACAGCGCGACCCCGATCGAGCGCAAGCCGCCGTGGATCCGCACCAGGGCGCGGATGGGTCCACAGTTCACCGAGCTCAAGGGGCTGGTGCGGCGGGAGGGCCTGCACACCGTGTGCGAGGAGGCCGGCTGCCCCAACATCTACGAGTGCTGGGAGGACCGCGAGGCGACCTTCCTCATCGGCGGCGAGCAGTGCACCCGGCGCTGCGACTTCTGCCAGATCGACACCGGCAAGCCCGCCGCGCTGGACCGGGACGAGCCGCGCCGGGTCGCCGAGTCGGTGCACGCAATGGGCCTGCGCTACGCCACGGTCACCGGTGTGGCCCGCGACGATCTGCCGGACGGCGGCGCCTGGCTGTATGCCGAGACCGTGCGGCAGATCCAGGCCCTCAATCCCGGCACCGGCGTCGAGCTGCTCATCCCCGACTTCGACGCGGTCCCCGCGCAGCTCGCCGAGGTGTTCGGCTCCCGGCCGGAGGTGCTCGCGCACAACTTGGAGACGGTGCCGCGGATCTTCCGGCGCATTCGCCCCGGGTTCCGCTACCCGAGGTCCCTGCGGGTGCTCAGCCTGGCCCGCGAGGCCGGTCTGGTGACCAAGTCCAACCTGATCCTCGGCCTGGGCGAGACCGTGGACGAGGTGCGCGTTGCCATGCAGGAGCTGCGCGACGCCGGCTGCGAGATCCTGACCATCACCCAGTACCTGCGCCCCACCGTGCGGCACCACCCGGTGGAACGCTGGGTGCGGCCGGAGGAGTTCATCGAGCACGCCGAAGCGGCCCGCGAGCTGGGCTTCGCGGGCGTGATGGCCGGTCCGCTGGTGCGTTCGTCGTACCGCGCCGGCCGGCTGTACGCGCAGGCCATGCACCGCCGCGGCGAGCCGCTGCCGGCCGAGCTGGAACACCTCGCCGAGCAGGGGCCGGCCGCGCAGGAGGCCGTGTCCCTGCTGGCGCGCTGACCTGCCCGCCGGCCGTATCCTGACAACCATGGCCGAGAAGAAGAACGCCGTGAAGGACAAGGCCGCCAAGAAGGCGGCCGCGAAGGCCAAGCGGGCCGCGTCCCGCGCCCGGCGCCGGCAGATCTGGGAGGCGTTCAAGACGCAGCGGCGCGAGGACAAGCTGCTGCTGCCGCTGATGATCGGCGCGTTCCTGCTGTCCGTCGCGGTGATCTTCGGCTTGGCCTTCATCTGGGGCATGCAATGGGTCGTTCTGCCGTTCGCCATCGGCGTCGGCCTGCTGCTCGCTGTCCTGATCTTCGGCCGCCGGGTGCAGCGCAACGTCTACGCCAAGGCCGAGGGCCAGCCCGGCGCCGCGGCGTGGGCGCTCGAGAACCTGCGCGGGCGGTGGAAGGTGACGCTGGCCGTGGCTGGCACCACCCAGCTCGACGCCGTGCACCGGGTGATCGGCCGACCGGGGGTCGTGCTCGTCGCCGAGGGCGCCCCGCACCGGATCAAGGCGCACCTTGCGCAGGAGAAGAAGAAGGTGTCCCGGCTGGTCGGTGACACTCCGATCTACGACGTGCTGGTCGGCGACGGCGAGGGCCAGGTGCCGCTGCGCCGGCTCCAGCGGCATATCATGAAGCTGCCGCGCAACATCACGCCGGCGCAGGTGGACGGTCTGGAGAGCAAGCTCGCCGCGCTCGGCACCCGCGGTGCTGCGCTGCCCAAGGGGCCCATGCCGCAGGGCGCGAAGTTGCGCAGCGTGCAACGCACCGTGCGCCGCCGCTGACGTGTGGGGCCCTTAACGACAGCCAGAACCGCACATGGCCCCCGGGGAAAGGCTGGTACACCAGCCCTCCGGCGCGTGACCCTGCCCCGTGCCAGGCCCTAGGCTTGCCGGCCGGAATGATCCGGCGCGAGGCTGTCCATGAGGGGCTGTGGCATGAGAAACCGAATCGGGCGGCTGGCCACTCAGGCCGCCGTGGTGACGCTGTCGTCCACGGCACTCGGCGTCATCGGGGTGGCGCCGGCGCAGGCCGTCTCCCCCGACATCGTGATCAGCCAGGTGTACGGCGGGGGCGGCAACACAGGCGCGCCGTACACCAACGACTTCGTCGAGTTGTACAACCGCGGTGCCAGCCCCGCGTCGGTGGCCGGCTGGTCGGTGCAGTACGCGAGCGCCACCGGTACCGGCAACTTCGCCGCGAACAGCCCGACCGCGCTACCGGCCATGACCCTGCAGCCCGGCCAGTACCTGCTGGTGCAGCTCGCCGGCGGGGCCAACGGTGTGCCGCTGCCCACCCCGGACGCCACCGGCACCACCAGCATGTCCGCAACCACGGGCAAGGTCGTGCTGGTCACCTCGACCGCCGGGCTGGCCTGCAACGGCGGGTCCACGCCGTGCTCGCCGGAACAGCTCGCGCTCATCAAGGACCTCGTCGGGTACGGCGGCGCGAACTTCTTCGAAGGCACCGCGGCCGCCCCGACGGCGTCGAACACCACCGCCGTGCTGCGCAGGTCCGACGGCGCCCAGGACACCGACGACAACGGCGCCGACTTCGTGGCCGGCGCGCCCAACCCGCGCAACAGCGGCTTCGTGCCACCGCCCCCGCCGCCAACCGGCTGCGACGTGCCCGCCGACCACGAGATCGCGCAGGTGCAGGGCGCCGGCGACGCCTCGCCGCTGGCCGGCAGCACGGTCCGGGTGGACGGCGTGGTCACCGGCGACTTCCAGGGCACCGACCAGCTGCGCGGCTTCTTCTTCCAGGACGACACCCCCGACGCGGACCCGGCGACCTCCGACGGGCTGTTCGCGTTCAGCACGATCCCGGTGGACGTCGGCGACCGGGTCCGGGTGACCGGCACCGCCACCGAGTTCAACGGCCTGACCGAGCTGTCCCCGGTGACCGTGGTCGACATCTGCGGCGACCCCGGCAGCATCGCGCCGGCCGGCTATGACCTGCCACGGCCGGCGGGCGTCACATTCGAGCCGGTGGAGAACGTGCTGGTCACCTTCCCCGAGCCGCTCGCCGCGACCGAGCACTTCCAGCTCGGCCGGTTCGGCGAGGTCACGGTGTCGGCCGATGGCCGGCTGCTGCAGCCGACCGACCGGGTGGAGCCGGGCACGCCGGCCGCCGAGGCGCTCGACCTGGCCAACCGCCGGCGGCTGCTGATCGACGACGGCTCCACGGTGCAGAACCCGCCGACGATTCCGTACCTCACCCCGGACGTGGTGCGGATCGGTGACACCGCCACCGGCGTCACCGGCGTGCTGAGCTACGGCTTCGGCCTGTACCGGCTGCAGCCCACCCAGCCGATCACCTTCGCCAGGACGAACCCGCGGCCGGCCGGGCCGGATCCCGTCGGCGGCGAAATGCGGGTGGCCAGCTTCAACACGCTCAACTACTTCACCACCACCCGGGACGTGAACCCGAACGCCAGGGGCGCGGACAACGCCAACGAGTTCCAGCGCCAGCAGGCCAAAGAGGTCGCCGCGATCACCGGGCTGAACGCCGACGTGGTCGGGCTGATGGAGGTGGAGAACAACGGCGCGACGGCGATCGGATCGCTGGTCGACGCGCTGAACGCGGCCACCGCGCCCGGCACCTACGCGTACATCACCGAGCCGGTGCTCAACCCGCCCCAACGAGTTCGGCGGCGAGTTCGGCACCGACGCCATCAAAGTCGCGATGATCTACCGGCCGGCCGCGGTCACACCGGTTGGCGCCGCGTTGTCGTCCGGCGACCTGGTGTTCAGCCGGCCACCGCTGATCCAGACGTTCCACCCGGTCGGTGGCGGCGAGCAGTTCACCGTGGTGGGCAACCACTTCAAGTCAAAGAGCTGCGGCGGCGCGACCGGCCTCGACCTCGACCAGGGCGACGGCCAGAGCTGCTTCAACGCCCGCCGCGTGCAGCAGGCGACCACGCTGGTCGACGTCCTGGCCGGGCTGGACGTGCCGAACCCACTGATCATCGGCGACCTCAACTCCTACACCCAGGAGGACCCGATCGACAGGCTCGAGGCGGCCGGCTACACCGGGCTGTCCGAACGTTTCGTGCCGGACGCGCAGCGCTACAGCTTCGTGTTCGACGGGCTCTCCGGCGAGCTCGACCACGGCATGGCGGCGCCCGCGGTCTTGGACAACGTCACCGGCACGTCGATCTGGCACATCAACGCCGACGAGCCGCTGATCCTGGACTACAACACCGAGTTCAACCCGCCGAGCCTGTACCGGCCGGACCAGTACCGCAGCTCCGACCACGACCCGCTGATCATCGGCCTATCCCTGGACACGGTGCCGGCCGCGCCGGCCGTGTCCGCGGTCGCCGGCTGGAACGCGGCCACGGTGACCTGGACGGCGCCGGACACCGGCGGCTCGGCGATCACCGGGTACACCGTGCGGGCCGTGGCCGGTGGCACGGTGGTCGCCTCGGCCTCGCTCGGCCCGGACGCGCGGTCGTACACCTTCGGCGGGCTCACCAACGGCGTGCCGCACACGTTTGAGGTGACCGCCACCAACGCCGTCGGCACCGGGCCGGCCGGCGCGGCGACCGGCACGCCGTTCACGCCCCGCCGCTACACCAAGCTCGACGCGGCCGTGCAGTGCCCGTCGTTCACCGTGACCAACGCCAACGCCTTCCCGGTGAGCTTCGTCTGGGTGAGCACGCGGCCGCAGGCCGGCACCGGTGTGGTGGCCGCCGGTGCGACGGTGGCACTGCCGGCGCAGTTCGCCCAGCGCGGCCCGACGGCCCTGACGGTGATCGCCGGCAACCAGGTGCAGGACACCGCGGTCGGCCGCTGCTGACCGCCGCCCCATTGTGCGACGATGTGACATTTCCCCAGTTCTACTGGGGAAATTCCACATCCTCGAGGGGCGACGAGGGGCGACGAGGGGCGACGAGGGGACGGTGGCATCCCGTCGGTGTACGCCACTGCCCAAGGTGTCCAGCTCTAGCGCGCGCCGCTGGCGGCCAGCCGGCTGGCCAACTCCTGGTGCTCGGGGCTGCCGACGATCGAGCTCAGCTCGCCGAGATCCACCAGCGGGTTCTCGACCAGGCCGCGGCGCCACTTGAGCTCGAGGATGCGCCGCACGCTCGCGTCGATCCGCGCCTGGCTCAGCTCCCCCGAGCGCACCGCGGCCAGCACGCTGCGGTAGGCCAGGTCCAGGTTGGCCGGCATCAGCAGCAGGTCGGCGCCGGCGGCCAGCGCGAGCACCGCAATCCGCTCGTCGGAGGTCACCTGGCGCACGCCCTGCATGCGCAGCGAGTCGGTCATGACCACGCCCTGGTAGCCAAGGTCGTGCCGCAGCAGCCCGTCGACGATCACCGGTGACAGCGTCGCCGGTTGGCCGGACGGGTCGAGGCCCGGCGCGGCCAGGTGCCCCACCATGATCACGTCAACGCCCGCGGCCACCGCCGCGCGGAACGGCGGCCCGTCCAGCAGGTCCCACTGCGCGCGGTCGTGGTCGACCACCGGCAGCGCGACGTGGCTGTCGACCGCCGTGCCGCCGTGCCCGGGGAAGTGCTTGGCGGTCGCCGCCACCGAGCGCTGGTAGCCGGCCACCTGCGCGGCCGTCATGGTGGCCGCCACGGTGGGGTCGGCGGAGAACGTCCGGGCGCCGAGCACCGGGTTGGCCGGGTTGAGGTTGATGTCGGCGACCGGCGCCAGATTCTGGTTGACGCCCATCGCGCGCAGCTCGCGACCGGAGATCTCCGCGGCGGTCCTGGCGTCCTCGGCGGACCCCGCGGCGCCGAGCGCTCCCGCGGCCGGAAGCGGCGTGGCCGGCGGCCCGATCCGGACGATCGAGCCGTTCTCCTGGTCGGTCGAGATCAGCAGCGGCACCCCGGCACCCGATCGCAGCGCGGCCACCTGCAGGCCGTTGGACAGCTCGGCGGTCTGCCGGGGCGAGCCCAGGGTCGAGGACCAGTCGAAGTACACGACGCCGCCGAGGTGGTACTCGGCGACCAGGTCGGCCGCGGTTGCTACGCCGAACTCGGTGCGGTTGCGCCGGTCTGGCACGTCGGCCCGGTCGCCGTAGGCGATGCTGACGAAGAGCTGCCCGACCTTCTCCTGCAGCGTCATGGACCGCAGGGTGCGGCGGACCCAGCCCTGCTCCGGAGGTGGTGGCCGGCCGTCCGACGCTGGCTCGGCGGCCGGGACCCCGGCGGCGAACCGGTCATTGGCGCCGTGCGCCATCAGCGCCGATCCCAGCACCAGCCCGGTGAGCAGCGCGGCCGTATGGCGGCCGGTGTGCCGTCTCACGTGACGTCCCGGCGCGCCATCTGCCAGGTGGCGGCGCCGAGCAGCAACACGAGGATCACCGAGCCGACGGTGGCGGCGTCAGCCAGCCCGATCGTCCAGGTCTGCGGCTCGCACGGCCCCTCCCTGCCGAGGCAGGAGCTGTAGTCCTGGAAAGTCGCGCCGTTGTTCACCCACGCGGTGACGTAGCCGGACAACTGGAACCGCTCCGGGCGGGCCACCTCGGTGAGCCCGAGCACGATCGACATGCCGACCTGGCCGACGATCAGGTAGCCGACGCCAACGCCCAGCGCGGTCGCGGTGTGCCTGCCGAGCGAGGCCAGCGCGAAGCCAATGGCCGCGGCCGCCATGGCCAGCGCCAGCGCCCGCGCCGCGGTGAGGCCGAGGGACTGCCAGAAGCCGGCGTCGACCGCGCCCACCCGGCCGCGGGTCTGCGCAATGATCCACAGCGCGGCGAGATAGCCGGCGCCGGCCACGGCGCCGAGCGCGAGCACGCCAGCGAGCACCGTGCCCAACTTGGTGAGCAGCACGAGCACTCGGCGCGGCCGCCAGAGCAGCAGGTTCGTCATGCCGCCGCTGTGCCACTCGGCGCCGACGAACGACGCGCCGACCGCGAACCCGAACAGCGCGACAATGCCACCGAGCACGCCGAGCAGCGTCGGCACCTCCGCGCGGAAGCCGAACGTGTGCGGCATGAAGTCCTCGGCACGCACCTGGCTGATATCGAACATCCGATCGCATGGCGCATCCGACGGGTAGCCCGGCGGCGCGCTAGCCGGGTCGCGCTTGAACCGCTCGCAGTCGGCGCGCATCTGCTCGAACTGGGCCCGTTGCTCGGCCGCCCGCTGCTCGGCCTGCGCCACGACCGCAGGCGTCGGGCGGTGCGAGTTGAGCGCGATGCCGAGCAGAACCAGGCCGAGGATGCCGACCGTCATCAGCAGCATCACCCAGGTGAACCGGCGCGCGAGCAGCCGCTGTGCCTCCGCCCGCACGAGGTTCATGTCGTCACCTGCACCGAGTCGTCGACCTGACGCGGCGCGCCGGCATGCGGCATGGTGCCGGTCAGCTCGAGGAACACGCTCTCCAGGTCGGGCCCGACGGCGGTCAGCTCCGCGACGTAAAGGCCCTGCTCGGCGAGCACGCGGGTGATCGTCGCGGGGTCCCGCACGCCGGTCACGATGAGGTGGTCGGCGCTCGGCTGGACGGCGAACCCCGCCGCGCCGAGGATGCCGGCCGCCGCGCGGTTGTCGGCCAGCCGAACCCGCAGCGCGCCGGTGTCGTGCGCCGCGAGCACCTCGCCGACCGGCCCGGACGTCACCCGGCGACCGCGGGACACGATCGTCACGGAGTCGCAGATGAGCTGCACCTCGCCCAGGATGTGGCTGGACAGCAGCACGGTCGTCCCGCCGTCGGCGAGGCCGCGCATCATGTCCCGCATCTCGCGGATGCCGGCCGGGTCCAAGCCGTTGGCCGGCTCGTCGAGTATCAGCAGCCGTGGCCGCTTGAGCAGCGCCGATGCGACGGCGAGACGTTGTTTCATGCCGAGCGAGTAGGACTTGACGCGTTCTCGGGCGCGGTCGCGCAGGCCGACCAGCTCGAGCACCTCGTCGACCCGACCCTTGCCGACGCCACCCGCCGTGGCGAGCAGGTCGAGCGTGCGGCGGGCGGAGAAGTTGCCGAAGAACTGCGGGCTCTCGACGATGGCCCCGACTTCGTCGACCACCCCAGGCAGTGCCGAGGGCACCTCGCGGCCGAGCAGTAGCATCCGTCCGGCGTCGGCCCGAACCAGCCCGAGCAGGGTGCGCAGAGTGGTGGTCTTACCCGAGCCGTTCGGACCGAGGAAGCCGTGCACCTGCCCCGCCTCGACCGCCATGTCCAGGCCGTCGAGCGCCTTACGCGAACCGTGCCGGAGGCTTCGGTAGGTCTTGCTGAGCCTCTCGATCTCCACCACGGCCGCCATGCCGGCAGCCTACGCACGCCTGGGCACGGCCGGGCGCGGAATGCTGGGCACAAAGGGGCTGGCACAAAGGGGCTGGCACAAAGCGGGGTAGCTGACACAAAGCGGGGGAGGCGCCCACCAGGGGCGCCTCCCGCCAGCACGGACGCTCGGATTACCAAGCGTGCACTCATGTCGTACCTACCGGGCCTCGGCGTCCGGCGTCCCGTTACGCAGGCCCTTGACGACCAGCCTCCCGCGGCGTGCTGCGCGTGGGTGTCTGAACGTCCGTGCACGGAGCTCCAACGGGGAGGACGACGCTTCTCTTCTGCGCCACCCCTGGCCGTTCAGATGTCCGTGACTCCTTTGTAATCGCAGCCGCGGTCAACAGCAAGACCACCGATCAGGTGCACCGGTACAGGCACTCTGCGTGTCGATCACGAACGCCGTCTGCGACGTAGCCCGTACCATGCGGCGCCGGCCGCGGCCACCGCACCGAGCCCCACGGCAGCCGCCGCGACGGCTGCGCCGGACGGCGTCGGAATCCGCGCGCGCAGCGACACCGGGTCGGAGAAGGTGAGCATCGGCCAGCCCCGCGCCGCCGCCTCCTTGCGCAGCGCGCGATCCGGGTTGACCACCGTCGGGTGCCCGACCGCGGTCAGCAGCGGCAGATCGGCCACCGAGTCCGAATAGGCGTGGCAGCGTTCCAGCAGATAGCCGTGCTCGGCGGCGAGCTTGCGCGCGGCGAGGGCCTTGTTCTCGCCACCGCAGTAGAACTCGAGCTCGCCGGTGTAGCGGCCGTCCACGATCGCCGCCCTGCTGCCGACGGTGTGGGTGGCGCCGACGAGCTCCCCGATCGGCCCGACCAGCTCCTCGCCCGAGGCCGAGACGACAACGATGTCATGGCCCTGGTCGCGGTGCTCCGCGATGAGTTCGGTGGCCTCCTTGTAGACCAGCGGATCCACGATGTCGTGCAGGGTCTCCTCGACGATGGAGCGGACCTGGTCGACGTCCCAACCGGCGCACAGCGCCGTGATGTGGCTGCGCATCCGATCCATCTGGTCGGCGTCGGCGCCCGCCAGCATGAACATGAATTGGGCGTACGCACTCTTCAGCACGGCCCTGCGGTTGATCAGCCCACCCCGGAAGAAGGGCCGGCTGAAGGCCAACGTGCTGGACTTGGCGATAATCGTCTTGTCCAGGTCGAAGAAGGCGGCAACCCGCTCGCCGGCTGCGGTGTCCACTCCGTGCAGCATAGGTCCGCACAGCACAAGTCGGCTTTTCTGGCACATTTGCCGTGTCCCCCAGACGGACGGGCAGCGGCTCACCACATTGCGAGTTACAGTATTGGTGTCCGGCTGAGCGCCGGATGGGTTCAGTCCGACCCCCCGGGACTGAACTCCAGACGACCCCCGTCCCTCCCCCCTGGCGGGGGTCGTCCCATATCCGCGTTCAGATCGCCGGCTCGGCCGGCGCATCTTGCCATGCGTGTCCGACATGGTCGGTGGGCTAGAGATCATTTGCGCACTCTTGTCCACAACCTGGGCAGTTGTCCACATGTGGATCTTGAGGCCGGGGGTGGGTGGCCTGGCGAGGCGTGACGATGGCCGCTGACCGCCTGGCCCACGCCGTGGCTCGGGCGCCGTGTTCCTAGGGGGAGACGTGGCTGAGCGACGAGCGTTGGTGATCACCCGCGACCGGCATCTGCTGGATGACCTCGACCGGGTCGCCGCCGCGGCCGGCTGCGAGCTGGACCGAGCCGACGGCGCGCCGGGCGGACGGCCCCGCTGGTCGTCGGCACCGCTGGTGCTCCTGGACGCGGCCACGGTCGGCGAATGCGCGATGGCCGGCTTGGGCCGTCGCCCCGGCGTGTTCGTGCTTTGCCGCGGCGAACCGCCGCCCGATCTGTGGAGACGTTGCCTGGAGGTCGGCGCCGACCAGGTGTTGTCGCTTCCCGACGCCGAGGCCCGGCTGGTGGAGGCGCTGTCCGACGCCGTCGACGCCGCAGCGCGGCCGGGATGCTCGATCGCCGTGGTGGGTGGCCGTGGCGGGGCCGGTGCCTCGGTTTTCGCGACGGCG
>DASXTS010000417.1:0-25505 GCA_036505275.1 Pseudonocardiaceae bacterium
GATCTCGAAGTGGCTGTCGTTCGGGGTGGCGACGACGACGACGTCGATGCCGTCCTCGCGCCGGGACTCGGCCTCGGCCATCTCGCGGTGGTCGCGGTACGTCCGTTCGGCGGGGACCCCGAGCTCCACGGCCGTCGCGGCAGACCGTTCCGGTGCCCGACCGAACACCCCGGCATCGAGGGTGTAGCGGTCGTCCAGACGCATGGCGTAGCGGTGCGTCTTGCCGATGTCGGCGCCGACGCCACCACCAACCATGCCGGCGCTCAGACGCAACGCCCCGGGTCGGCTCATGAACCCTCCAGACTGATCCTTTGGACAAATATGGACCGGTCCATGCTAGGATGGCAGGGGCAGGCAAGGCAAGGCAAGCCCGGATGCACCGTCCTGGAGGAGCCACATGACGGCATCAGCTGCGCGCCCACCGGGCCGGCCGGTGACCATTCGGGATGTCGCCGCGCGTGCCGGGGTGTCCAAGTCGCTGGTGTCCCTCGTGCTGCGCGGCGCGCCGCATGTCAGCGAGGTCCGCCGGCAGGCGGTGCTCGATGCGATGGCAGCGCTGGACTACCGGCCCAACCGGCTCGCCCGCACGTTGTCGACCGCGCGCAGCGACACCGTCGGGGTGCTGCTCAACGACCTGCGAAACCCGTGGTTCGTGGACCTGCTCGAAGGGCTCAACACGGCACTGCACACCGTGGGACTGGCTCCGGTCATCGCCGACAGCCACACCGATCTGCGAGTCGGTCGACGCTCGGTCGAGACCCTGCTCGCGCAGGGCATCGACGGACTGGTCGTCGTCGGCACGACGCCAGAGCGGGCCGAGATCGCATCTGCCGCGGAGTCGATCCCGGTGGTTCTCGCCGGCACGAGGGAGCCGCGGCTGCCCAACGTGGACGTCGCCGTCGACGACGACGAGTCCGGCGCACGCCTGGCCACCGAACACCTGATCTCGCTCGGGCACCGCCGGATCGCTCATCTGCGCGGTCCAGGAGACGTCGGCGACCTGCGCCAAGCCGGCTACCACGCCACCATGACCGAAGCCGGCCTCGACCCCGACAGGTTTGCCGAAACGGGTGGCATGAGTGAGGAGAACGGCTACGCCGCAGCGCGCCGCCTGCTCTCCCGCCGGGACCGGCCTACCGCCATCTTCGCGTTCAACGACATGGCGGCCATTGGCGCCCTGTCCGCGGCCGCAGACGCGAATATCACAGTTCCCACCGATCTCTCACTCGTCGGCTACGACAACACCCACCTTGCACGCATCCGTCACATCTCGCTCACCTCCGTCGACAACGGCAACTTCGCCGTCGGCGTCCAAGCCGGCAAATTCCTGACCGAACGCCTGGAAGTGCCGAACCTGCCCGCGCGCACCCACTCCGTCCCCACCCAGCTGCACATTCGCGGCTCGACCGGCCCACCTCCGGGGTTCTATTGAAGCCAAGGCGGTCGACCGGGATGACGGTGCCGTCAGGCTCGAGCCAGGGCGCGGGCGTGCGCCGTGGTCTCGCGCTGCTGGTCGCCGGCGGCCTCTTCATGGAGATCCTGGACGGCACCGTCATCGCGCCGGCGGCCCCGCACATCGCCGCCGACTTCGGCGTTCCCGCCGTCGCCATCAACGTCGCAATCACGGCGTACCTGCTCACCCTCGCCGTGCTCATTCCCATCAGCGGCTGGCTCACCGACCGGTTCGGGGCGCGGCAGATCTTCATGGCCGCCGTTGCGGTGTTCACCCTGGCGTCACTGGGCTGCGCGGTGGCACCGAACCTGCCGGTTCTCACCGTGACCCGGGTGGTCCAGGGTGTCGGCGGCGCGCTCATGGTGCCGGTTGGCCGGCTTGTCGTCCTGCGGTCGACGGCCAAGTCGGACCTCGTGACGGCCATCGCGTACCTGACCTGGCCGGCGCTGGTCGCGCCGGTGGTAGCACCGGCGCTGGGCGGCGCGCTGAGTACGTACGCGTCGTGGCGATGGATCTTTGTGATCAACGTGCCGCTGGGTCTGGTCGGCCTGGTGCTGGCCCGCAGACTCGTGCCGAACGTGCGCGCCGGCGAGGCGAGCGGCCTTGACTGGCGCGGTTTCGTGCTGACCGCGATCGGTATCGCCGCCCTCGTCGTCGGCATGGAAGGTATCGGCAGCGGCGAGCCGAACTGGGCTCTGGTGGGAACGGTTCTCGTCATCGCCGCGGCGGTTCTGGTTTCGGCGGTGCGGTACATGCTCAGGGTTCCGCAACCGCTGCTCGATTGGCGAATCATGCGTATTCCGACCTACCGCGTGACGGCCGTCGGGGGTTCCGTTTTCCGGGCCGTCATCAGTGCGATCCCGTTCCTGCTTCCGCTGTTCTTCCAGTTGGGCTTCGGATGGACGGCGGCTCAGGCCGGGCTGGTCGTCATCGCGCTGTTCCTCGGCAATGTGGCGATCAAGCCCGCGACGACACCCCTGATGCGCTGGTTCGGCATCCGGACGGTGATGCTGGGTGCCATTGTGGCGTCGGCACTGTGCCTGGTCGGGTTCGCATTCGTGCAATCGACCACACCGTTACCACTGCTACTGGCGCTGCTGGCGGTGAGCGGGATCTTCCGGTCGATCGGATTCACCTCGTACAACAGCGCGGCGTTCGCCGATGTCGAGCCGGCCCTGATGACCCACGCAAACACGCTGATGTCCACCATCCAGGAGCTCGGCGCCGGGCTCGGTGTCGCGATTGGCGCACTGCTGGTACGGCTCGGCGAAGCCGTTGGCCCGCAGGTCGGCCTGGGCGTCGGCGCCGATCAGCCGTTCCGAATGGCTTTCGCGGCCCTTGCCGCGATACTCGCCGTGCCGGTGATCGAAGCCCTGATGCTGCACCCAACCGCCGGAAACGAAGTGACCGGGAGAGGCTCGTGAGCCCTCACCAGGGCCGGCCATGCGGCACGATGGCCTTCTCCTCGGTCATCGCAGCGTGATCGTGCCGGCGATCTGTACGGCCCGCTCGTCGATCAGCTCGGCGGCCCGCAGCAGGATGGCCATCCGCTCGTGCGCCGGTGTCCGGGTCAGTGGATCTCCGGTTCTGGGGTGGGCGCGCCGGCCTCCAGGAAGTCGAAGTCGCAGCCGTCGTTGGCCTGCATGATGTGCTTCAGGTACAGCGCGCCGTACCCGCGGCCGAACTTCGGCGGCGGCTGCTGCCAGTCGGCCTTGCGCTTGCCGAGCTCGTCGTCGCTGACGTTGAGGTTGAGCCGTCGGGCCGCCACGTCGAGCTCGATGATGTCACCGTCCCGCACGAACGCGAGCGGGCCGCCGACGTACGACTCCGGCGCGACGTGCAGCACGCACGCGCCGTAGCTGGTGCCGCTCATCCGCGCGTCGGAGATGCGCACCATGTCGCGCACCCCCCGCTCGAGGATCTTCTTCGGGATCGGCAGCTGTCCCCACTCCGGCATGCCGGGTGCGCCGAGCGGTCCGGCGTTCTTCAGCACCAGCACCGAGTTCTCGTCGACGACGAGGTCGGGGTCGTCGATGCGGGCGGCCATGTCGTCGTAGTTCTCGAACACCACGGCCGGCCCGGCATGCCGGTGCAGGCGTGGCTCGGCGGCCGGGGGTTTGATCACCGCGCCGTCCGGAGCCAGGTTGCCGCGCAGCACCGCCAGGGTGTCGGACTCGACCAGGGCGTCCTCCCTGGTCCGGATCACATCCTCGTTGAACACCTTGGCCCGTGCGACGTTCTCGCCGAGGGTGCTGCCGTTGGCGGTGAGCGCCGTGGTGTCGAGCAGGTCGCCCAGGTTGTTCAGCAGCGCGGGCAGCCCGCCGGCGTAGAAGAAGTCCTCCATCAGGTACTTGCCGGACGGGCGGATGTTGGCCAGCAGCGGGGTGCGGCGCGCCAGCTCCTCGAAGTCGTCGAGCCCGAGCTGCACGCCGGCGCGGCGGGCCATCGCGGTCAGGTGGATGATCGCGTTGGTGGATCCGCCGATGGCGAGCACGGTGGTGATCGCGTTGCGGAACGCCGCCCTGGTCAGGATGTCGGAGAGCTTGACGTCCTGCCAGACCATCTCGACGATGCGCCGGCCGGTGTGGGCCGCCATCACGGCGTGCCGGGAGTCGGCGGCCGGGATCGATGCGGCACCCGGCAGCGTCACCCCGAGCGCCTCCGCGGCGCTCGTCATGGTCGAGGCCGTGCCCATGGTCATGCAGTGGCCCGGTGAGCGCGCGATGCCGTTCTCGATCTCCTGCCAGTCCTCCTGGGTGATCGCGCCGGCGCGCAGGTCGGCCCAGTACTTCCAGGTGTCCGAACCGGAGCCGAGGGTGGTGCCGCCCCAGTGACCGCGCAGCATCGGCCCGGCCGGCATGAACAGCGCTGGCAGATCCATCGACGTGGCGCCCATCAGCAGACCAGGTGTGGTCTTGTCGCAGCCGCCCATCAGGACCGCGCCGTCGGCCGGGTAGGACCGCAGCAGCTCCTCGGTCTCCATCGCCAGCAGGTTGCGGTAAAGCATGGTGGTGGGCTTCTGAAACGGTTCGGACAGCGACATGGCCGGCAGCTCCACCGGGAACCCGCCGGCGGACCAGATGCCGCGTTTCACGTCCTCAGCGCGCTGCCTGAAATGGGTGTGGCAGGGGTTGATGTCGCTCCAGGTGTTGACAATGGCGATCACCGGCTTGCCCCGATAGTCGCTCGCGTCGAATCCCATCTGAGCCGTCCGGGACCGATGGCCGAAGGAACGCAGGTCCTGCGCGCCGTACCAGCGATGGCTGCGCAGATCCTCAGGTTGTTTGCGGGCCATAAGGCATCTTGCGGCGCCCGTTCCCGGCGCGGGTTCGGCCATCCGCTCAGCGGAAGCTGCGCGTGTGCGCCACCCGGGTGTTGTTTGACTGTAATTGGCCGCTGTTTCGGGCGCAGCCGCGTTTCGGCACCGACGACGGAGGATTTGGTGACCGCGAGCCGACACGACACGTCGCCATCACAGGACGCCGGCACCGAGGTGACGTGCGTGCTCGACGCCAAGGCGGAACTCGGGGAGTGCCCTGTCTGGTCGGCCGAAGAGCAGGCGCTCTACTGGGTCGACATCCGAGCTCCCGCCCTGCACCGGCTGGACCCGGCCACCGGGGAGACCAGAACCTGGCCGATGCCCAAACGCATCGGCTCGTTCGGGCTCAGGTCCTCCGGCGGGGCAGTGGTGGCGTTGGAGGACGGGTTCCACCTGCTCGACTTCGCCGCCGGCGGGCTGTCGTTCTTCGCCTCTCCGGCCGAGCACGTGCCCGGCACCCGGTTCAACGACGGCAAGACCTCGCCGGACGGGCGGTTCTGGGCCGGCACCATGGACGAGGAGACCCTGACGCGACCGATCGGAGCGTTGTACCGGCTCGATCCGGACGGCAGCCTGCACCGGATGGTCGACGGGCTCATCGTCTCCAACGGGCTGGGCTGGACCGGTGACGGTCGGACCATGTTCCACTCCGACAGCAAGGCAGAGGTGGTCTGGGCCTACGAGTACGACCAGGAGCGGGGGAGCATCGCGAACCGCCGGGTGCTCGCCCGCCCGACCCAGGAGATCGGGCGGCCCGACGGTGCCGCCGTCGACGTGGACGGGTTCTACTGGAGCGCGGGGGTCTCGGCCGGGGTGCTCAACAGGTGGAGTCCCGACGGCCGGCTCGACCGCACGATCCCCTTGCCCTGCTCCAACCCGACGATGCCGTGCTTCGGCGGACCGGACATGCAGACCATCTTCGTGACCTCGCTGCGCCATCACGTGCCTGCCGACGTGCTCGCCGCCAAGCCACTGTCGGGAGGGATCTTCGCCGTCCGGGTCGACGTGGCCGGTGTACCGGTAGCCCGCTTCGCGGCATGATCCTCAGAACGTGCGAACCAGGGAGAAACCATGGTGAACGTCTGCTTGGTCGGCCATGGGATGATGGGAATCTGGCATTCCGAGGCGCTGAAACGGGTCCCGGACTGCGAGCTGCACACCGTCGTCGGCCGGGCGCCGGATCCCACCGTCGAGCGCGCTGCCGAACCCAAGGGTGGGCGCCGCGCGCAGTCGACCGAGGTGTTCGCAGCCACCTACGGCTACAAGAAGTGGACGACCAACCTCGACGACGCGCTGAGCGACCCAGAGGTTGACGCCGTGATCATCGCCGGGCCCAGCGAGACCCATGCCGACATGGCGCTGAAGTCTCTGGAACACGGCAAGCACACGCTCGTCGAGATCCCCATCGCGATGAACCTCGAGGGCGCGGAGCGCGTCGTCGCCGCCGCCAAGGAACGCGGGCTCACCCTCGGCGTCTCGCATCCCATGCGGTTCCGCCAGGAACGCATCCCTATCGTCGAGCGGGCCCGGCGGGGCGAGGAACGGGTCAGCCACACGCATGGCCGGTTCTTCATCCACCGACTGGAGAACGTGGGCGCCACCGGCCTCAAGCGGTCCTGGACAGACAACATCCTCTGGCATCACACCACCCACCTGGTCGACTTCGGGCTGTGGATGATCTCCGCCGGGGACATGGCCACGGCCGATGACCGGATCCGCGACGTGTACAGCTTCATGCCGCCCGTGGACGAGCGCACCGGCATCCCGATGGAGATCGTTCTGGTGGTGCAGACCCACGACGGCCAGTCCATCGTCTGCACCGGTTCCTACTACGCGGCCTGGCGGATCTACGACATGCTCGTGGTGACCGACCGCGACACGTACCACGTCGACGAGCTTGCGTCGGTCTACTCCACCTCGGAGGGCGAGCGGCCGATCCCCACCGAGCAGGAGAACGCCGAGCTGATCGGGCCCGACTTCGTCGAGGCGATCAAGGAAGAGCACGAGCCATTCGTACCCGGCTGGTCCGTGCTGCCGGCCATGCGGGTACTGCACCTGGCCCAGGAGAGGTGGGACGCCCGATTCGGCAAGCAGGTGCTGCCGGGCCGGCCGGTCACCTGACCCACGGGTGACGTGCCGCGGCGACCCTGTGCCGCCGACGGGAGATAGGCTGGCCAGTGTGTCGACGGCGCGGGCGGAACGGCTGGTGAACCTCGTGCTGTGCCTGCTGTCGACCAGGCAGTACCTGACGGCCGACCGAATTCGCACGATCGTCGCCGGGTACGCCGACACGCCGAGCGACGACGCGTTCTTCCGGATGTTCGAGCGGGACAAGGCGGAGCTGCGCGACCTCGCTGTGCCGCTGGAGACCGGCCGCAACTCGGTGTTCGACACGGTCGACGGGTACCGCATCGCGCGCCGCGACTACGAGCTGCCGGACATCGACCTGGAGCCGGACGAGGCGGCCGCGGTGGCGCTGGCCGCGCGGCTGTGGGATTCGCCGGACCTTGCTGGCGCGGCGCGCGGCGCGCTGCTCAAGCTGCGGGCCGCCGGGGTGGACGTGCACGACGAGGACAGCCCGGTGCAGCCGAGGGTGCGGGCGGCCGGCCCGGCGTTCGGCACGCTGTTGGCCGCCGTGCAGGCGGGTCGGGCGGTGACGTTCGAGTACCGGCGGCACCCCGCTGACGCGGTGCACCAGCGCACCCTCGAACCATGGGGCGTGGTGTCCTGGAAGGGCCGCTGGTACGTCGCCGGCCACGACCGCGACCGGGCGGCGCCCCGCTGCTTCCGGCTCAGCCGCATCGTCGGCGACGTGCGGGCGATCGGCCCGGCCGGCGCCGTGCGCCGCCCGGACGGCCTCGACCTGCTGGCCATGGTCGGCACCTCGTCGTGGCAACACGACGACCACACCCCGTCCGGCACGGCGCGGCTGTGGCTGGCCGCCGGCCGCGCGCTGGGTCTGCGCCGACGCGCCAGGCCGCTCGGCCAGGTCACCCTGGCCGGCGTCCCCGGCGACCTGGTGGAGATCGACATGCACTGGCCGGACACCGCGGCCCGCTGGATCGCCGGGCACGGCCCCGACGCGGTGGTCGTCGAGCCCGAGTGGCTGCGCGAGATGGTGCTGAGCCGGCTGACCGCGGCCGCCGGCGAGCCTGCCGATGAGCCCAGGGGTGACGCGGTCAGGGCGAAGGCACGGCGGTGAGCAGCGCCGTCGCCCATCGGCTGCCCCGGCTGCTGGCCCTGGTGCCGTACCTGCTGGCCCGGCCGGGGATCCGGATCGACGAGGCGGCAGCCGACTTCGGGGTCACCGACGCGCAGCTGCGCCGCGATCTCGAGCTGCTCTGGATGTGCGGGCTGCCCGGGTACGGGCCCGGCGACCTGATCGACCTGTCCTTCGACAGCGAGACCGTCACCGTCACGTTCGACGCCGGCATGAACCGCCCGCTGCGGCTGGCCGCCGCGGAGGCGACCGCGCTGGTCGTTGCGCTGCGTGCGCTGGTGGACACCCCTGGCGTGCTGGACACCGACGCCGTGCAGCGGGCCCTGGCCAAGATCGAGGCGGCCGCCGGGATGGCCGAGCAGGCCCCCATGGTGGTCGGGCTGGCCACCCGCGAGGAGGCGGCCACCGCGACCGTCAGGGAGGCCCTGGACCGGCGGCGGGCACTGCGGCTGCGCTATTACACGGCGTCCCGCGACGCGATCACCGACCGCACGGTCGACCCCATGCGGCTGCTGCTGCTCGAGGGCCGCAGCTATCTGGAAGCCTGGTGCCGGCTCGCCGAGGGCGTCAGGTTCTTCCGGTTGGACCGCATCGAGCATGTGACCCTGCTCGACGAGGCGTCCAGCCCGCCGGCGCACGCCAGGCCGACCGACGTCTCGGCGGGGCTTTTCCGGCCGGCGCCGGACCAGCGGGTCGCGGTGCTGCTACTCGGCCCGGACGCCGCCTGGGTGGCCGAGTACTACCCGGTGGACGAGGTGGTCGAGCTGGGCAACGGCGCCTCGCGGGTGCGGATGCGCTACGCCGACGAGGCCTGGATGGTACGGCTGCTGCTCGGGCTCGGCTCGGACGTCACCGTGCAGGAGCCTCCCGAGCTGGCCGCCGCGCTGCGCCAGCGGGCCGCCGCCGCGCTGCGTCGCAGCAGGGCGGCCGGGCCGGTCACCTTCCGCTCGGCTGACCTGCGTTAGGTTGCCGCCGTGTCGCCGTACCTGCTCGCCATCGTGATCGCCGCGGCGGCCCTGCTCGTCCTGGCGCTGGTGGTTCGCAGGGCGGTGGTGCTGCTCCGCCGGTTCAGCGTCGTGGCCGCCGCCTACCGCCGGCAGCTGGCCGCCGAGGCGGCGCTGCTGGAGCACCGGCGGGCCGAGCTGGCGGCCGAGCTGGCCCGCCGCCGCGGGCGGGCACGGCGCCGTCCATAGCGCCCTCCGAGGCGGTCATGGCGCAGCCCCTGACCCGGCGCGGGACGTACTATGCGGTGACAGGACCAACCGAGGAGCGTCATGCCAAACCTGGGAACGCCCGAAATCATCATCATCGCGCTGGTGATCGTGCTGCTGTTCGGCGCCAAGAAGCTCCCGGACGCGGCCCGTGGGCTCGGCCGGTCGCTGCGCATCTTCAAGGCCGAGACCAAGGGCCTTCGCGACGACGACGAGCCGGCGGACGAGGCGCCGCGGCAGTCGCTGCCGCCCGCCCAGAACGCCCACCAGAACGTCCAGCCCGGCCCGCAGGTCGCGGCCCCGCTCGAGCACGACATCAAGCGCGACCGCGCCTGACCCTGCCCAGGTAGACGTCGGTGCGCATCCCGTTCCGCCGCGGATCGGGGCGGCGCCACTTTGGCCGTCGGCACAACCCCGACGGCACCATGACGCTCATCGAGCACCTGTACGAGCTGCGCTACCGGCTGAGCGTCGCGATCGTGGCCGTCCTGGTCGGCGGCATCGTCGGCTTTCTCTGGTTCCAGTACCGGCTGTTCGGACTGCCCAGCCTCGGCACCCTGCTCACCCAGCCGTACTGCCAACTGCCGGCGCCGCCGCGGGCCGACATCGGGGTGGACGGGCAGTGCCAGCTGCTGGCCACCGCGCCGTTCGAGGCGTTCATGCTGCAGCTCAAGGCCGGGGTGGCGGCCGGCGCGGTATTGGCCTGCCCGGTCTGGCTGTACCAGCTCTGGGCCTTCATCACCCCCGGCCTGTACGAGCGCGAGCGCCGCTTCGCGATGAGTTTCGTCGGCGTCGCTGCCTTGCTGTTCGCCGGCGGCGCGCTGCTGGCATACGAAGTCGTCGCGAAGGGCCTGGAGGTGCTGCTGAGCTTCGGCGGCGGCCAGGTGGTCACCGCGCTCACCGGTGACCGCTACTTCAGCTTCATCCTGGCCATGCTGCTGATCTTCGGGGTGAGCTTCGAGCTGCCGGTGCTGGTGGTCATGCTGAACCGGGCCGGCGTGCTGAGCTACGCCCGGCTGCGGTCCTGGCTGCGCGGCATCGTGTTCGGCCTCTTCGTCTTCGCCGCGGTCGCGACCCCCAGCCAGGACCCCATTTCGATGCTCGCCCTCGCCGGCGCGCTCACCATCCTGTTCCTGATCGCCCTCGTGATCGTCCGCTACCACGACCGTGGCGTCGCCAGGCGCCGGGCCGCCGAGGGCTGGGACGGCCTCAGCGACGACGAGCCGTCGCCACTGAGCTACAAGGTCGAGCCCGTCGAGCCGGCGCAACCGGTCGACCCCAGCACGGTGGACGCCACCCGCGCCGATTCCGGCCGTTACGACGACGCCACCTGAGTCTGGTCGCTCTTAATTGCGGCTCACACTGAATCGCCCGTCGGTTCGGAACGGGCTCGGAGCGTGGCGCGCGTACGCTGCCAACCCGACATTGCGCCGTTTGTGTTCGCAGCGCAGCGTCCCGGCCTCCCGGCCGGCCGACAGGAAAGGCCGATCAGCGTGACAGGCCGGACTGGGTGCGGCTGGCTTGCGTGTCGTCCTGCTGGACCGGATATCGTGTTGCTTCGAGTGATAGGTCGCCAACGCGCCAACCTGGCCGGCCGGCCGGGTCACAAGACGGGTTTCAGCCCACGGTACGCGATTTCTCCAAGCGTAGGAGGCGCACATGCTCGGCGGAGTTCGAAGTCAGCAGGCCGATACAACCACCCCCGCGCCGACGACCGTTGATTCCGCGGGATCATTGCCGAACTGGCTGCTGGTTGCCTTATTGGTCCTTGTTGCGCTCGTAATCATCGGCATGTTCACGTTAACGCTGTACAACTTGAGCGCTCCGCGATCCACTTTGAAGAACATCATGGGTCTCAAACCAAGGCTCCGCAAGCTCAGCCCTGAAGATCGGGAACGACAGGCGCGCATGGACAACCTCCTCGGCCTTGGCGGCGCCGCTAGCATGCAGCAGCGGCAGGCGCTATCACCACCCCTGATAGAAGCGCTCAGTAGGTCGGCCCGCGTCGGGAACCGGACGACCCGCACCACCCTCGCGATCACCGGATTTTCACTACTCGGCATTGTAGTTGTCGGGATCTTTGGGCTGTCCGGGCAGGGCGTGCGCGACCTTCGGAGCCAGGTTGTGGCCGCGGTGTCGACTCTGGTTGCCGCCATTGTGGGCTTCTACTTCGGATCACAGTCCACGCGGAACACGCCGAGCGGTCAGCAAAGAGCCCAGAACGGCGCGACTACGACTGGGACTGCGCCAATCCTTACCGGCCCTTCTGAAGCGCGGTTCACCGTTGGCGCCGAGGATAGGTATAGGCCAACCCTGCTGTCCGGGACACCGGCGCCGAAGGTCAAGGTGACCTCGGGGTCACTGCCGGCGGAGCTGACGTTGGACGAGGCCACCGGCGAGCTAAGTGGCACCCCCACCGGGCCAGGGAGGTACGACATCGTGCTGACCGCCAGCAACGGCATCAGTCCCGATGCGACGCTCAGCGTCGCATTGCTCGTGGTCCCCTGAATGTTCGGGCCAGGGTGCCGCCTGAACCTCTAGCGGCGTGACGCGATGGTAGGCGCACCATGAACTCACGGATCGGTCGCGGCAGGATCGTGGCGGACGACGAGGCGTTCCTCGGCGCGGCCGGTCACGCTCTCCTACGTGACACAAGGAGTCGCTGCCGCCAACGCGAGAACCGCTCCTACGTCGGCGGCGAGCCTGCTTCCACCGTTTGGGATCAAGCGCTGCTGCGCGAATACCTCCCGAAGGGGCACCGAGGTCACCGACGATCAAACCTACCTCGACCTCGTGCCCGCGAACTCAACAACAGACCACGCCGTATCCTCGGCTACCGAACCCCAGCAGAAGTCTTCGCCCACCTCCTCGCCACCTCGATTGTTACCACCGGCTGATACCGCCGGTGGCTTCTACGATCGGCGGCCGTGCGGGCAATGCTGGTGGTGAACCCCGCGTCGGGGCTGGGCGCCGGCCGCAGGGCGGCCGACGGGGTGGCTGTCACCCTGCGGGCGGCCGTCGACCGGCTCGATGTGCACGTCGCCACCGACCCGGAAAACACCCTGGCGGCCGCGCAGCGCGCGGTCGAGGAACGGTACGACGTGCTGGCGGTGCTCGGCGGCGATGGCACCGTGCACCTAGCGCTGCAGCCGTGTGCGCAGAGCAGGACGGCGCTTGCTGTGATTCCGGCCGGCACCGGCAATGACCTGGCGATCTGCCTCGGGCTGCCGGCCGACCCGCAGCACGCGGCGTCCGCGGTGGCCGCCGGCCTGACAACGGGCCACACCCGCGAGGTGGACCTCGGCCGGATCCGTGGTGGCCGGTGGTTCGCCACGGTGCTGTGCGCCGGGTTCGACTCCATGGTCAACGAGCGGGCCAACCGGATGCGCTGGCCGGCCGGGCCAAGGCGGTACGACCTGGCGATCTTCGCCGAGCTGGCGAGGCTGCGGTCTTATCCGCTGACCGTCGAGACGGAGGACGGCCGGCGCGACATGCAGGCCACAATGATCTCGGTCGGCAACACTGCCAGCTACGGCGGCGGCCTCAAGATCTGCCGGGACGCCGTCATGGACGACGGCATGTTCGATGTCACCGTGGTGGGTCGGATCAGCCGGCGCCGGCTGGTGCGGATCTTCCCGACGGTGCGCGAGGGCCGGCACATGGACGAGCCGGAGGTGAGCACGCTGCGCGCCCGCGAGGTGCGTATCTCTGGCTACAGCGGCTGGGTGACCTACGCCGACGGCGAGCGGCAGGGCCCGCTGCCAATGACCGCGGAGTGCGTGCCCGCGGCGATCCGGGTGGTCACGGCGGGGCCGGCCAGCACCTGACAGTGCCCGCCCCGCAGGGAACCCGCCAGAACGCCGTGATCGCCCGCTCAATCCGCACAGGCCAGCACGCCATGAACCTGACCCATCGTCCCGGAATCCGGCAACCACCCGTCCTCACCTGGGGGTTTCCCCCAGGTCTCCGGCAAGGCGGCGATGAGGCCGGGCGGTATGCGGCCGGGCGGGCGGGCAACGAGCGGGGCGCGAATGTGACAGCCTGGAGAGTGTGCCGACGCCAGCCACGCCAGCGCAGGCCTACGCCGCCGCGCGCAGCCGGGCGCGCTACCCCAGACTGACCGAGTTCACCGGGCGGCTGCCGTTCGAGCTGGACGAGTTCCAGGTCACCGCGTGCCGGGCGTTGGAGGAGGGGCACGGCGTGCTGGTGTGCGCGCCCACCGGGGCCGGCAAGACGGTGGTCGGCGAGTTCGCCGTGCACCTGGCGCTGGCCGAGGGCCGCAAGTGCTTCTACACCACGCCGATCAAGGCACTGTCGAACCAGAAGTACGCCGACCTGGTCGCGGTGCACGGCGGCGCCGCGGTGGGCCTGCTCACCGGCGACATCTCGATCAACGGGAACGCCCGGATCGTGGTGATGACCACCGAGGTGCTGCGCAACATGCTGTACGCGGAGTCCACCACGGTGGACGGCCTCGGGTACGTCGTGATGGACGAGGTGCACTACCTCGCCGACAAGTTCCGCGGCGCGGTGTGGGAGGAGGTCATCCTGCACCTGCCGCAGCACGTGCGGCTGGCCAGCCTGAGCGCGACCGTGAGCAATGCCGAGGAGTTCGGCGAGTGGCTGGTCGCGGTGCGCGGCGACACCGCGGTTGTGGTCGACGAGCACCGGCCGGTACCGCTGTGGCAGCACATGCAGGTCGGCTCGCGGATGTTCGATCTGTTCGGCGGGGAATCGGGCGGCGAACTGCGGATCGAGCCGAACCTGCTCAAGTACACCGAGGAAGTGGAGCGGCACCTCTCGCCGTGGGCCCGCGGCCGCCGCGGCGGCTTTGGTGCTGGCTCGGGGACGCGGGGTTTTCGGCCGCCGTCACGGGTGGACGTGGTCGAGCGGCTCGACCGGGCCGGGCTGCTGCCGGCCATCACGTTCATCTTCTCGCGGGCCGGGTGCGACGCCGCGGTCACCCAGTGCCTGCGGACCGGGGTGCGGCTCACCACACCGGAGGAGACGGCGGAGATCCGCCGCATCGTGGACGCCCAGACCGCCGAGCTGCCGGACGGCGACCTCGCCGTGCTCGGCTACTGGGAGTGGCGGGAGGCGCTGGAGCGGGGCATTGCGGCCCACCACGCCGGGCTGCTGCCGGCGTTCAAGCAGACCGTCGAGGAGCTCTTCGTCCGCGGCCTGGTGAAGACCGTGTTCGCCACCGAGACGCTCGCCCTCGGCATCAACATGCCGGCCCGCACAGTCGTGCTGGAGCGGCTGGTGAAGTTCAACGGCGAGGCCCACGTCGAGCTGACCCCGGGGGAGTACACCCAGCTCACCGGGCGCGCCGGGCGGCGGGGCATCGACATCGAGGGGCACGCCGTCGTGGTCTGGCAGCCCGGCATGGACCCCAAACAGGTGGCCGGCCTGGCCTCCACCCGCACCTACCCGCTGCGCTCGTCGTTCCGGCCGGGCTACAACATGGCGGTCAACCTGGTCGCCCGGCTCGGCGCCGAGCCGGCCAGGCAGCTGCTGGAGCAGTCGCTCGCGCAGTTTCAGGCCGACCGGTCGGTGGTCGGGCTGGCCAGGCGGATCGAGCGCAACGAGGAGGCGGTGGCCGGCTACGCCGAGTCCATGGAGTGCCACCTCGGCGACTTCGCCGAGTACGCCACGCTGCGCCGCAAGATCGCCGACCGGGAGCGGGCGCTGGCCCGCTCGGCCAGCACCGAACGTCGGGCGGAGGCCGCCAAGTCGCTGAGCACGTTGCAACGCGGCGACGTGATCGCCGTGCCGAGCGGTCGGCGCTCCGGGCTGGCCGTGGTGCTCGACCCCGGGCTGGAGCCCGACGGCGAGGCCCGCCCGCTGGTCCTCACCGAGGACCGCTGGGCCGGCCGGCTGACCGCGCACGACTTCACCACCCCGGTGCAGGTGCTCGGCCGGATGCGGCTGCCGAAGCGGGTCGAGCACCGGGTGCCGCGGGTCCGGCGCGACCTGGCGTCCGCACTGCGCAACACCGGCATCGTGGCTCCCTCCCGTCGCCGCCGGTCCGACGCCGCGGACGACACCGAGCTGGCCACGCTGCGCGCGGCACTGCGGGCACACCCGTGCCACGGCTGCGCCGACCGCGAGGAGCACGCCCGCTGGGCCGAGCGGTATCTGCGGCTGGCCAGGGAGACCGAGCAGCTGCGGCAGCGGGTGGCGGCCACCACCCACTCGCTGGCCCGCGCATTCGACCGGATCCGCGCGCTACTCACCGAGCGCGGCTACCTCGGGCCCGGCGACACGGTCACGTCGCATGGGCGGACGCTGGCCCGGCTGTACAGCGAGTCCGACCTGCTGGCCGCGGAATGCCTTCGGTCCGGGGTGTGGGACAACCTGGACGCCCCGTCGCTGGCTGCGGTTGTTTCCGCGCTGGTGTTCGAGTCCCGCCGCGACGTCGCGGGTGCGCCTCGGGTGCCGGGCGGCCCGGTCACCGACGCGCTCGAGCACACGATGCGCATCTGGGCCGGCCTGGAGGACGACGAGCGGCGGCACCGGGTGGAGCGCACCCGCGAGCCCGACCTCGGCTTTGCCTGGCCGGTGTACCGCTGGGCCCGTGGCGAGTCGCTCACCGCGGTGCTCACCGCCGCCGAGCAGAACGGCCAGGAGCTCTCTGCCGGCGACTTCGTCCGGTGGTGCCGGCAGGTCGTCGACCTGCTCGATCAGCTTCGCGTGGTGCCCGGCGTGGCGGCCTCCGTCGCCACGGCCGCCGAGCGGGCGATCACCTCACTGCGCCGGGGCGTGGTGGCGCTGGGCACCTGATTGTTGGGCACCTGATTGTTGGGTCGCTGAGCCGTGCTGTGGTTTGATCGCGGCCGGAGGCCCATGCTGTCCACGGAGGCGCACGATGTCCAGCCCGCACGGTTCCAACGGCGGCGACGAAACCGACCGGGGCCAGCAGCCGGAGGACGGGTTTGGTGGTCGCCAGGGCGAGCAGCCGTCCTACGGCGGGTACTACAGCCAGCCGGGACAGCAGCCGTACGGGGAGCAGTCCTACGGCGGGCAGCAGTACGGACAGCCGGGCCAGTACGGCCAACCAGGCCAGTACGGCGGGTACGAGCAGCCGGGCCAGTACGGACAGCCCGGCCAGTACGGACAGGCGGGCCAGTACGGGCAGCCGGGCCAGTACGGGCAGGCCGGCCAGTACGGACAGCCCGGCCAGTACGGGCAGGCCGGCCAGCCGTACCCGCAGCCGGGGCAGCAGTGGCAGTACCCGCCTGCCCCGCCACCGGCGAAGAAGAAACGCTCGGCGCTGCCCTGGATCCTGCTCGTGATCGGCGTTCTGGTGATCGCCGGCGGGGCAGTCGTGGTGCTCGCGGCCAGCGGCACGCTCGGCAGGACCACCTTCGACAAGGTGGCCGTGCAGGACGGCGTCAAGAAGATCCTCACCGAGAATTACAAGAAGAACGTCACGACGGTCAACTGCCCGGCCGGGCAGGAGGTCAAGGCTGGTCGGACGTTCACCTGCACCGCGAACGTCGACGGCCAGGAACGCCAGGTCACCATCACGATCAAGACCGACAGCGGCGAGTACGAGGTCGGCGAGCCGAAGTAACCCGCTCGCGGGATGTCGGCCCCGCGAGCACGATGGGCGGCGTGATCGACGTCAAGACGCTGGAGTCCGATGACCTCCGCGCCGCCCACGCCCTGTTCCGCGCCGCCGTGCACCACCCGCCGGCCACCGACGCCGGCTGGCAGGTAGCCAGCGGGTCGTTCCTGCCCGGCCGCACGTTCGGCGGCTACGCCGACGGCAGGCTGGTCGGCACCACGATGTCCGCGCCGATGCGGATGACCATTCCCGGTGGCGCCATGCTTGCGTCGGCGGCCGTCACCAGGGTCGGGGTGCGTGCCGACCACACCAGACGCGGCGTGCTCACTGCGCTGATGCGCGAACAACTCGCCTCGGTCGCGGCGGCCGGCGAGCCGATCGCGTCGCTGCGCGCCTCCGAGTACCCCATCTACGGCCGGTTCGGCTACGGCGTGGCCACCCGCGGCCGGCACATCACGGTGGACGTGCCGCGGGCCGCCTACCATCCGGGCGCGCGGTTGTCCGGCCAGGTGCGGCTGATCGACCGGGACGAGATGCTCGCCGTGCTGCCCGAGGTATACCGGCGGATCACACCGGGCCGTCCCGGCCGGCTGGAGCGCAACCAGCAGTGGTGGCGGCTGAACCTCGAGCAGCCGGGCCGCGAGGACGAGCTGGTGGTCGCCGCGGTGCACAGCGGCCAGGACGGCGACGACGGCTTCATGCTCTACCACCCGCAGAAGAACGCGACGGCCGACAACCCGTGGGGCACGATGCTGCAGATCGACGACCTGCACGCCGCGAACATGCCGGCGACCGCGGCGCTGTGGCGGTTCGTGCTCCGCGTCGACCTGATCAACCAGGTCAAGGCCTGGCTACGGCCGCTGGACGAGCCGCTGCAGTTGCTGCTCGCCGACCCGAGGGCGGTGGTCTCCCAGCTCGATGACGAGGCCTGGCTTCGCCTGGTCGACGTGCCGGCCGCGCTCTCCGCGCGGTCCTGGGCCGGCTCCGAGGCCGTGCTGCTGGCCGTGCGGGACCCATTGCTGACGGCCAACACAGGCTGCTACCGCATCACGCCGGACGGCGTGAGCAGGGTTGACGCGGCACCGCAGCTCGAGTGCGACGTCGCGGTGGCCGGCCGGCTGTACCTGGGCGATGTCGCGCCGTCCACCCTGGCCGCCACCGGCTGGCTCACCGTGCACGATCAGGCGGCCTTACCCGCCGCCGATTCGCTGTTCGCCACCGCCGAGGTGCCCTGGTCCGGCACGTTCTTCTAGCGCCTGCTAGCGCGCGGCCGCGAGCATCGCCTCGGTGAGGCGCCGCACCGGGCCGGCGATGCCCCAGCGCTCGCCGAGCGCGGCCAGCTCTTCGAGGTCGTCAGGCTCCGGCGGCAGGCGGTCGTCGTCGGAGAGCGCCACCGGGGCGTCGACCGCGGCACGCACCACGGCGGGGGCCACCGCGAGGTACTCCCGCGCCGCGGCCAGTTTGGTCCGGATTCCGCCCGAGAGCCTGCGGTCGCGCGGGTCGTCCACGGCGGCGAGCAGCTCGTCGAACGACGCGAACTTGGACACCACGCCGGCCGCGGTCTTCTCGCCGATGCCGGGTACCCCCGGCAGCCCATCGGAGGGGTCGCCGCGGAGCACGGCCATGTCCGTGTAAGCCGCGCCTGCGCGGGCGGCCGGCAGCCCGTACCGCTCGGCCAGCTCGGCTGGCCCGTACAGGGTGGCCCTGGCCAGCCCGCGCCCGGCGTAGCGGACCCGCACCGGGGTCGGCTCGTCGCGCACCACCTGGAACAGGTCGCGGTCACCGGAGACCACCTCGACCGCATCGGTGCGCTCGCGGGCGCACAGCGCGCCGATCACGTCGTCGGCCTCGTAACCGTCCGCGCCGGCCCTGGCGATGCCGGCCGCGCGCAGCACGTCGAGCAGGATCGGCACCTGCCGCTCCAGGTCCGGGGGGACGATCTCCAGCTTGCCGTCCGGGGCCAGCCGGTGCGCCTTGTACGACGGCAGCGCCCGCGCCCGGAACGCCGGCCGCCACTCCAGGTCGAGGCAGGCGACCAGCCGCGTGGGCTTCGCCAGCTCGATCACGTACGCCACCATCTCGGTGAACCCGCGCACGGCGTTGACCGGTGTGCCGTCCGGCGCGGTGATCGTCTGGGGGACCCCGAAGAACGCCCTGAAGTACAGGCTCGCCGAATCCAGCAGCACCAGCATGAAGGGCAGCCTACGGCTGCCCGTGAGTGGCAAATGGTGTCATAACACCATTTGCCACTCACGACTTATCCACAGCCGTAGGCTGCTGGGTATGATCGATGCCCTTGCCGGGCGACTCGCCCGCGCCATCGACGTCACCGCGCATGCCGGCCTGGACGGGCTGGTGATCACACCGAGCTCGGACCTGCGCTACCTGATCGGCGTGCCGCCGGACCGGCACGCCGGGGTGAGCGAGCGGCTGACCTGCCTGGTGCTGCCCAGCCGGGGTGGGCCGGTGCTGGTGGTGCCGCGGCTGGAGCGGCCGGGCTACGCGGGCATCGGGCTGGCCGAGTTGGGCGTCGAGCTGACCGACTGGGTGGATGGCGAGGACCCGTACGCCCTGGTCGGCGGCCTGCTGGGGACAGCGCCGCGCGCCGTCGCGGTGGCCGACACGATGCCGGCCGCGCACGTGCTCGCGCTGCGGGCCGCGCTGCCCGGCGCCGAGCAGCGGCTTGCCGGGCCGGTGCTGCGCGAGCTGCGGATGCGCAAGGGCCGCACCGAGATCGCCGCGCTGCGCAGGGCCGGCGCGGCCATCGACCGGGTGCACGCCAGGATGGCCGAGTTCGCCAAGCCGGGCCGCACCGAGGCCGAGGTGGCAGAGGCGATCGCGGCGGCCATGGTGCAGGAGGGCCACACCGCGGCGTCGTTCGTTATCGTCGGCTCCGGCCCGAATGGGGCCAGCCCGCACCACGAGGTGTCCGACCGGGTGATCGAGCCGGGCGACATCGTGGTGGTGGACATCGGCGGCCCGGTACCGGAGGGCTACTACTCGGACAGCACCCGCACCTACTGCGTCGGCGGCGAACCGACGGCCGAGGTGCGGGACACCTACGCGGTGCTGCACGAGGCACAGCAGGCCGCCGTCGCCGCGGTCCGCCCCGGCGTCAGCGCCGAGGGGGTGGACGCGGTCGCACGGACGATCATCGCTGATGCCGGTTTCGGCGGGTACTTCGTGCACCGCACCGGGCACGGCATCGGGCTCGACGTGCACGAGGAGCCGTACATCGTGGCCGGCAACGATCTGGCGCTCGAACCCGGAATGGCGTTCAGCGTCGAGCCGGGCATCTATCTGCCCGGCCGGTGGGGGGCGCGGATCGAGGACATCGTGGTGGTCACGGCGGACGGCTGCGAGCCGTTGAACACCCGGCCGCGCGAGCTGATGTCCCTGTGAGCATCGCGTGAGCACGCCCGACCGCGCCGGCCTCACAGAGATCGACCAGGCCATCGTCCGCGAGCTGGCCGCGGACGGCCGGTGCAGCTTCACGGATCTCGCCGAGCGGGTCGGGCTGTCGGTCTCCGCCGTGCACCAGCGGGTGCGGCGGCTGGAGCAGCGCGGCGTGCTGCGCGGGTACGCGGCGCGGCTGGACGGGGAGCAGATCGGCCTGCCGCTCACCGCGTTCGTCTCGCTCACGCCGATCGACCCGGCCGCCCCGGACGACTACCCGCAGCGCATCCAGCACCTTCGGCAGGTCGAGGCGTGTTACTCGGTGGCCGGCAATGAGTCGTACATCCTCAAGGTGCGGGTTGCCACCCCGGCCGAGCTGGAGAACCTGCTGCGCCAGATCCGCGAGGCGGCCCAGGTGTCCACCAAGACGACGGTGGTGCTCTCGACGCCGTTCGAGGACCGTCCGCCGGCGGTATGAGCATGAGCATGACCACGATCAGCCGCGCGGCTGGCGGCGACTGGCCGCGGATCTGGCCGATGTGGCACCGGGTGGTCGCGACCGGAGACTCGTACATGTGGCTGCCGGACACCGACGAGCCGACCGCGCGGACGCTGTGGATGCAGCCGCCACCGGCGGTGGTGTACATCGTGGAGACCGCCGGCGATGTGGTCGGCACGGCCGTGCTCAAGCCGAACAACGCCGGCCTCGGCAACCACGTCGCCAACGCGTCGTTCATGGTTCATCCCGACCGCGCCGGCCGCGGCATCGGCCGCCGGTTGGCCGAGCACGTGCTGGCCGAGGCGGCCGCGGCCGGCTACCGGGCCATGCAGTTCAACGCCGTGGTCGAGACCAACACCGCCGCGGTGGCGCTGTGGACGTCGCTGGGCTTTCGCACGCTCGCCACCGTGCCGGCGGCGTTCCGGCATGCGACCCTCGGCCCGGTCGGGGTGCACATCATGTACCGGGAGCTGGCGGGCGGTTAGCTCGGCAGGGTCACCGTGACCACCAGGCCGCCGCCCTCGCGCGGTTCGGCGCGGGCGTCGCCACCGTGCGCGCGGGCGACCGCCCGCACGATGGACAGGCCAAGGCCGACCCCGGCGCCCGGCACGCCGTCCGAGGACGGCTGCAGTGACAGGGACAGCCGGTCGGCACCGAGGCGGCGGAACGGCTCGAAGATGGCCTCGGTCTCGTAGCCGGGAACGGTCGGTCCGGTGTTGCTGACCATCAGCTGGACTGCGCCGTCCGGGGATGCCCTGGTGCTGGCGTGGACCCAGCCGCCGGACGGCACGTTGTGCCTTATGCCGTTGGTCAGCAGGTTGGCCACCAGTTGCTCCAGCAGCACCGGGTCACCGCGCACCGGGGTGGGCGCCTCGTCGACCCGGACGGCGACGCCGGCCGTGGCCGCGGTCGAGGCCAGCTCGTCGGCGACGTACTCCACGATGTGCGAGAGGTCGACGGCGACCCGCTCGACCACCTCGTGCTCGGATCGGGCCACGGTGAGCAGGCCGTCGATCAGCCGCTCGTGCCGCGCGTTCACCGCCAGCAGGGTGCCGCCGAGCTGGCGCAGGTCGGCCGAGGCACCTGGCCTGGTCAGGGCCACCTCCAGCAGCGCGCGGTTGATCGCCAGCGGGGTGCGCAGCTCGTGCGAGGCGTTCGCGACGAACCGGCGCTGCCCGTCGAAGGAGCGGTCCAGCCGCTCCAGCATGGCGTCGAACGTGTCGGCCAGCTCGGTGATCTCATCGCGCGGGCCGCTCAACGCGATCCGCTCGTGCAGCCCGGTCACCCCGGCCGCCCGGCCACGGCCGATGCGCGTCGCGGTATCGGTGATCCGCTGCAGCGGCCGCAACAGCACCCGCTCGGACATCAGCCAGCCGAACGCCACCGCGGCCAGCCCGACCATGCCGAGCGCCAACCCGCCGTAGCGCAGCAGGGCATTGAGGGTGTCGTTGCGGAACTTGGTCTGCTCCGCGATCACCGTCTGCTGGATCTGCTGCAGCGTGGCGGGGTCGACCCTGTTGAGGACCGTACCCTGCGAATCCGTGGTCGGGGGGATGCCCGAGGTGATCGTGCGCTCGCCCGGCAACAGGCGGCCGTCCAGGCTCTGCCGCACCAGGCCGTAGGTCAGCACCAGCAGCACGGCACCGGCGACGAAGAACATGCCCCCGTACAGCACGGTCAGCCGCACCCGAATGGTCCAGCTCCGCGGCAGCAGCCTCGTCACGGAATCCGGTAGCCGACCCCGGGCACGGTCTGCACCACCGCCGGTTCGCCGAGCTTGCGGCGCAGCTTCATCATGGTCACCCGCACCACGTTGGTGAACGGGTCGACGTTCTCGTCCCACACCTTCTCCAGCAGTTCCTCGGTGGAGACGACGCCGCCGTCGGCCCGCAGCAACTCGGCCAGCAGCGCGAACTCCTTGCGCGCCACGGGTACGAACCGGCCGTCCCGGTAGACCTCGCGGCGCGCGCAGTCAACCCGGATGCCGGCCCTGGTCAGCACCGGCGGCGCCGCCTTGCGGGTGCGGCGGGCCAGCGCATGGACCCTGGCCGACAGCTCGACGAATGCGAACGGCTTGGTCAGATAGTCGTCCGCGCCGATGGCCAGGCCCTCCACCCGCGAGCGCACCGCCGACGCCGCGGTCAGCATGAGCACCCTGGTGCTCGACGGCGAGTCCACCACGGCCCGGCAGACCTCGTCACCGTGCACCAGCGGCAGGTCCCGGTCCAGCACCACGACGTCGTAGTCGTTGACCACGCACCGCTCCAGCGCAGCCGCGCCGTCGTAGACCACGTCGACCGCGAACGCCTCCCGCCGCAACCACTCCACGATCGCGTCGGCGAGCAGCTGCTCATCCTCCACGACCAGCACCCGCATGGCGCCATGATCCCGCGCCGGACCATAACGGGGGCGTAAACGGACACACCCCTTCGGCACGATCTTGTCCGCACGAGCTCGTGGTTACGCCGGGGTTATCGGCCGGCAGCGAGGCTGCCGTGCCATGAGACGACATCTTGCTTTGGTCGCGACCGCGTTGGCGATCCTGCTCGCCGGCTGCGCTCGCGCCGGAGACGACTCGCAGGTGGCCACCGCGGGTGGCCAGGGCGCGGCGGCGACCACCACGACCAGTGCGCAGCCGCCGGCGGACGACGAGGAGCGAATGCGGCAGTTCGCGTCCTGCATGCGTGAACACGGCGTGGACATGCCAGACCCCGAGCCCGGCGGCGGACCGGTGCAGCTGCGCGGCGGACCCGGCGACGTGGACATGAGCAAGATGCAGGCGGCCATGCAGGCGTGCCGCTCGTTCCTGCCCAACGGCGGCGAGCCGCGCCAGCTTTCGCCGGAGGACCTGGAGAAGGCGCGAGCCATGGCGGAGTGCATGCGCGAGCACGGCGTGGACGTGCCGGACCCCGACCCGGACCAGGGCGGGCTCAGGATTGAGGCACGCGGAGGCGGCGGCGACGGCGCGGCTCCGCCGGACCAGGACAAGCTGCGGGCGGCGTTGGAGGCCTGCCGCCACCTCGGGCCGGGCCTCGGGCCGGAGGTCAACAGCGAAGGGTCCGGGGGTGGCACATGAGCCGGCGCACGCTGCGGCTGGCCGGCCTGACCACGCTGGCCGCGCTGGCCGCCGGCGCCGCCGTGGCGGCCGCCGTCGGTGTCGGCGGCACCGGCACCGAGGCGGCAACCGGCACCGGCCTGCCGGCGGCTACCACGACGGTGACCAGGGCCACGCTCGTCGAGCACACCGAGGTGGACGGCACACTCGGGTACGGTGCGGTCACCGCGCTGGAGGGCCGTGGCGGCGGCACGATCACCTGGTTGCCGGGGCTCGGCGCCGTCGTCGAGCGCGGCGGCACCCTCTACCGGGTCGACGAGCTGCCGGTGACGCTGCTGTACGGGAACCTGCCGGCATACCGCCGGTTGGCCGCCGGCGACAAGGGCGCCGACGTGCGGCAGCTGGAGGAGAACCTCGCGGCGCTCGGTTACACCGGCTTCACCGTGGACGACGCGTACACCTCGGCCACCGCGGCCGCGGTGCAGCGGTGGCAACGCGACCTCGGCCGCGCGGAGACCGGCGTCGTCGAGCCCGGCCAGATCGCCTACGCCGCGGGCGCGGTGCGGGTGAGCAAGCTGGACGCCCAGCTCGGCGGGCAGGCCGGCGGGCCGGTGCTGCACTACACCGGCACCACCCGCTCGGTGCGGGTCGACCTGGACGTGGACGACCAGGCGCTCGCCGTGGTGGGCGGCACCGTCAAGGTGACCCTGCCCGGCGGACGCACGGTGACCGGCACCGTGTCCAGCGTCGGCACCGTGGCCACCGCGGCGTCCGACGGCGGGCCGGGGCAGAACTCGGCCGGCGCGACCATCGAGGTCACCGTCACCATCGAGGACCAGGCCGCGCTGGGCGCGCTCGACGAGGCGCCGGTGGACGTCGCGCTGGTGTCGCAGGAGCGCAAGAACGTGCTCACCGTGCCGGTCACCGCCCTGCTGGCATTGCGCGAGGGCGGCTACGGCCTGGAAGTGGTTGATGGCGCGGTGAGCCGCATCGTGGCCGTCGAGGTCGGCATGTTCGCCGACGGCCGGGTCGAGGTCTCCGGCGCCGGCGTCGCCGAGGGCACCACGGTGGGGGTGGCGAAGTGAACGCCGTGGTTGAGCTGGACGGAGTCGGGCGGGTCTACCCGGGTGGGGTGGTCGCCCTGCGGGACGCCACGCTGCGTATCGAGGCCGGCGAGCTGGTGGCGATCGTCGGGCCGTCCGGATCGGGCAAGTCAACGCTGCTGCACCTGATCGGCACCCTGGACCGGCCGTCATCCGGCTCGGTGATGGTGCACGGCCATCCGGTGGCGCGGCTGTCCGATCGCGAGCTGGCGGCGCTTCGGGCCGGCCGCATCGGGTTCGTGTTCCAGCAGTTCCACCTGGCCGCCGGGGTGCCGGTGCTGGACAACGTGGCAGACGGGCTGCTCTACGCCGGGGTGCCGCAGCGGGCCCGCCGGCAGCGGGCCGCCCAGACGCTGGACCGGATCGGCCTCGGCCACCGGCTGACCCACCGGCCACACCAGCTCTCCGGCGGGGAGCAGCAGCGGGTGGCGATCGCTCGCGCGGTCGTCGGCTCGCCGCCGCTGGTGCTGGCCGACGAGCCCACCGGCAATCTCGACTCCGCCTCGGGCGCCGCCGTGCTGGCCGTGCTGCGTGAGCTGCACGCCGCCGGCACCACCGTCGTGGTCATCACCCACGACCACGACGTGGCCGCCGTCGCCGCCCGCCAGATCCGCATGTACGACGGCGCGGTGGTGTCCTCATGAGCCGCGTTCCGCGGCGTGTTCGCCGGTTCGGGCGT